>URHE01000063.1 GCA_900547595.1 uncultured Desulfovibrio sp.
AAAAAAATCTTATTTTTTAGGATTCTTGCGGCAACAGCCCCCGCCCTTCGCTCCGCTCCGGGCGGTGAGCGGAATGAAGCTCTGTCTCACAGACAACTATAAAAAAGGCGAAAGAAAATATTGTAATAACCTGTGTCGGAAAAAACTCGGTGAATCACGGCCATGCGAGGCCGAGCAGCCGGGCGGCCAGGGGGGCTATGTCGGTCTGGCGGGCGGGCAGTTCCGCAGCGTCGGGCGCGCCCGCCAGCCAGAAGGGCACGCGCCGCGCCGCCGGGGTGGGGTCGGTGTGGCTGCCGTCCGCATCCATGCCGTGATCGCTGGTGACGAGCACGGCGAAGCCCGCCTCCAGCCAGCGCGGCAGATAGGCCGCCAGCAGGGCGTCGGTGGCGCGCGCCGCGTCGCGATAGGCGCGCGACCCCGCGCCCGCGCAGTGGCCCGCGTAATCGATGCCCATGCTGTGCACGAGAAGCAGGTGCGGCGCGTGCCGCAGCCGCAGGGCCTCGGCATCGCGGAAGAGCTCGTCGTCGGGGTAGGCGTCCTGGCTGTAAAAGAGGCCGTGGCTGATGGGGAGGCGCGCGTCGTCGCAAAGGCGGTCGCGTTCCGGCGCGAAGGGCGCGCGGTTGCAGAGCTCGCTCATCCAGTGATAGGCCGCCGCAGCGGTGGTGAGCCCGGCGGCGCGGGCGCGGGAAAAGAGGGTCTCTCCGGGGCAGGGGCGGGCGTCCTCGTTGCGGACGATGCCGGTTCTGAGCGGAGAAAGCCCGGTGACAAGCGTGGCATAGACGGGGCGCGAGAGCGGGGGCAGTTCGGCCAGGAGTTCCGTATGGCGCGCCCCGCCCGCCTGCGTGAGCGCGGCGAGAAAGCTCATGCGCCTGCGCGCCGTGGCCGCGCCGAGGCCGTCCAGGAGGACAAAGACGAGACGGTTCACCAGTCGCCCCCTCCGGAAGACGGCGCCGTGTCCCGCCGGGCAAAGCCCAGGCCGGGGGCGAGCGCGCGCAGCCGCGTGGCCGTGACGCCTTCCACCGTGAAGTGCTCGCGCAGCCAGACGCAGAAAGCGAAAATCCTGTCCAGGGCCGCCTGGGCGGCGGCCTCGTCCGGCACATGGGGGGAACCGCCGGGGAGCATTTCGGAGGAATGCCAGAACAGGCTGAGCACCTTGCCGCCCCGGCGCACATGGAGCCGGGTGGCGAGGCGCATGGCCCGCGCCCCGTGCCAGAACGGATTGGCGCTCAGTGCGCCGAAAAAATGGAAGCGGTCGAGCAGCGGGGGCACGGCGCGCGTGAGCCTGTGCCACAACCGTTCCATGCCGGGCACAAGGGGGATCTGCGTAATGGGCGCCTCCAGCAGGGGCCTGCCCGGCGCGCCTTCCACCCAGTACGGGTCGGACGGGGCGAGAAAATGGTCCGGCCCGTTCCGGAACGCGCGCAGCGGACAGACGGAACTGTCCACCAGGATGCCCTCTTCCGCGAGCAGGGGACGCACCTCCGCCTTGAGGTCCCAGCGCCCCATGCGGAAGCTCGTCAGCGGCGCGGACTGGAAGTCCCGCCCGGCATCGAGCAGGGTCCGCAGGCGGCGGCGCAGAAGGTCGCGCGGCAGGCGATGGGTGCGCGTGGGCTCGCCCGGCCGCTGCGCGGCTTCCAGCGGAGGTGTGCTCCAGTGGTGGAGGTGGGCGCCGATCTCCGCGCCGCAGTCGTCGCGCATGCGCGCCAGCACGGCGCGGCCGGGCACCGAGGCAAAGACCGTGTACGCGCAGAACAGCGTCAGCGGAAAGCCCAGGTCGCGGCAGAGCGGCGCGAGCCGGGGGAGCAGTTCCACATTGCGCACGCCGCAGCCCGTGGCCGCATACCTGCCGGAAAACAGCCCCTCTTCCTCCACATCAAGGCTGATGACCACGCGCAGGGGCGGGCGGCCGCCGGAAGGCCGGGGAGCGGACAGACCGGGAATATCCATGGGCGGAGAGTAGCCCGCCGCGTCCGCCAAGGCAATGCCCTGCCGCTTTGCAAGCGGGGCCGGATGGCGTATCATGGCCCGGCGTTGCCGTGTATGACCGGCGACGGGAGAAACCATGCCACAGCCCTGTTCGGTCCTCTTTCTCATGGAAGATCTGTGCTTCGGCGGCACCCAGCGCCAGACCCTGGAACTGGCGCGGCGCCTTGACCGCGACCGTTTCGCGCCGTCCATGCTCGTGCTCACCGGGCCCACCGATCTGGACGCGGTCGCCGCCGGGGCGGATATTCCGGTGTCGTACCTCGGCACCGGGCGCGCCGTGCCGCGCCTTTTTTTCGCCACGCTGGGGCCGGTCCTGCGGCGGCACGCGCCGGATATTCTCGTGCCCTGCACGGCATTGCCCAATATCTGGGGGCGGATCTGGGGGCGCCTGCTCGGCGTGCCGGCCATTGTGGGCACCTGCCGGGGCGGCGGCGCGCTCAGCCGCCAGCATGAATGGCTGCTCTGGCGGCTGGCGGACCATCATGTCTGCAATTCCGAGGCCCTGGCGGAAGGGCTGCGCCGTCTTGGCGTGCCCTCGCGGCGCATCGGCTATATCCCCAACGGGGTGGATACGGAACGCTTCCAGCCCGCGGAGGTCCCCCCTTCCGGGCGGGAGCCCCTCATCCTCTGCGTGGCGCGGCTCGCGCAGGACAAGGGACACCTGACCCTGCTGCGCGCCTTTGCCATCGTGGCGCGCCATGTGCCCGGGGCGCGCCTGCGCATCGTCGGCGACGGCCCGCAGGAGGCGCAGCTGCGCATGCTGACCGCCACCTTCGGGCTGGAGGACCGCGTGGAATTTGTCCCCGGCGATCCGGATGTGCGCGAGCACTACGCGGCGGCGCGGGTCTTTGCCCTGGCCTCGGTGCGCGAGGGGCAGCCCAATGTCATTCTGGAGGCCATGAGCTGCGGGCTCCCGGTCTGCGCCACGGCGGTGGGCGGCATCCCCAACCTGGTGGAGAACGGCGTTTCCGGGCTGCTTTCACCCGCAGGATACGCGGAAGTCCTGGCGGACTCCCTGCTGCGCCTGCTGGCGGACCCGGCCATGGGCGACGCCTTCGGGCGGGCCGGACGCGCCCGCGTGGAACGGGACTTTTCGTTTCCCGCCATGGTGGGGGCGCACGAGGAGCTGTTCGCGCGGCTGCATGCGCGGCGGCGCGGCCAGCGGGAGGGAGTTTCCGCATGAGCCCCGCGCGCGTCCTTCGTGTGGCGGCGCTCGGCGCCCTGTTCGTCTTTCTGGCCGGGGCGGTCGCCTCCGCGGCGGAGGCATCCGGCGCAAAGACCATCACCAGCGGTCCCGGCGAGGTGACGGAACTCTGGACAGGCAAGGTGCTCACGGCCACCTTTCGCGCGGGCATGTGCTTCGGCGCGGATGGCAGGGCCCGCGGCGTCCTGCTGCTCAGGCATGCCAACGGGCAGGAGGATACCTATCACCTTTTCGGCAGCATCCGGGCCAATGCCTTTGACCTTTCGCATTCGTCCGGGCATTCCTTCACGGGGCGCCTCACCGGCCCGCGCAGCATGGAAGGCCGCGTCAGGCTGAAAAACGGCCTGAGCCTCAGCCTTGAGGGCGAGCGCACCCTGGATGTGCCGCTCCTGGCTGAGGACTGCGCGCCCCTGCCCCGCTGACATTCGCGCCCGTTGGCGCCGCGGCGCGGGCGGGCCCTGTTCCGGAGGACGCATGACCGTTGTTTTCTTTGTTCTGGGGCTTGTCCAGTGCGCCCTGCTGTTCGCCCTGATGCGCTGCGGCGCGCGGCTGGCGGCCGCGGCGCGGCGGGAGCGGGAAGAGGCCCGCTATGCGCCGCATGGCGGCTGGCCCCGCGCGGCCATGATCATCCCCGCCGCCGGCAACGACCCGCGCATGGAGGCGGCCCTGCGCAGCCTGCTGCGGCAGGACTATCCCGACCTTTTGCCCGTCATCGTCACCTCGGGCGAGGATGACCCGGCGGTGGGCATCATCCGGCGCTTGCGGGAGGATTTCCCCGCTCTGCGGCATGTGGTCGCCGGCGAGGCGCGCGATTGCGGCCAGAAAAACCTGAACAGCCTCGCGGGCGTGGCCGCCGTGGGCGACGCGGCGGACATCTATCTGTTCTGCGACAGTACCCATATGGCCGGGCCGGAGTTCGCGCGCTGCCTCGCGGGCCCGCTGGCGCGCCATGAGGCGGCGTTCAGCACCGGCTATCACGAGGTCGAACCGCGCGACCATGGGCCCGTCACCCTGGCCTATGCCCTGAGCGTCCTGCTCATGCGACTTTTGCAGGGCGTGGCCGCGTTCACCCAGCCCTGGGGGGGCGCCATGGGCATGACCCGCGCCGCCTTCGAGCGGTACGGCGTGGCCCGGCTCTGGGCCTCCAATGTGGTGGACGACTGTTCCCTCGGGGCCATGCTCCAGGCCCGGGGCGTCCATGTGCGGCTGTGCGCGGCGGCCCTGCTGCGCACCACGGCGGCCAGGCATGCCTTCGGCGTGTGGCGCGCGTGGATGGAGCGGCAGGTGCTGTTCCTCAAGTTCTGCATGACGGGCCAGTGGCTTCTGCTCGGCGTGCTGGCCGCGCTCATGCTGGCGCCGCCGCTCTGGGCCTGCATCGCCCTTGGCGGTGGCCTTCTGGGGCTGGGCGGCGGCATGGCGCCGTTTCTCGCCCTGTGCTGGCTCGTGCTGCTGGCGGGGACGCTGTCGGGCTGGCGGCGCCTGCTGCCCGTGGCCGTCCCCCTGGGGCGCTGGCTGGGCGCGTTTTTCTGCGCCGCCGGGCTGTTCGCCTGTGTCTATGCGGCGACCATTCCCGCGAAAACCATTGCCTGGCGGCATATGGTCTACCTTGTGGGCAAGGGCGGGGTGCTCCTCGGCATGCGGCGCCGGAACTGAGTGCCCGCCTGCCGGCGGCTTTGACAGCGGCCCTTCAAGACCGTACATTGAATGCTCCGGTGGCGGCCTCCGCGGCTGCCCGGAGTTGTATGCCGCCGTCCGTGGAGGATCGGGAGTTTTCGTATGATCGCCATGTCAGACCTGTTTCGCGTCAGCCTCAGGCAGGTTGTGCGCCAGCGCGGGTTCGGAGTCATCCTCTCCATCGCCCTGGGCATCACGGCCTTTATCGTGCTGGCTGTGCTGGGGCGCGAGATCCGCTACAAGGTCGGGCAGGACATGGTGCTCATGGGCGGCGTCAACGTCATCCAGGTATTCATGGACGACCGGGCCTATCCGGGCCAGCCCCGGCGCGAGTTTTATCCCGATACGATCAAGGCCCTGCGGGAGCTGCCGGGCGTCGGCATGGTGAGCCGCAATCTGTACGGCGGCAAGGTGTTCGGGCTGCGGACCAGCGGCGAACGCACCATCAACATGGATTTCATCGGCATCGACCAGTATTTCGCCGAGGTCTATTCCCTGACGCTTGTGGCCGGACGGCTCTTCGACGCCGCGGACATGGAACGCAGGCGCCGTGTGGCCATGCTTGGCCGTGAAGCCGCGCAGATGCTGTACGACACGCCCGCCGACGCCGTGGGCAAGCTCCTCATCCTCGGCAAGGATGTTTTCGAGGTGGTGGGCGTGGTCAGCGGCGTCATGCTCGGCGGCTGGGGCCGGGGCGGCTTTTTGCCCTATACCACCATGATCGACCGCAACTGGAGCAGCGGCAGGGTGGACAGGCTCTTTGTGCGGGCCATCGGCTGGGAGGACGTGGCGCCCATCGTCAGGCGCATCCCCGATGTGGTGCGCGAGCACCAGGCCGCGCCGTATCTGGTGATCCGCACGCAGGACGAGCAGCTGGCGCGCATCCGGACCACTTTCATGTGGGTGGAGGTGCTGCTCTGGCTCGGCATCGTCGCGTCGCTCATGCTGGGCGGCTTCGGCATCTGGTATGGCACCTTCGCCGCGGTGCGCGCGCGCACGCGCGAGGTGGGCCTGAAAAAGGCCATGGGCGGTTCGGACGCGGACATCCTGGCCCAGTTCCTTGCCGAGGCCCTGTGCAAATCGCTGGCGGGCGGCGTGCTGGGCATTATCGTGGGCGTGCTGCTGGTGGAGCTGGGCTCCTGGTCCCTGGGCACGGGGGTCTCCTATTCCCTGCTTCTGGCGAGCAGCGTGGGGAGCATCGTTTTTTCAGCCCTGATCGGCGTCGCCGGCGGCCTTTATCCCGCCATCCAGGCCAGCCGCATGGATGTGGTCTCGGCCCTGCGCTTTGAATGAAAAGGTGAAGCATGGCACCAGTCATCGTCGCCAAGGACCTGTACAAGTGTTACGCGGGGTTTGCGCCCGTGCTCCGCGGCGTGAGCATCGAGGTGGAGGCCGGGGAGCTGGTGGCCATCATGGGGCCTTCCGGCTGCGGCAAGTCCACCATGCTCCATATCCTTGGCATGCTGCACGCGCCGGACGCGGGCACGCTGGAGATACTCGGCACGGACGTGCTCAGGCTCAACCGCGAGCAGACGGCCGCCTTCCGCCGCGGGAACATGGGCTTCGTCATGCAGTCGAGCAACCTTTTTGAACATTCCACGGTATTCGAGAACGTGGAATTTCCGCTCATCTACGAAAACGTGCCGCCCCAGGAACGCTGGGAGCGCGTCATCAGGGCTTTGGAACTCGTGCGGCTTTCCGCGCGGGTGCATTACCGCAGCAACCGGCTTTCCGGCGGCGAGCAGCAGCGTGTGGCCATTGCGCGGGCCATGGTCAACAACCCGCGCATCCTTCTCGCCGACGAGCCCACGGGCGCGCTCGATGCCCGCACCAGCCGGCTGATCATGGACAATTTCCGCGCCCTGTGCCATTCCGGCGGCGTTTCCATGGTCATGGTCACGCATGATCCCAAGATGGCCGAATTCTGCGACAGCATCTACACGCTGGAAGACGGCATCCTCCACTGCCGCAAGCGTGAGCTCGCCGCGCTCTCGGGCGTGGCCGCGCGCAGCCTGCTTGCCCTGCCGGACCCTGTGGTCCGCGGCGCGCTGGTGGCCGAACGCTTTCCCGAGCCTTCGGGCCAGTGCCTGATGATGATCGCGCACCGGCTGCATGCGGAGGGCCTGCTCTCGCGCATCTATGCCATCCGGGGCAGCGGGGTGCTCGGCAACCCCTCGGGCTATGCCCTGCCGCTGGCCGTGCGCCGCATCGGCTGCTGGCACGCCCTGCCGGCCCTGGGGGCGCTGGCGCGCCGCGCGCGGGCCTCCCAGTCTCTCTGGGCATTATGGCGGCTCATGCCGCACGCGCGCTGGGGAAAAGGGCTGCTGACCCGCATATGGGCCTTTGCCTGCGGCACGCTGCTCGCCCGCTGGGGGCTTCAGGAACGTATCGAATTTCTCTATGCCTCGGGCGCGGGCATCCAGGCCACGGCGGCGCTGGTGGCGGCCCGGCTGCTGCGGCTGCCCTTCGCCTTTTCCGTCCGCGTCCAGGACCTTGCGCTGAACGGCGCGGACTGGGCCGTCAAGGCCCGGGAGGCGGTCTTTGTGCGCTGCGACACGGAGGTCGCGGTCCGCGCCCTGCGCCAGCGGCTGCCGGACCTGGCGCCGGACAGGATCGTACTGCTCCGCGATCCGCTGACCCTCACCCCGCCCGATGAGGAGGCGGACGCCATGCCCGTCCCCGCCGCAAAACCCGGTGAGCCGGTGGCGCCGGTGGAGCTGCTGGCCGTGGGCACCATTGCGCCGCGCAAGGGCTATGATCTGCTCCTGCGCGCCTGCGGCCGCCTGCGGCAGGACGGCGTGGATTTCCGCCTGACCGTGGCGGGGCAGGGGCCGGAGCGGCTGCGCCTGCGCTGGCTTGCCTGGCGGCTCGGCCTGCGGGGCCGTGTACGCTTCGCCGGGCAGATCGCCCATGAAAACATGGCGGAAACCTTCAGGCATGCGGATATTTTCGTGGCGCCCGGCCGCAGGACGCGCAAGGGCGACATGGACGGCCTCCCCTCGGCCCTGGCCGAGGCCATGGCCTTTGGCCTTGCCGTGGTGACAAGCGACCTGCCCGGTCTTGTGGAAGCGGTGGAAAACGGCGTGAGCGGCCTTGTGGTGCCGCAGAATGACGTGACGGCGCTGGCCGGAGCTCTGGAACGCCTGGCCAGAGACCCGGAGGAACGCCGGCGTCTGGGCGCGGCGGCGCGGCGGCGGATCCACGCGCTGCTGGACGAGCAGGCCAACGAGGAAAAGCTCAGGGACCTTTTCATCGCGGCCGCGCGCTCGGCCGCGCAGGCGAGGGAAGAGGCCGCCGGGGCGCCGGCGGAAAACCTCCCGGCTTCCGAAACGCCCCGCCCCGGGGCCGGTGGCCGGGATGCCGGGAAGGGCAGCCCTGAAACCAAAGCTGGTGGATGATGGATTTTTCCGGAACAGCCATTCTTGTGGTCGGCGATGTCATGCTTGACCGCTATCTCGCCGGGGAGGTGGCGCGTATCTCGCCGGAGGCCCCCGTGCCCGTGGTGCGCCTGGCCCGGCGCTGGAGCGTGCCCGGCGGCGCGGGCAACGTGGCCCGCAATCTTTCCCGTCTCGGCGTCGACGCGCGGCTTGCGGGTCTGGTGGGCGATGATGCCGAAGGCCGCGCCCTGCGCGAGGCGGTCAGCGGCGAGGGCATTGGCGACGGCCTGACGGTCTCGCGCGACCGCTCCACCACCAGCAAGACGCGGGTGCTGGGCCAGGGCCAGCAACTGCTGCGTCTGGACGAAGAGCGTGTCGCGCCGCTTTCCGCCCGGGAGCTTCCGCCCCTGCGGGAGAGCATCGCGCGGCTTTTGCCCGGCTGCGGCGCGGTCATCATTTCGGATTACGACAAGGGCGTTTTCCGGCGGGGCGAGGACGGGACCGACCTGTGCGCCGAGGTGACGGCCATGGCGCGGGACATGGGCATCCCTGTCCTCGTGGACCCCAAGGGGGAGGACTGGTCGCGGTACAGGGGCGCGGCCTGCGTGACGCCCAATATGGCGGAATTTCGCCAGGTCTGCGGGCTGCCCCCGGGAGCGCGTCCCGACGCCGGGAAGCGGCGCGCCCTTGCCGAGGAACTGTGCCGGAAGTTCGGTTTCGCGCGGCTGCTCCTGACGCGCGGCCCCAGGGGCATGATCCTCTATATTCCGGGCGAGGAGCCGCAGTGCATCCGCGCGGCTGTGCGCGAAGTGGCCGATGTTTCCGGCGCCGGCGATACGGTCATCGCCGCGCTGGCGGCCTGCGTGGCCGGCGGCCTCGCCTGGCATGAAAGCGCGGTGGTGGCCAATGCCGCCGCCGGGGTGGCCGTGGGCAAAGCGGGCACGGCGCCTGTCTCCCTGGCGGAACTGAACGAGGCCCTGCGTCAGGGTATGGACAATCCCAAGCTGTACGCCCTGCCAGCCCTGCGGGACAAGCTGGAGGAATGGCGGCGCAACGGCGAGCGCATCGTTTTTACCAACGGCTGCTTTGATCTGCTCCATCCGGGGCATGTTTCCCTGCTTCGCCAGGCGGCAGCCCTGGGGGACCGTCTGGTGGTCGGCCTCAATGCGGACGCGTCGGTGCGCCGGCTCAAGGGGCCGGCCCGTCCCATCCAGAACGAGATGAGCCGGGCCCTCCTTCTGGCGGCGTTTCAGGCGGTGGACGCCGTGGTGCTGTTCGGCGAGGACACGCCGGAGCGCCTCATCCATGCCGTCTGCCCGGATGTGCTGGTCAAGGGGAGCGACTATCGCGTGGAAAATGTGGTGGGCGCGGACTTTGTGCTTGGCCGCGGCGGGGAGGTGCATCTGGTGGACCTGGTGGACGGGTGCAGCACCACGGGCCTGGTGCGCAGGATGCAGCCCGCGCGGGCGCCGCAGGATGCGTCCGCCGCGCCGCCCCATGAGTGAGCGCTGCCGCCATATCCTTGCCGCCGATATTGGCGGCACCAACTGTCGGCTGGCGCGGTTCTCCCTGTCGCCGGAAGGGCGGTTTGTCCAGGAACGCGCGGTCTGGCTCGAGAGCGCTTCGCTGCGCACGACGGCGCACCTGCTGGCCGCGCTGGAACGGGAGCTGGAGCTGCACCCCTCCCGGGCGGACGCCACGGTGCTCGCCGTGGCGGGGCCGGTGGATGGCGGGGTCTGCGGGCGTCTGACCAATGGATGTCTGGAAGTCGATGTCCGGCCTCTGCTCGCCTCGGGCACGCCGCCTGTCCGCGTCATCAATGATTTTGTGGCCCAGGCTTGCGCCTGCCTGACGGAGATGGGCGACCGGGCCCGGCTGCTCTGGCCCCCCGGCGCTTCTTCAGCGGCCCCGGCTGCTCCCGCGCGCCTGCCGCGCGCGGTCGTGGGCGCCGGGACCGGCCTCGGCGTGGCGGCGCTCTTTCCGCTGGACATGGCTGCCCCGGCCACGGACGGCTGGCTGGTGGCGCCCTCCGAAGGCGGTCACGCGGCCTTCCCCTTTGTGGGGGAGGAGGAAACCGCCTTCCATGCCTTCCTGCGCCGCGAGCTGCGGCTTCCCTATGCGCGGGGGGACGATGTGCTTTCCGGCAGGGGGCTGGCGCTTTTGCACGCGTTTCTCACCGGGGAGCGGCTTGCCCCCGGCGAGGTGGGCCGCCGCGCGCTCGACGGGCCCACCCCCACCTTGCGCTGGTATGCCCGCTTCTCTGGGCGCGCCTGCCGCAATGTCATGCTCACCACCCTCTGTTCGGGCGGCCTCTGGATCACCGGGGGCATCGCGGTGCGCAATCCGCTCTGTGTGGGGTGCGAAGCGTTTTTTGCCGAACTGCACGATGCGCCGGCCTTTGACGGGTGGCTGCGGAGCGTTCCCGTGCGTCTGCTGGAGGATGTGGAGAGCGGCCTCTGGGGCGCGGCCTGCTATGGCCGCATGCTGCTGGAACGCCAGATCGGCGTGCGCGCGCCGGGCGTCGCCTGAGCGGCCGGACGCCGGGGCCTCTCGTTTCGGTAGACCTAGTCGACCCTGTTGGTAATGCGCTCTGGTTTGGGATGTGGCGGGTTGTGTATTGCCACAATTATCCGTCAAAAACAGCCTTGCGTTGCTGTCCATTTGCGTAAGCCGCGCTT
>URHE01000064.1 GCA_900547595.1 uncultured Desulfovibrio sp.
TGCATAAGCTGCCGCAGCCCAGGCCAGCAGCCATATCAATAGGTCCAGACCCTAGCACGGGAACGCGGGAGACCGCAAGCCGGCGCCGTGTCAGAAGAACGCGCGCAGGCCAAGGCAGACGAGCCAGAGCGCAAGGCCGCCGCATATGGCGCCCCATTGCTCCAGCTCCAGCAGGGCGCAGAGGCGGCGCGCATCCCACGGGGCGGCATCCGCCTCGGGCGGCCCCAGCCACGGCTTTTCCACACGCGCGCCGAAATACACGGACGGGCCGGCCATGCGGCATCCGCACAGCCACGCGCAGGCCGTCATGGACCAGCCGGAATTGGGGCTCGGCATGCCCCGCGCCTGCCCCGCCACGACACGAAGCCCGGGCCAGCGCCCGGCCCACGGGCGCGCCGCGGGACGCAGACGCGCCACAACATCCGTCAGCCACAGCCCAAGGACGGAAAGCCGTGCGGGCAGCAGGGCCAGCATGTCGTCAGCGCGCGCGGCGGCCCAGCCGGGCCAGCGCCAGCGCTCGTTGAGATAGCCCCACATGGAGTCGCCCGTGCTCACGGCCTTGTACACCCACAGGCCCGCAGGTCCCGCCACCAGAAGCCAGAACCAGGGCGCGAGGAAGGCATCCGTGAAATTTTCCGAAAGCGTGTCGGCAAGGGTCTTGCGCAGGGTCGGCCTGTCCATGGCGCTCACCTCGCGGCTGACCAGCCGGGACAGGGCCGCGCGGGCCTCGGGGAGGGGGGCGTCCTCCACCGCCAGCGCCACCTCGCGCCCGGTGCGCGCGAGACAGCCCATGGCAAGGCCGGACCAGGCAAAATACAGGGCAAACGCCCCCCCCGCCACCGGCAGCGAGACCAGCAGCAGGACCACCGCCCCCGTGCCCGCGCACAGCAGGGCAAGCGCGCAGGCGCCCGCCAGTTTCAGGCGCGGGGCCGCGTCCGCGCCGCTGCCGCCGAAACGCCGCACCGGCCCTTCCAGACAGGCGAGGCACCTGCCCGCCAGACACACGGGATGCGGCCAGGGCAGACGCGGATCGCCGAGGAGCAGATCCAGGGCCACGGCCACAGGCGCAAGCCACCAGGCATCCCACACGGACCAGGGCGGGACGAACCAGTGCGGCGCGGCCCCCAGTGCCGCAAGGCCGCTCATGGCCGCGTGTCTCCCGGCCCGAGGAGGCCGCTGGAGGTGAGGGCCGCAAAAAGGACAATGCCCGCTGCGGTGGAAAGATTGAGGCTGCGCACGCCGCCTTCCTCCATGGAGCGCACAGGGATGCGTACCCGCCACGGCGAGGCGGCGAAAAGCTCCTCGGGCAGGCCGCGCGTCTCCGGGCCGAAAATGAGCGCATCCCCGGGCCGGAAGGCGAAATCCTGAAGCGGCGCGGCCCGGCGCCTGGCCGTGGTCAATATCCAGCGCTCGTCGCCGCCGCGCCCGGCGCGGGCCGCAAATGCCGCCCAGTCCGGCCAGACATGCAGGCGCACATGCGGCCAGTAGTCCAGCCCGGCGCGCCTGAGATAGCGATCCTCTAGAGAAAAGCCGAGCCTGCCCACAAGGTGCAGCTCCACCCCGAAACCCGCGCAGAGCCGCGCCACATTGCCGGTATTGGGCGGTATCTCCGGTTCAAACAGCACAACGCGCACGCATCCCCTCCCGAACGGGGCACGCCGGTGTTGACAAGGCAGCCCGTGGTCTGTAGTGTTGAAGATAGAGCAAGAGGCAGTGCCGTCCCTGCGGCTGTATCGTCAGCAACGGAAAAAGGCGCGAATCATGCGGTCGGCTCCACGATTTTGGATGACATGCGGCATCAGCACGGCCATCGCCGTCCTGCTGCTCGTCTCCGGCGGACGCCATGCGCCCCTGCCGCGCCTGGGATGCGACACCCTGCCTTCCGTGGTGTCTGGTGCGCTTTCGGCGGCCCCCGCCTTTGCGGCTCCCCTCCGCCAGACCAGCGGCAAGCAGCGGCAACGCTGGGCATCCGCAACGCCCCATGCCGCGCACGGCATGGCGGCCGGCATCGGCCCGCGCATCCATCACCCTCCCGTCGTCCTTGTCGTCACGCCGCCCCGCATGGCCCGTGTTCCCCATGCGCGCCACCTTCGCGGCATGCTGCCTCTCTCCCAGGCTCCGCCCCGCTCCGCCATTTTCCTCCTCTGAACATTGCGGATCACTTTCGCCACCAGCCGTCTCCTCACGGAGAACGGCCCGACAGCCGCGCATGCGGACGCGCCCCGGGCGGTGAACCTTGGGGCATCGTCCTGACGCCGCCTGCCGGTATCCCACAAGGAGCCACTCATGGATCTCGATAGCACCGTTCTGCTCATCTGCGCCGGATTTCTGCTCTTTGCCATCGTCGTCGGCATCATCGGCAAGCGCATGAACGACGACCAGAACTGACGCCCGTAACAGGAAGCGCCCGGTGGCTCTGCCGTCGGGCGCTTCATCGCTCCGCACTCAAAAATCCGCAGCTCACGAGCTGGCGGCCAGCCGCGCGGCAATGCCGGGCCGCACCTGGCAGGTCACGCGGATGTCGCGGGAGCCGCGCCCCCCGTCATCCAGAGTGGCGAACAGGTCCGCCTCCACCACTTCCACATCCGCATCGTTCACGCCCTCGTCGGCAAGACGCGCTTCCAGAAGGTCCCGGGTGCGCGCCGCCGCCTGTTCCAGCGTCAGGTCCCTGCCCACGCGTTCGCTGTGGTCCAGCGATGGAACATTCAGGATGCCGCGTCCCGTATCCGCATAGCTTTCCAGAACGGCGGTGGGCACGGCCAGCGCCGCGCCGATGGCGTTCGCCACCTCGAAATGCGCCGGAATGCTCACGGGCAGCCCCAGCGCCGTTTCCAGATGCTCCCGCACGCACCGGGCCGGGCCGCCCACCAGGCAGACCCGCTGCGGATGTGCCTCCCGCACGGCCCTGAGCGCCGCAAGCGTATAAATGGGCCGGGCATTGATGCCCTCCACAAGAGCCCGCGCCGCCCGCGCCACCTGGCCGCAGGCATCGGCCACGGCCTGACGCGCCAGTTGCCGGACGCCGTCCGGCCCGCGCTCCGGCCCAAGGCCGGCCTGTTCGGCCAGCGCCGCCATACCGGCAAGGGAGGCGCCCACGTCTCCGCTGGTCCCGTCAACGGGGGACAGCACATTGAGCGCGTCCAGCAGGGTCGGCCGCGCGCCGCCAAACGCCAGAGCCGGCCCTTCGCGCTCCGGTCCCACACGGACAGCCGGGGCGCCGTCCGGCGCGCCCTCCGCCCGCAGCAGGGAATCGCCGCCCACGCCGATGGAGACCGACGCCAGGGAGCGCACGAGCGTCCGCCGTCCGAGCAGGCGCATGCCATCCCTGTCCACCACGGGTGATCCTTCATAAAACACGGCCATGTCCGTTGTGGTGCCGCCCATGTCCAGGAGCAGGGAACAGCCCCGGGCGGCCTCCGGCCAGAGGGCCATGACGCCCATGACGCTGGCCGCCGGCCCGGACAGGATGGATTGCACAGGCTCGCGCCGCGAAAACGCCAGTGGCGCCGCGCCGCCGTCGGCCTTGAGCAGGCGCACCGGCGCGGTCACGCCGGCATCGGCCAGGGCGGCCTCCACAGCGTCGAGAAACTCCCCCTGGAGCCGGGCGACGGCGGCGTTGTAATAGGCCGTGGCGATGCGCCGGGGAAAGTTGAGGCGCCCCGAAAGGCTGTGCCCCAGCGTCACGGGCAGCCCGGAGGCGGCGCCCGCCACTTCCCCCATGCGGCGCTCCTGTTCCGGATTGCGCGGAGAGAACTTGCCCACGCAGGCCACCGCCGCGACGCCCCGCGCGGGCCAGGCCGCCGCCTCGCGGGCCAGTCCTTCCGTGGAGAGCGGCGTCACCTCCACGCCCCGGTGATCAAGACCGCCGGGCACGATGCACACATGTTCGCCCAGGACGAAATGCCCGGGGTCCAGCCCCGGCCCGGCGGACAGCGCAAGCCCCACCGTGTCCGCCCGGCCCTGCACCAGGGCATTGACGGCCAGGGTGGTGCCCAGGGTGGCGCGCTCCACGCGCGCGAGCAGTGCCGGGCCGTCCAGCCCCGCCGCTGCCGCCGCCCGCGCGAGGGCGGCCAGGGCCGCGCGCACGGTGCCCGGCAGGTCCTCATGCCGTGTGGGCACCTTGGCCGAGGCCAGCAGCCTGGCCGCCGGAGGGGTGCCCACCGCCTCCGTCAGCGCCACCAGCGCCGCGTCCGTATGCGTTCCCCCGGCATCAATGCCGAGGACAAGACGTTCCTTCATGCCGTTCCCCGCCTCTTCCCGCGCGAAGCATCACTGGTGGCAGCGCACCTGGTTGAGCACACTCAGACGGCCAAGCATGGACTCCAGCGCATGCCTGAGCCGCCGCTCCATGCCGTCGGCAATATCCGCCTGAACTTCGGCAAATGCCTCGTTCAGCGCTTTTTCGATATAGGCCGAATTCTTTTCCACGATCTTGCGGCGATTGCTTTCATTGAGGAGAAAACCCGGCAGCTTCCGCTTTTCCAGAAAACCGGGGGCGGCCCTGCCGAGCAGCCACGCGCCGCCGAAGGCCACTCCGCCACCAAGCACGGTGGAGACCGGTTCCCCGGTATGCGCCAGCGCGCCCGCCGCGGCGGTTCCCGCCAGCAGTGGCAGCACGGCCGTCAGGGTAAAGCGCATGATGTTGAGCGAATCCAGCCGCGAGAGCCGCACGCTCACGCCCTTGAAAAAGTCCGCGCTGATGGCCTGGGCCGGGACCTCGAAACGGGGAACGAGCAGAACGCCGTTCTCCCGCAGCCACGCCCGGAAACGCCGTGAAAGCTCGCGCTGCAATTCCGCATGCAGGGCGGCGCTTTTTTCCCGCACGATGTCCAGCAGAACCGTATCCTCACGGATATTGCGCTCAAAGGCGGACTCCAGGGCGGCCACGGTGGCGCCCTTGCCCTGCGCCGCCTCCAGGGCGGGCATGATGTCACGCGCCACGATGCGTTCGGTACAGCGATGCGCCAGCGCGCGACCGCTCTTTTCCACCAGGGCGCGCGCGGCCAGGGCGGCCTCGGCGGCAAAGGCGCCGAGTTTTTCTTTCAGCAGCTGCTCAACGCGCGCGCGCGACGCCGCCAGCACGGGATAGAGCGCCAGCCCGTAGGCGATGTCCTCATAGGTGCGCCTGCTCATGGCGCAGGCGGCGGCGGGGAACAGCTCCTTCGCCATGTCGCGCACAAAGAACCAGCGGCTGCTGCCCCCGGTGAGCAGGATGCGTCCCACCTCCCTGCGGCCCTCCAGCGTGCCAAGCAACTCGCGCAGCCACGAGACAAGGCCGATGCTGCGCCCCTCCAGCAGATCGCGCGCGGGGCGGCTCAGGCCGCCGCGGCCCTGATACTGCCGGAGCATGGCGAGCATTTCCGGCGAGGCCGCATAGTTTTCCGCATCACGGATAAAATCCTCGCGCGTGTAGCCATGCACCCAGGCATCGCGGCGCGCGCCCGCCGCATCGTACCAGACCGCATGCAGGCTCACGCCTTCCGGCCTTTCCGGAGCATCCGGCGCGCAGACCGGCTCCGCAGGAGTCATGGCCGTTGAAAAGCGTTCTTTCTCGGTCTTGCATTCTATCCAGTGGAAAAAATAGGCATAGGCCGAACCGGCAAGCCCCGGCGCCAGTTCCGGAGTACGGCGGCAAAAGACCTGAAAGATAAGATCATCGAACAGACGGCCGCCGTAGAGCGGATCGCCGCCATTGGCAAGCGCGTCCACGCCGTCGAGCACCGTAAAGTCACAGGTGCCGCCGCCGAAATCAAGAATGACGGCGCGCCGTTCAAGATCGTCGATATCCAGAGCGCCGGACTGGAGACTGGAAATGAGCGCCGCGTCGGATTCGCGCACAAAGACGGGCGCGGGCCAGCCGGCATCGGCAAAGCAGCGGCCAAGGTTGAGGCTGAAGTCCTCCCGCGTGAGCGAAGGGATGCCCACATAAAGAAGCGTGCCGGGTTTCGGCGCGCCTTCCGGCAGCGCCTGGCCGAGCAGCCGCAGAAAATCCGTCATCCAGCGCATGGCCTCGGCATCGCCATGGGCGATCTCCGGCTTGAACTGGCTGCGGAGCACACGCCCGGGCAACGCGTTGGCATACTGTTCGCTTTCCGCCATGTTTCCGATGAGGATGGGCGTGCCGTCCTCATACAGCACGGCCGTGGCCATGCTGCCCGCGGCGTCGCTCACGCCGGGCACCACCACCGCTTCAGGCCGGGACGCGCTGTCCGCGCGGCAGGAGAAGAGATAGGTATTGCTCGTGCCGAGGTCCATCCCCAGGATCGTTCCGGCGCCGGAACGTCCCTGCCCGGCTGCCTGCGCGGAACCGCTCATGGGCGTTCTCCTTCTCCGGCGGACGCGGGCGCCCGCTGCACAAGCCCCCTGACAACGCCCCGCGGCGTGTGCATGGCGCGCCGCAGGATGCGGCAGCGCTCGCCCGGCCGCGCAAACCCAACGGTATCATAGAGCGCGGCATGCGTTTCCGGTTCCCAGACCAGCCAGTCCTCTTCCGCGCGTTCCGGCGCATAGCCCGCCGCCGAAAGCCGCTGAAGGAGGAAGCGGCGCGCATCGGCATCCAGCCCGTCGAGCATGCCCAGCAGGTCCCGGGCGAGGGCGTCGCCGTTGCGGCGCGGGTCGTCCCCTGCCGCGGCCTCGTCCAGCCGGTCCCGCAGCTCGGCCAGGGCCGCGTCGCGGCGTTCCACCTCGCCAAGCACAAAGGCCGCGAGCTCCAGCCGTTCTTTCACCTGCTCCCGCAGGGAGTGGCGGAAGGCGGTCATGTCCAGCGCGGTGATCTTTTTGGAAAGAAAGACGAGCACAAAAAACGCGCCGAACAGGAGCCAGGCCGCCTTGAAGATATTGGGCAGCCTGCCCGCGCCGAAAATGGCCTGACGCAGGCTCCCCCAGGAGGTGATGCGCAGCATGCCCGACATGGCGGACACGGCGAAACGGCCCAGCGCCCCAAGGCCGAGCGCGGCCAGCAGCCCGTGCCGGACGCGGGGATTGGCCGAAAGATATTCCGAAAGCCAGAACATGGCCCACACGCCGAAGGCGCGCAGGATGTCGCCGCCAAGCCCGAACCAGCCGAGCACCGTGGAAGCGAGGCCCCCGAGAAACCAGCCGAACACCGCCATGCCCGCCATGGCCGCCAGAGAGGAACGTTTCTGGTACAGGGCCCCGGTGTTGAAATCGGGCAGCGCCCGCGCCAGGTCCCAGACCATGTCGGCATGGACGGCGTCCGCGCCGGCATCCGCGGGAGGAGAAACTTCCTCCCCGCCGTCTGAAACCGGCGGGACGCCGGCGTGTGCGCCCTCTCCGGCGGCGCCGTCCCCCCCAGGGGGAGACGCCGCGGCCACGCCCCCCTCATCCGCCGCTTCCACGACGGCGAGCTTGAGATCGTGGAGCAGGCGTCCGTGCGCCGCATAGTCTGACGGCGCGGCGGCAATGGCGTCCGCGGTCCCGTCGGCAAGGCGGTCCGCAACGGCGTCAGGGTCGGCGATCCGCAAGGCCGCGGAGGAAGGAACGCCGTCTCCGTCCCCCGCGCCGGGAAGCGACGTCGCCGCCATCAGGCGCCCCCCTCCCCCATGCCGCAGCCATGGCCGCCGCCATCGGCCGCGACGGCGGCCGTTTTCCGCGCCGGTTCATGGGTATAGTCAAAAACGGGCACATTTTCGCCCACGGCCGCCCTGACCACCTTTGCGAGCTTGCCCGCAAAGGGGCAGGCGTAGTCGATGGGCGTCCCCTTCGTGATGCAGGAGGCAAGGGCGATGGCTTCCGCGCCCCGGCGCACCATCATGGCGGCGCGCGCTCCGGCCTTCTTGCCGGGGCAGCCGCCGCAGGTGGTCACGCCAACGAGGACGATCTCGCCCTCCACAGCGGCAAAGGCGTCCTTTTTCGCGCGCATGTATTCAAGACAGCGCGAGGCGGGGCAGAGTTCCTCGGTCTGCATGCAGCGGATAAGGCCGATCTTCATGCGGTCTCCTTCGGGCCCCGGCGCATCATCCCGCGCGGGGGCCTCCGTTGCCATTCTCGCACGGCCACGGCCCCCTTGCAAGCGATGCGGCGGACGCCGCGCGTCCGAAACATTGACTTTCGCCGCCGGGATGCCCACTCTCCGGCAATGCGAACGCGGGCAACTTTTCCGGGAGACGGCATGAAAATGAAGATCGGCGCCCTGGCAAAACTGGCGGGATGCCCGGTGGTGACCATCCGTTTTTACGAAAAGGAAGGTCTGCTGGCCGTTCCCGAGCGCAGCGAAGGCAACTACCGCCTGTATGGCGAAGCGGACCTCGAACGCCTGCGCTTTGTCATGCACTGCCGCCGCCACGGCATGAAGCTCGCGGAGATACGCGAGCTTCTCGCCTTTCGCGACCGGCCCACGCGCGACTGCGCCTGGGTGCACAGCCTGGTGGACGAGCATATCGCCAATGTGGAGGCCCAGATCGTGGCCCTCACACACCTCAAGGAGGAACTGGTGGCCCTGCGCGAGGCATCATCCCACGGACCGGGATGCGATGGAGAATGCGGCATCCTCGCCAGCCTGAGCGCCGCGGACTCCTGCCCGTACTGCGAGGACCTGCGCTGCCGAGCCGGCGCGCCTGAAAACGGGGGCCCGCCCGCCCCCGCCGCAGCCGCGCTTGCCAAGCCCGGCGCTTTTAAGTAGATTTCTTCCCTTGCGCGGCCGCGCGGGCGTCCGCCCGCCAACCGCACGCGCCAAATGTGCCCTGCGCGAGGAAAGCCATGCAGACAACGCAATTCATCTGGTTCGACGGCAAACTGGTTCCCTGGGATCAGGCCCAGGTTCATGTGCTCACCCATTCCCTGCACTACGGGAGCGCCATTTTTGAAGGCATCCGCGCCTATGCCTGCGCCGACGGCACCTCGGCGGTATTCCGCCTGGGCGACCACTGCCGGCGCATGCTCAATTCCGCCAAGATACTCCGCATGGCCCTCCCCTACAGCGCCGACGAACTGGCCGCCGCCTGCCTGGAGACCCTGGTCGCCAACAAGCTCCCCGCCGGGTATATCCGCCCGCTCTCCTTTGTGGGCTATGGCGAAATGGGCGTCTACCCCGGCAACAATCCCGTCCAGACCATCATCGCCGTCTGGCCGTGGGGCGCCTATCTCGGCGCCGAGGCCCTTGAGAAGGGCATCTCCATCAAGACGAGCAGCTTCGCCCGCAGCCATGTGAACACGAGCATGTCCAAGGCCAAAGCCTCGGGCAACTATATCAATTCCATCCTCGCCAAGATCGAGGCCAAGGAAGACGGCTACGACGAGGCCGTCATGCTCGACACCAACGGCTTTGTCTCCGAAGCCACGGGCGAGAACATCTTCATCGTCCGCGACGGGATCATCAAAACCACGCCGCTCACCTCCATTCTCGGCGGCATCACGCGCAATTCCATCATCACGCTGGCCCGCGACCTCGGCTATACGGTGGAGGAACAGCAGTTCACCCGCGACGAGCTCTATACCGCGGACGAGGCGTTCTTCACCGGCACGGCCGCCGAGCTCACGCCCATCCGCGAGGTGGATCACCGCCAGATCGGCGCCGGTCATGCCGGGCCCGTGACCAAACGCCTCCAGAAGGAATTCTTCGCCATCGCCAAGGGCGAGAATCCGAAATACGCCGACTGGCTGACGCACTACACGTTCTGAGCAGGCCGGGCAGCCCGGCGCGGATTGGCATGAAGCACCTCTCGCTTGCGGCGCGCTACCGTCCGCAGACCTTCGCCCAGGTGGCCGGCCAGGAAATGGTCGTGGCCGCGCTGTCGCGCGCCGCCGAACGCGACAGCCCGGCCCCGGCCTATCTCCTGAGCGGAACGCGCGGCGTGGGCAAGACGACCATTGCCCGCATCTTCGCCAAGGCGCTCAACTGCGAGCATGCCCCCGCCGCCGAGCCGTGCAACGAGTGCGCGCAGTGCCGCAAGATCGCCGCCGGCGCCCATGTGGACGTGACCGAGATCGACGGCGCCTCCAACAACAGTGTGGAGGACGCCCGCGCCCTCAGGGAGCATATCGGGTACGCGCCCATGGACGGCCGCTACAAGGTATTCATCATCGATGAAGCCCACATGCTCTCGCGCAGCGCCTTCAACGCCCTGCTCAAGACGCTGGAGGAGCCGCCGGAACGCGTGGTATTCATCTTCGCCACCACCGAGGCGCACAAGTTCCCCGTCACCATTGTCAGCCGCTGCCAGCATTTCGTCTTTCGGCATCTGGGCGAGGATGCCCTGGCGGCGCATCTTGTGCGGACCTTGCGCGCCGAGGGCAAGGACTACGAGGAGGCGGCCGTGCGCCTCATCGCCCGGCGCGCCGCCGGGAGCGTGCGCGACGCCATGTCCCTCCTCGACCAGACGCTGGCGCTGGGCGGCGCGCGCCTGGACGCGGAAACCACGCGGCAGGTGCTCGGCCTTGCCGGGCAGGAGCTGTTCACCCGGCTCTTCGCTGCCCTTTCCGCCCAGGACTGCGCGGAAGCCGCGGCGACCACCCGCGCCCTGCTCCAGCGGGGCGTGGACATCGGCTTCTTCATCCGAGAACTGGCCGGGCACTGGCGCAATCTCTTCCTGCTCCGCCAGACCAATGGGGCGGTTTTGCCATCCCTCGCGCTGCCGGACGACGAAGCCGCGTGGCTCAGGGACATGGCGGCGCGCTTCACGGCGCCCCACCTCCATGCCGCCTGGCAGATGACCCTTGACGCCCAGCGCGGCATCACCCAAAGCCCGGAACCCGCGGCGGCGCTTGAGCTTTTGCTCCTGAATCTGGCGCTTCTGCCCCGGCTTCTGCCGGTGGAACGGCTGGATGCCCTCACGCCGCACGAGGCCCCGGCGGCCGCGCCCTCCACTGCCGGCCCGCCGCCGGAAGCGACACCCGCTGCCGC
>URHE01000065.1 GCA_900547595.1 uncultured Desulfovibrio sp.
CCCCACCACGACGACGGAAAGCGGCCGGCCGCCCGCGCGGGCCCCGGGCTCCGCTTCCCTGCCCACACGCGGGTTGATGGCGCAGGTCATTTCCCGGCCATTGGCGATGCTGTTCATGCAGCCTTCATTGCAGCCGAGGCAGGGCATGATGCCGGAAACATCGCCGCGTGCGCACTTTTCCACCAGCTGCGGTTCCGCGATCTGGGCGCGGCCCATGGTGACGAAGTCGGCGAAGCCCCCGTCGATGGCCGCGTCGGCCATGTCCAGGTCCGTTATGCGTCCGATGCCGATGACGGGGATGCGCGCGTCCAGCGCCTCCCGGACCATGCGGGCCAGCTCCAGATGGGTCCCGTGCGGCAGGGCGGCGGGGGGCGTCACGAGCGCGCCGCCCTCGCGCATGCCCGCGGTGACATGCAGGGCATCGACGCCTTCGCGGGCAAGGATGCGCGCGATGCAGACGCCCTCATGCGCGGTGAGGCCCAGCGGCACCGGCTCGACCACGCCCAGGCGGACGATGACCGGATAGTCGTTGCCCACGCGCCGGCGGATCTCCCGCAGCACCTCCACGGTGAAGCGGACCCTGTTGCCGAGCGGGCCGCCATAGGCGTCGCCGCGCCGGTTGGTGAAGCGGGAATGGAACTGCTGGGGCAGATAGCCGTTGCCGGCGTGCAGCTCCACCGCGTCAAAGCCCGCCTCCCGGGCGCGCGCCGCCGCCGCCCCGTAGGCCGCGCGCACCTTCGCCATGTCCTCGAGGGTCATGGCGCGGGTCTCCTCGCCCCGAAAGACCACGGGACTTGGCGACATGGGGCGGCAGCCGCAAATGGCGCTGGTGGTCTGTCTGCCCGGATGGCAAAGCTGGATGGCGCAGGCCGCGCCCTCGGCATGGAGGGCGGCGGTGAGGCGGCGCAGCCCCGGCAGGAGCGCGTCGTCATGGATGCCCAGTTGCCGGGGAAAGGCGCGTCCCTCGGGCAGGATCATGGAGGCTTCCATGATGGAAAGCCCCGTGCCGCCGCGGGCGCGCGCCGCGTGGTAGGCGATGAACCGTTCCGTGACGGCGCCGTCCGGGGCGCAGTAGTTGGTCACCATGGGCGGATAGACGATGCGGTTGCGTGTGCGCAGGGAACCGATGCGCCCGGGGCGCAGGCTTGAGTGGCGCATGTTCGGGTCTCCTCGGCGGTTTTGGCCGTTGCCGTCACCAGCGCGCGGTGTAGATGGCGCGGATGCGCGCTTCGGAAAGCGGCGCGTAATTGTTTGCCAGCAGGCGTTGTTGCGCGGCGAGCACCATGGGGGGAAACTCGCGCAGTTCCTTTTCCGTCATGCCGTAGTCCCGCAGGCGTTTCAGGGGCAGGATGGCTTCCAGCAGGGCGCCCAGCCTGTCCAGCGCCTCGTCGGCGCGGCAGTGGAGCAACGCGGCCAGCAGGTCCAGGACCCGGCGCAGGGAGTCCCGGATGCCCGTTTCCGCATAGGCGCGCAGCACCTCAAGGAAGAGCGAGTAATTGGCCTCGCCGTGGGGAACGTGAAAGACGCCGCCCAGCGGGTAGCTCAGGGCGTGCACGGCCGCGCAGCCCGCGGTGCCGAAGGCGATGCCCGCGTAGGTGGAGGCATGGAGAAAGTCCCTGAGCAGGGGCATGCGCGCCTCCGGACCGTTCTCCGCGATGACGCGATAGCCGCGGATGATCATCTCCAGCGCCCGCAGGCTGAACAGGAGCGTGGTGGGCGTGGCCTTGCCGGACAGGGCGGATTCCACGGCATGGACGAGCGCGTCCAGCGAGCTGGTGGCAAAGACTCCGTAGGGCAGCGCCGAGAGCAGTTCCGGCACCAGCACCGCCCGGCTGGCGTACATGCCGTCGGAGACAAGCCCCATCTTGGTGCCCAGCCGCGTGCGGTGCAGAATGGCGATATTGGTCACTTCGCTGCCCGTGCCGCAGGTGGTGGGCACGATGACGAGTTCGTGCCGCGCGCGGAGGGCGCCCATGTCCGCATACATGTCGTCCACCCGGAGCGTGCCGTCGCTGACGGCCAGCACCTTGGCGATGTCGATGACCGTGCCGCCGCCGATGGCGAAGAGGCGGTCGCAGGGCTGCTGGTTGAATTCCCGGAGAATGGCGTCCGCCATGGCGTCCGTCGGCTCGCCCGCGCCGAACCTGTTCTGGAGGATGACGCGGGCGGGCAGGGCGAAACGCTCCAGAAACGCGCTCTGGATGCTGCTCCGGGTGAGGATGACATCCCGCGGCGTGAAGTGGTGGGCCGCCACAAAGTCGGCGCAGGTCTCATAGCTGAGGATCTCGGGTCTGACACGCAGTTCGAGCATGGTTTCCATCCTGATGTGGTTGTGCCCGGCGCGGCGTTGGCGCGCTGCGGGCGCTCAGCGCGGGCTGTCCCCGAAGATGGCGTGGACGCCCGGCGCGATTTCGGGAAAACGCGCGGTCAGGAGCGGTTCGTGCCCCGGCAGGACGCGTTCCGCGGTGCCGGCGCGTTTGCCCAGCGTCTCAAGGGCTTCGAGCGCTTCGGTGACATCGTAGTGGATGCCGCAGGGAATGCCATCTTCCAGATTCCTGTAGCGCGGCAGCACATCGCTGCAAATGAGAAATTCCCCCTCCGGGCCGCGCACCGCGACGGAGAGCAGGCCCGGCGAGTGTCCGCCCATGCGCAGGCACTCCACGCCGTCCGTCAGCGTGAACGTGTCCTTTTCCATGACGCGCACCCGGCCCGCCTCCCGCAGGCGTCTGAAGGCGCGCAGCGCCGCTTCGCTGTAATGCTGGGCATAGAACGGAAAGCGCATGAGCGGGCCGTCCGTGTGCGCGAGTTCGCGGCTGTGGACATGGTACACGGCATTGGGGAAGATGTCGTCGCCGCCGAAATGGTCCCAGTGCAGATGGGACACGATCACATGGCGCACATCCCCGGGGCGGACATCCAGACGTTCCAGAAGTTCCGCGGGTTCGGCCGTGAGACAGGGGGCGATGCCCATGGCCGCCACGGTCGCGCGGCCGCATCCCTGGTCCACCAGAATGACGCCTTGGGCGGCGTCCCTGATGCACCAGAAGTAAAGCTGCGTTTCCAGCCCCTGCGGCAGGGGGGAAAGACCGTAGAAGTGATTGGCCGGGTTGACGGGCTTGTGGCCAAAGGTCAGGGCATGGAGGGAGATGGGGGGCATGGCGGTTCCTCGGGATTGTGCTGTTGCTCAGGCCAGCGCGTTTTTGAAGAGCCTGAGCGCGTTGCCGTAAAAAAAGCCTTCCCGGATGTCGGCGGAAAAGCCGAGGGCCTGCGCCTGTCTGAGCGCCGTGGCCGCCGGGGTGAAGGGATTGGCGCTGGAAAAGACGAACCGGTCGGCCAGATCGCCGGCGGCCGCCCTGGCATAGGCTTCGGCCAGGGGTCTCCCCGTCGTGCCGGAAAGGTCCAGGAACAGGTTCTCGTGGCGCAGGGCCACTCCCAGGGCC
Organism: uncultured Desulfovibrio sp.; assembly: GCA_900547595.1. Taxonomy (GTDB): domain Bacteria; phylum Desulfobacterota; class Desulfovibrionia; order Desulfovibrionales; family Desulfovibrionaceae; genus Desulfovibrio. The sequence continues at coordinate 3,441 of URHE01000065.1, forward strand.
TCGCTCACAAAGGGGTAGCCGCCGTGGCTCATGAGCAGCCGCAAGTCGGGAAAATCGCCGGCCACCCTGTCCAGACGCAGGGGGCGCGCCTCGTCCAGGGTCACGCCGGCCAGCCTGGGCGCAAGCCCGGCGGTGACGATGACCGGCGCCCCGACATCGCAGCACAGGGCATAGAGCGGATAGTAGCGGGCGTCGTCAGCCGGGCAGCGGGCCATGCCCGGTTCGATGACCGCGGCGCAGGCCCTGCCCGCGGCAAGGGCGTCCTTCATGGCCCTGTAGGCGGTCATGCCTTTCCAGGGGTCATAGCAGCGGGCGCAGAGGAAGAGGTCCGGAAAGGCGGCCGCGTCGGCTTCGGCCAGGGCATTGGTGGACGGCGTGGCCGAACTGGATTCGATGTCCCGGCCTTCGATGACGGCCCGGACGATATTCAGGGCCTCCAGCTCGGCAACGCACTGTTCGAGGCTTTTGGCCGGCCTGTCGGCAAGGGCGCTGCCCCGCATGTAGCGGGCATAGACCGGGCTGGTGCGGAAACTGGCAAGCCAGGCTTCGGTGTCCGGCCGATAGCGGCAGTCGATGATCTTCATGGCGCGATTCCTGTCCTAGAGCATTTTGTTTTGCTGATGAAAATTGTCTTACAGATATTTTCATCTATCTAGTTGATGAAGCCGATGAGTTTCCAGTACGGCACGAGCAGCAGCGGCACAAAGACCGCGAAGGCCGCCATGCGGATGCCGAGGGCGCCGATGATGTGCCTGAGGGTCACGTCCCCGCTCATGAACGTGTAGAGCATGTAGCCGATCTCATAGGGGAAGAGCAGCTGGTCAAGGCCGTACAGCAGGGAATAGACAAGGGTGTACGGGTCAAGGCCGAGGCTCAGCGCGAGCTGCGAAAGCGGCGCGCCAAGGGCGCCTACCGCGGCCATGGGCGTCATGAGGAAGTTGACCACCACCCCGAGCACATAGGAGAAGCTGATGGCTGTGGTGACGCCGCGCCCTTCAAAGAAGGTCGAAAGATGCCCGGCGATCCATTTGGGGATATTGCAGTCCTGGGCCACGGCTCCGATGGACATGCAGGCGCAGAGGAAGATGAGGAAGGCCAGGTTGACGCGGCGCAGGTCCTGCTCCCCGGCCAGGTTCATGCCCGGCAGGAAGCAGGTCATGCCGATGAGGGCAAAGACGAAGGCGCCGGGCAGATGATGCCATTCCTCAAGCACAAAGCCGAGAAAGCCCGCCAGAAGGATGACGAGGATCTTGATCTCGTCCCGGCTGATGCGCCCCATTTCCGCCAGACGCCGTTCCAGAACGTCCTTGAGATGCCCTTCGTCCTTGAGCCGCTCCTTGCCGCGGATGACGAAGATGAGCATGATCGAAAAGGCCATGTAGAAAATGGAGAACGGCACCATCTGGACCATGAAGTCGAGGTAGGGCATGGCCTTGCCCGTGCTTGAGGTCACCACCTGGAGGGCCAGGAGGTTCATTTCCGTGCCGGTGATGCAGAACATGCCCGGCGCGATGGCCGCGAAATAGCCGCCCATGATGATGGCCGAGGACATGCGGGACCGGCGGTCCACATCCAGCGCCTGGATGAGCCCCTGGGCAATGGCCACGAAGATGACGGCGCGGGCGAGCCCGGAGGGCACGAGCAGGGTCAGGATGACGCCCGCCACCATGAGCCCCACCATGGTTTTCGTAAAGGACGAGCCCATGAGCAGCATGCAGTGGAGCGCGATGCGCTTGCCGAGGCCCGTGCGGTTGAGCACCTCGGCGATGATCAGCGCCGCGAAGCACATCCAGGGCAGAAAGGTCGTCCAGGCGGAAAAGGCCACGGCGGGCCTGGTGACGAAGAGCGCGTAACAGAAGGTGAGGATGGCCGCGATGACCGCCGAGGGCAGGATCTCCGCGGCCCAGGCGATGACCGCCCAGAGCGTGAAGGCAAGGAAGAGCGAGGTTTTCGGCCCCGCCACGTCCAGATTGGGCATGGCGAACCAGACCGCGGCGGGCAGGAAAAGGCTGAGCCCCCATTTCAGAACGCGGGCAGTGGACATGAGCACCTCCTTCGTTGGGAACGGGCGCCGGGCGCGACGGCATGGTCCGGAGCCGGATATGTGAAAATCGTCACCAGGATGAAAGCAAGGAGTTTGCCAAACTGTTTTTATGTTATATTTCACTAGGTTGCCATGGAACGGTGTTTCCGGGAACGCGACAATTTGTAAACGTTTTTCGCGGGTGCATGCTTGAATTGCAAGGAATACTTAGCTATTATCGCTCCTGTTGTCATTGACAAATTGTTTTTCTCCTGAACAGAATGTTCGGGCCGGGCATGCGTTCCGCATGGCGCCGCCCGCCCGCAGGAGCAGGGAGGCCCGGATGACCGGTCTTGTGCAACCGCTGATCCAGGTGGGCGAGCGCCCCTTTGATTTTGGCGTGGTCACGCCGCTTGTGCCTGTGGCGCAGTATGCCGAAGAGGCGGCGCGGTCCATGGGCATCCGCACCTGCATCGCGCTTTCCGGCGTGGACAACGACGTGGAAGTGGCCCTGGAAATGATCCGCGCGGAAAACGTCAAGCTGCTGGCAACGCGCGGGTATACCGAGCATATCCTCCGTTCAAGGACAACGGTGCCCATCCTTTCCATCGGCTATTCGGCGGAGAATTTTTTCGAGACCCTGCTTCCCTACCAGAACTCCGGGCTGGCGGTGGGGCATCTGTGCTTTCCCGGACAGGGCGGCAAGTTCGACAAGGTCGCCCGGCTGCTCGGCATCAAGGGCTACCGGCTTGAGGTGGAGGATCGGGATGAGCTGGACGATGCCCTGGACGAGGCGCGCAGGCTCAACATCGAGCTGCTCATCGGCGGCCTCGGGCTCATTGGCCGCGCGCGGAAAAAGGGCTTTCAGGGCATCCCCCTGCTGGCGGAAAACCGCGAGGTGGTCTGGCAGACCTTCGCGGACGCCAGGTCCATGCTCGCCATCCACAGCATCAGCGCGGCGCGCAACGACTTCATCCGCACCATTCTGGACACCAATCCCAATATCATCATGTATTGCGACGCCGATCTGACCATCACCTACGCCAATGCTTCCGCCGCCCAGACCTTTGCCGCCGTTGCCTCGGACCTGACCGGCAGGGCGCTTTCCGAACTTTTTCCCGACATCGATCCCGGCATCTGTTTTTCCTGTCCGGGCGAACGCTGCGAGCCGACCCTGCTCACGGACGCCACGGGACGGGAATTTCTTTTTGAACAGCGCAGGATCACCCTTCAGGACGATCTGCACGGCCTCATCGTGTCGCTCAGCACTGTGGCCGACATTCAGAAAAAGGAGCGCAAGGTGCGCCAGAAACATCTGGTGCGTGAATTGCGTTCCGTATTCACCCTGGGGGACATCGTCGGCGAAAGCGCGGCCCTGCGCGAGGCGCGGGCCTGCGCGGCGCGCTTTGCCGCCAGCGAGGCGCCGGTGCTCATCGTGGGCGAAACCGGCACCGGCAAGGAGATGTTTGCGCAGGGCATCCATGCCCAAAGCGCCAGGGCGCAGGCGCCGTTCATCTCCATCAACTGCGCGTCGCTCTCGGAGCATCTTTTGGAAAGCGAGCTCTTCGGCTACGAGGAGGGCGCGTTCACCAGCGCCCGGCGCGGCGGAAAGCCCGGCCTTTTCGAGCTGGCGGACAAGGGGACCATCTTTCTCGACGAGATTGGCGAAATGGCGCCCGCGGTGCAGGCGCGGCTTTTGCGCGTGCTTCAGGACAAGGTGGTCACCCGGCTCGGGGGGGCGCATTTTGTGGCCGTGGATGTGCGCGTGGTCTGCGCCACCAACCGCAACCTGCTGGACATGGTGCGCGCCGGAACGTTTCGCGCGGATCTGTTTTACCGCATCAATACGCTCATTCTCGTGCTTCCGCCCCTTGACCGGCGCGGGGACGACGCGGTCCTCATCGCGCGCTCCTGGGCGGCCAGGGTGGGGGTGCGTCTTTCCCCCGATGCCCTGGAGGCGTTGCGCCGCCGCGTCTGGCGCGGCAATGTGCGCGAAATGCTCCATGTGCTGGAGCGGGCGCGCACCATGCGCCCAGGCGCGGTCATCAGGGACACGGATCTGCTGTCGGACGAGGAGCTGCTGGCGGGCGCCGGAAGGGAAGCGGGAGAAACGCGGAACGCCCCGGAGAGCGCATCGGAACGCGGGGAACTTGTGGCCGCGCTGGAGCGGCACCGCTGGCACCGGGGCAGAACAGCGGCGGCGCTGGGCATTTCCCGCGCCACCCTCTGGAAACGGATGCGCCGTCTTGGCCTTGTGTCCGCCGGGCGTCTCAGCGCTGCGCGCGGCTCCTGAGCCAGGGCTTTTCCGTGCCCGCGCGCAGGCGCGCGATGTTTTCCCTGTGCCTGACAAAGACGATGGCGCAGAGGCACAGGCTCAGGGGCAGCCACTGCCAGGCGCCCGCAAGGGCGAGAAAGACCGGCAGGGAGCCGAGCAGGCTGAGCGAGCCGAGCGAGACAAAGCCGCTGCGCCAGATGACGAGCATGCACAGCGCGCAGGAGCCGAGCAGCGGCCAGAAGGCGAGCGGCAGAAAAACGCCGATGCTCGTGGCCACGGCCTTGCCGCCCCTGAAGTGCATGAAGCAGGAAAAGACATGCCCGAGAACCGCCGCCACGGCCACCAGACTGACAAAGAGCGGCGCCGGGCCGACCTTCAGGGCGATCCAGACGGGCACGGCGCCCTTGAGCAGGTCGCAGGCCAGCGTGGCCACGCCGTAGCCGAAGCCGCACAGGCGCGAAACATTGGTGGCGCCGGTGCTCCGGCTGCCGTCCGTGCGCGGGTCGATGCCGCAAAAGGTCCTGGCGATGACCACGCCCCAGGGCACGGCCCCGAGCAGATAGGCGAAAAGGATCAGGACGGGTTTGACAAGCATGGCGTTCTCCTTGCGGCAGCGCGTCAGTCAGCGGGAACCGCTTCAAGGATATGTATCTCGTTATACAGCGGCTGCACCTTGCCGAGGCGCACGCGCACCCGCATGCCGGGCGCCGCGCGTTCGTCGAAGAGCCTGCGTCTGCCGCGCACGAAGAGGCCCTGCTCCGGCAGGCTCACCGTGGCAAAGGCGTCGTTTTCTTCCGTGATGACGCCGGGCCACCATATCCTGTCGCCCTGCTGCCGGAAATGCAGGAGCTTCCAGTAGCGGGGGCGGAAGCGCTGCGCCTGGCCGGCCGCTTCCAGCGCCGGAGAAAGCTGTTCCAGCAGGGCGCCGAGGGCCGCCTCGTCCCAGCGGGGCCTGCCCGTGGCGAGCATGTGCAGCGTCTGGGCCTCGTTGACCAGGTCCGGATAGCGGCGCAACGGCGATGTCACCGGCGCATAGCGCGGGAGGGCCAGGGCCGCGTGCGGCCGGGCCTGCACTTCCAGCGAGGACGGGATGAGCGCGCGCAGGACTCGGGCAAGGTCCTGGGGTTCGCGCCAGATGCCCGAATATTCGCGCGGCACGGCCACGTCCTGCGTCCGGTGGAGCAGGGGCACGCCGTGGGCCGCGCCCCATTCGGCAAGGGCCGCGCTGGCGAGGATCATGAGTTCCGCCACGAGCATCTGGGCATCGGGCGCCGGTTCCGCGAGGGAAAGGCGCACCGTGACCTCACGGCCCACGCCCTCCAGAGCGATCTGCGGTTCAGGCCGTTCCATGACCACGGCTCCGGCGCGAAGGCGCGCGGCCTGGCGGCGGCGGGCCAGGGCCAGGCCCAGGCGCAGTTGCGCGGCATGGGCCGCCGCGGGGGTGTCCGGCGTTCCCGCCGTGCCGTCAAGGACGGTCTGGACATCGGGATAGGCAAGGTTGGCCGCGATGCGCGCCGTTGCCGCGAAGGGTTCGCAGGGGCCGGCATTGCCGTCGCCATCCACGCTCACGCGCACGCAGAAGACAGGCCGCGCCTCTCCGGCGCGCAGCGACCAGGCGTCCGTACCGAGCTCTTCCGGCAGCATGTGGCAGTCGCCTTCGGGGAGGTAGATGCTGGTGGCGCGGTGCAGAACGGCCCTGTCCAGCGGCGAGCCGAAGGGCCAGGCCAGGCCCGGGCAGGCGAGCGCCACGGTCACGCGCCAGCCGGAACCGTCCGGAAGTTCCTCCACAAAAAAGGCGTCGTCCACATCGCGTGTGCTGGCGCTGTCGATGCTGATGAAGGGCAGACCGCAGTGGGGGAGGCCGCGCGTGGCCGCATCCGGGCCGTCGCATTGGCCCCGGCCCAGGGCCGCCAGGCGGGCGACGTCGTCACGGCAGGGCTGCCACCACGCGTCCCCCGGCTCGTAGCCCGCGCGGTCCAGCCAGAAATTGTGGTGCGGCGGAAGCTCGCCCCAGGCCACGAGCAGCTGGAGCGGCAGATGCGGCACCTCCGGCAGGCCCTTGGCGATCAGCCGCCACAGGGCGTCGTCCTCCTGGCATTCGGGGTCGATCATCCGGGCGCGCAGGAGCGCCTTGAGCCGGGCGGCCGTTTCCGGCGCTGGCCAGGGCACGCCTTCGGCGGCGAAAGCGCCGTTCCCCCGCGGCGGCAATTCCCGGCGGCCGCAGGCCACTTCCCAGAGCAGGCGCAGAAAGGCGGCGCCGCCCGCCACCAGGGCCTCCCGCTCTTCGCGGGCGCTCTGTTCGCTCAGGCGGCGCTCCACGGTTTCGGCGTCATAAACCAGAAACTCCGGCGGCTGGAAGCGGAAATGGCTCTTGCAGGCGAGCAGCGCGCGGCCATAGGCGGCCACCTCGTCCGGGCCGGGAGCGGTTTCCGTGAGTTCGGCGAACCAGCGGGCCGGGGCGGCCCGCACCTCGCCCTGGGCCAGCTCCCAGAGTTCGGCCACGGGTACGGCCGTTGCCGCGGCCTCCCGCCGGGTCTTGTGGGCCGCGAGCAGGCGCGCCATCTCGTCCTTGCCCGGCGTTCCGTCATGGACGGGGCCAAGCCACGGCAGCAGGCGGTTCTCCGCCAGCCGCGTCTCGCGGCGATTGGGCAGAAAGAGGCGCAGCTTGCCGCCCGCCTCTTCCAGGACCATGGCGATCTGGACGGCATTGCCCTCCAGATATTCCACTATGCAACCCGGCGCGGGGTAGCGCACGCTTTCCTGCATGGTCGGCCCTTTGCCGCCGGGAACGACGGGCTTCAGAGTGGTTTTGTTATGTTTTTGCGTTGGCAGCGCGTCTGTGCTTGCGCGTGTATTGCCGAAATTCTCCGTCAAAAACCGCCTTTTCGGCGCCGGCTGCGTCAGAGAAAAATTTTCTTGGTCGAGTACCTGAGTACACTCCCCGCGAA
>URHE01000066.1 GCA_900547595.1 uncultured Desulfovibrio sp.
CGTCTGCTCTCGCAGCCGCCAGAGCGTTACGCAATTTCATTGCGAAAACGCTCTAGTCCGCGGCGGCATTGCCTGCGTACTGGCGCACAAAGGCCAGGGCGGAGTCGCGATCCGTCACTTCGCCCGCGATCTGGGCCTGGAGCAGGGCATCGCGGATGACGCCCACCAGCGGGCCGGGCGACAGCCGCGTCTCTTCCATGATCTCATTGCCGTTGAGCAGGGGCTCCAGCATCTGTTCCGGCGTTTCGGCGCGGCCGAGATACTTCATATTGTGGTTGAATGACGTGAAGCTGTCCTCGCGGGCCTGAAGGTCGGCGCGCGCCATGGCGATAAGGCGCGGTGTTTCGCCCACGGCCTTGAAGCGGCGGATGCCCCGGTCGGTCATCATGAAGTGGAAGCGCATGTGATGGTTGACCAGATGGCAGATGAGGTCCGCGTCCTCCTGGGCGAAATGGAGGCGGCGCAGGATCTTGCGCGTCACCTTGGCGCCCACGCGGTGGTGCTGGTAGTAGGTCCAGCGGCCGTCGAAATACTCGGCCGTGAAGAGCTTGCCCACATCGTGGAAGAGCATGGCCATGGTGCCGAGCCAGTCGTAGTGGAAGCCTTCCTCGGGATAATGCTCCATGCATTTGAGGGTGTGCTCGAAAACATTGCCCTCGCATTCGCCCTTGTCGTTCTGCTGGGGCACGCAGACCAGGGCCGCCACTTCGGGGATGAGCCCCTGGAGGATATGGGCCTCGTACAGCAGGCGCACGAAGCGGAACATGGATTCCGCGGCCACCTTGCGCCATTCCTCCATGATGTCGCGCGCGGGCACATAGTCATTGACGCGCACCGAGGCGCGGACAATGGCCATCCAGGTGTTGGGCTCGATGGGCGCATCGAAGTTGGCCGCGAAGCGCAGCGCGCGCACGGCCAGCAGATAGTCGTGGCGCAGGGTTTCGTCCGGCAGGCCCACCAGGCGGATGTCGCCGCCCTTGAGGTCCTCGAAGCCCTCGTACTGGTCGCCTGTGGGCGTGGGGCTGCCGAAGCCCGTGAGGCGCAACTGGAGGCGTTCGCGCGGGCTCATCTGCGCGGCCATGGTCGGCGTGACGCGCAGGAGCGAAAGCTCGGGATGGCCCGCGTCCGCCGATTCCAGCGGATAGAAGCGGAAGAGGACGCCGTCCTCCTCCATTTCGGCCATGGCGCGCTTGCCGTCTTCCAGGTTCACCCGGGGGAAGAGCTTGAGCAGGGTCTCGCCGGTGGCCTCGCAGGCGATGTCCACGGCGGGCGCATCGGCCTGTCCCGGCCTGCGGGCGGAGAGCAGGCGCTCCTGAAGCGGGGCGTTGATCACATGGGCGTCATACCCGTTGCGGAGCAGGGTCTTGCAGATGGAAACGGCATCCTTGAGCGCCTGATGCATGGGAAACTCCTTGGAGCGGGAAACGGGCGGCGGCAGGTCGCGCCGCAACGCATACTGCCCCCAGTATCGGGGGAGCCGCCGAGGAAGTCAAGCATGCCGCGCCATTGCGCTTTCTTTTTGCAGTCGCCGGAATGAAAAAAGGGAGCCCCGTCCGGGGCTCCCTGATGCACTGACGCGCAGCGCGGCTAGTCGCTGAAGTGTCCGGCTTCCTTCTTGACGCCCAGGGCGATCTTCCAGAGCAGGGAGAGCACCAGCGCGCCCACGGCATAGACGCCCAGCGCCACGGCGATCTCCTTGAGCGTGGGCATGTAGGGCGTGAAGGCCTCGAACATGTTGGGCGTGAAACCGCCGATGAGCAGGCCCAGGCCCTTGTCGATCCAGCTTGCCGCCACCAGCATGAGCAGGGCCAGCGGCAGGAGGCGGCTCGTGCGCAGCTGCGGCGGAATGAGGATGGCCAGCGAGCCGAAGGCCATGATGACCGCGGCCCACATCCAGTAGCTCACCCATGCGAGATGCCCGCCATGCCCGGAGAAGAGGAACATGATGGGTTCCATGTGGCCGGGGATGTTGCTGTAGAAGGCCGTGAACAGTTCCAGCAGGTAGAAGAAGACGTTGATGCACATGGCATAGACGATGATGGTCGCCAGCGTCCTGATGGCTTCCCTGCCGGGGTCGAAGCCGGTGAGCCGGCGCACCACGAAGAGCAGGAGCAGCAGGATGGCGGGACCGGAGCAGAACGCCGAGGAGAGGAAGCGCGCCGCCATGATGGCCGTGAGCCAGTAGTGGCGGCCGGGGATGCCGGCATACAGGAAGGCCGTGACCGTGTGGATGGAGAAGGCCCAGAGGATGGAGAGATAGATGAGCGGCTTGACCCATTTGGGCGGCTCGGTGTCGCGCAGCTCGGCCTCCAGCGTGACCCAGCCGATGACAATGTTCAGGCCGAGATAGCCGCAGAGGACGATCATGTCATAGAACATGACCGAGTTGGGCGTGGGGTAGAGCATGACATTGAGCATGCGCTGCGGCTGGCCCAGATCCACCACGATGAACAGCGCGCACATGATGACGGCGGCCACGGCCATGAACTCGCCGAAGATGATCATGCGCTTGAACTTTTTGTAGTGGTGGAAATAGGCGGGCAGCACGAGCATGACCGCCGAGGCCGCCACGCCGACAAAGTAGGTGAACTGCGAGATGTAGAGGCCCCACGAGACATCGCGGTTCATGCCCGTGATGCCGAGGCCGTTGAAGAGCTGGTCAAGATAGACGAGCCCGCAGAGCGCGATGAGGCCGCAGAGGAAGAGCAGCCACACATAGTAGCACCTTGGGCCGGTGAGGAGTTTTTCGAGCATGGCCTTTCTCCCTAGATGAGGTAGTAGACGCCGGGCTGGGTGCCGAGGCTCGGCTTGCGGCGGATGCTGTAATTGGCGGCCAGGGCCTTGCGCACCGTGGAGTTCGGGTCTTCCAGATCGCCGAAGAGGAGCCGCCCGTCGGAGGCTTCCACACAGGCCGGGAGCTTGCCTTCATTGAGCCGTTCCACGCAGAAGTTGCACTTCTCCACCACGCCGATCATGCGCGTGGGAAAGGCGGGATTGGGCACCGGGTCGGCAAGGTGGAGGCGCGGGTCAATGAAGTTGAAGGAGCGCGCGCCGTAGGGACAGCCGGCCATGCAGAAGCGGCAGCCGATGCAGCGGTGGTAGTCCATGGCCACGATGCCGTCTTCCATCTTGTAGGTGGCCTGCGTGGGGCAGACGCGCACGCAGGGGGGATTGGTGCAGTGGTTGCACAGCAGCATATAGGGCTTGGCGCGCACCGCCGCGTTGAGATGGTTGTTCATGTCGTCGGGGAAAACATGGTCAAAGGTATCCGTCCATATCCACTTGACGTTGCGGTCGCCGGGGATGTCCGGAATGTTGTGCGCCTTGTTGCAGGCCGCGATGAGCGGCGCGTAATCGGCCTCGCTCGTGAAGCGGCGCGTGTCGATGACCATGGCCCAGCGTTTGGCCGAGAGCATCCCCTCGCGCTTGATGTATTTGCCGGGGGCCACCTGGGCCTGGGCCTCGCCCGCAAGCGCCGTCATCCCGCCGGCAAGGGCAAAGGCCGAAAGCCCCGCCACCTTGAGGAACTTTCTTCTGCTCGTTTTCATCGCTTGCCCTCCGTGGGAATGATGTGGCAAGTCCAGCAGTAGGGATAGACGCTGTTGGCCACATGGCACTTTTCGCAGAATTCCGTGTAGTTGGAATGGCACTTCAGACAGGTGTTCTGCAGGCTGATGACCCATTTCCTGCCGTCCAGCGCCGAGACATAGACGCGGTTTTCCTCGCGCAGGGCCTGGTCGCGCCATTCGTCGAGCAGGCGCATGTGCTGGGCGCGCATGAACTCCGTATCCTCGATGCAGGTCTTTTCGCCGGCGGGCAGCACCACGCCGGTTTTCTGATATGTCTGGCCGATCCAGCTCGTCCAGAAGGGCGAACTGAAGATCGCCACAAAGATGACGATGCCAATGATCACGGCTTTGGCGTTATACATCTATCGGCCCTCCCCCTGGCTGGCGGCGTTCCCGTCCGCCGGAGTTTCCGGATCGTCCAGGGCCTCCTCGGGCAGGTCTTCCTGGCGCAGGTTCATGGTGCGCTTGGCTTCGCCCTTCATCACCAGGGCGTTGCCCACAAGCTCGTGCAGACCGCTCACGGTGCAGCCCGGGGCCCAGTAGTCGGCAAGCGGCGGCAGGGTGGCGCGGTCGATGGCGCAGACACAGGCCATGTGGTTGACGCCGTACTTCTGCTGCACATAGCGCAGGGCGTTGCCGCGCGGCATGCCGGAACGCATGCGCAGTTCCATGATCTCCTCGGTGTTCAGGCCGGAACCCGCGCCGCAGCAGAAGGTCTGCTCGCGGATGGTGTTCTCCGGCATTTCCACGAAATTGTCGCAGACATGCCTGAGCACATAGCGCGGCTCGTCCAGCAGGCCCATGCCGCGCGCCGGGTTGCAGGAGTCATGCCAGGTTGTCACGAGGTTGGCGTTCCTGCGCGGGTCGAGCTTGAGCTTGTTGTGGTGGATGAGGTCGGCCGTGAACTCGGCGATGTGCACCATCTTGGTGGAACGGGCCATGTCGAACACCGTGCCCGTGATGGGCGAGACCGGCACCTCCATATTGGCGGGGGCGGGGCCGTTGTAGGTGTCCATGTACTGGTTGATGACGCGCCACATATGGCCGCACTCGCCGCCGAGGAGCCACTTGACGTTGAGGCGCTCCGCCTCGGCGTACATCTTGGCGTTGAGCTTCTTGGCCATGTTGAAGGAGACGAAGGAGCCGAAGTTGCCGCCTTCCGAGGCGTAGGTGGAGAAGGTGTAGTCGAGGTCCAGCTCGTGGAAGAGGAGCAGGTAGCCCATGAAGGTGTAGATGCCCGGCTCCGCGAAAACGTCGCCCGAAGGCGTGATGAAGAGTATCTCCGCGTTCTTCTTGTTGAAGGGCGTCTTGGGCCGGATGCCGGTGACGGTCTCGCAGTCGTCGGCGAGCATCTCCACGATCTCCACATAGGAGTGCGGCTGGATGCCCAGGTGGTTGCCCGTGAAGCTGCAGTTTTTCACCGGGTCCATGATCCAGTGCAGGCCCAGGCCCACCTCATGCAGCAGCTCGCGCACGATCATGGTGATCTCCGCCGTGTCGATGCCGTAGGGGCAGAAGAGCGAGCAGCGGCGGCACTCCGTACACTGGTAGGCGTAGTAGAAGAGCTCCTTGACCACGCTCTTGTCCCAGCCGCGCGCGCCCACGCGCTTGCCGAGGAGCTTGCCGAGCATGGTGTAGTCGCGGCGGTAGAGGGAGCGGAGCAGCTCCGCCCGCAGCACGGGCATGTTCTTGGGGTCGTTGGTGCCGAGGAAGAAGTGGCACTTGTCCGCGCAGGCGCCGCAGCGCACGCAGATGTCCATGAAGAGCTTGAGCGAGCGGTGTTTTTCGAGCCTGTCGGCAAAGGCGTCGCAGAGGATCTTTTCCCAGTCGTCGGGCAGGTTCCAGTCCTCGGCCATGGGGTCCCACTCATGCGGGTGCGGCATGTGCAGAAGCTCCATGGTCTCCATCTTGGCCGGATAGCAATAGCTGCCGGGGATGAAGTCCGGCTTGGTGTCGAACCAGTCCTTGTCCGGAAAGGCCGGGCGGCTGGCGACGAGCATTTGCGGCGTGGGGAGTTTTGCCATCGTGATGCCTCCTTACTCGGCGGCCTTTTCGGGTTGCTTGTCCAGGGGAAGCCCGGCCTCGGCCATGGCGTCGCGGTAGGTATCCTCGTACTCGGCGTAGGTGAAGTACTGCTTGGGCGGATTCCAGGGATTGATGTGCCGGACGCGCCGCGAATCGGTGGCCATGTTGCGCGTGGGGCTGAAGAAAACGCCGGGCATGTGCGCGAGCTTGGAGAAGGGGAAGCAGATGAGCAGGACGCACACCAGCGTCAGGTGGACGAAGAACAGCTCGTTGATGCCCGCGGCGGACACCGGCGCGAAGTGCGTCAGGCCCATGAGGTATATCTTGACCTGCGAGATCTCGGTCTTGTCAAAGTAGCGCAGGCACAGGCCGCTGCTGACGATGCCGAGCAGGAGCCAGAGCGGGAAATAGTCGTTGAGCAGCGAGATGTAGCGCAGGCGGTGGTTGAAGAGCCGCCGCGCCAGCAGGAAGAGCAGGGCGCAGAGCGCGAGGCCCCCGGTCCAGTAGAAGCGCGGCGAACCCACCTGCATGATGCCGTCGATGGTCTCCACCCAGGTGATGGGCAGCGGCACCGGCTCCATGAAAAAGCGGAAGTGGCGGATGAAGATGACCAGGATGGAATAGTGGAACACGAGCGCGAACGCCCAGAGCCACTTGGAGGAATAGTAGATGAGGCGCGGCCCCTGGTTGACGGGGTCGTTTTCCACTATCTCCGCGCTCGTGTTGCGGAAGAGCGAGCGGAAGAGGAAAACCTCGGTGAACATGCGCTTGACCACGCCCCAGGTGGTGCTGGGGCAGTCGATCTTGGCCTGTTTGATGAAGTCGAGCGACTGTTCCTGCCCGCCCGTGGTGGGGATGCAGAAAGGCACCGGGGATTTCGCCCAGTACGCCATGCGCCAGATCATGCCGCCGATAAAGACGAGCACCGCCGCATACGGCAGCGCCACGCCGAAGAGCGGCGCGAGCCCCACGCTCGCTCCGATCCAGGCGATGGCCGCGATGAGCAGCACGAGGACCAACGATGCAAACATTCCCTACCTCGCTTGGCTGGGGTTCAGATCAGGATCGCCCGGCGGGGGATCCATTGGGGCCGTTGGGGGGCAGGACGCGGGGGCGGGGTCGGCCTCCGGCCCGTTTTCGAGGCGCTGCGCCCAGCGCGCGAGCTGGGCATGCTGGTTCTTGATCTCTTTGATGCGCGACTCGGCCACGGTCTCGCGCGCTTCGGCATAGATGTCGAACGCGAGCAGCGCCAGCGTGTCGAGGCGCGATTCCGCTTCAAGGTAGTCCTCCAGGCGCCCCTTGAGGCGCATTTCGGGCATGACCTTTTCGCGGAGGATGGGCTTCATGAGATAAAAGACGGCGAGGCTCTGGCTGGGGGCGAATTTCTGCACCGCGCGCAGCTTGACGAAACGCTCGAGCGAGGCCCGCACCGTGGCGGCCTGCACGTCCTCTCCGGCCACGGCGTCAAAGAGGACGGTGGCGGCCTCGCGCGTCATGTGCGCCACGGGATTGGTGAAGGGATCGCGCCGGGTGCGGAGAAAGCCCGTGGTTTCCAGGGGGTAGGTGGCAAAGACCGCCTCCACCCAGGAATTGACCACTTCTTCCTTGTGCGCGCGCAGAATTTTCAGTGATCTCATGCCCGGCCCGGGGTTGCGCGCGCGAGGATGCGCCCCGGCGCGCCCGCCGGAACGTCCCTGCCCGCGTGAACATGGATTTCCCCCATATACGGGGGAACGGGGCGGCGCGTCAAGTCCTCCCGGCGCTTTTTGCCGGCCTGCGTCCGGGCGCGCGCGGCGCCCCGGCGCGCCGGAACGGCGCGCGCCAAAGGTCTTTCGGCGCCGCGCGAAAACGTGTACGTTCGCTCCATGCAACGTCCGACGCCCACGCTGGCGCGCCGCTACGGCTTCAAGCTGCTGGCCAACATGGCCTCCGTTCCGGTCTACCTCGCCATGGAGGCCATCCTGCCGCGCGCCCTGGGGCCGCGGATGTACGGCAATTACAGCTTTGCCACCAACCTGTTCCAGCAGCTTTCCGGCTTTCTGGACATGGGCACGTCCACCTGTTTTTACAACGCCCTCTCCCGCCGCCGGGACGAGACCGCGCTGGCCGGCTTTTATCTGCGCGTGAGCCTCGGCGTGGCCGTGGTGAGCCTGCTGGCGGCGCTGCTCATGCTCTGGCCGCCCGCGGGGGGGCTGCTCATGCCGGGCGTGCCGCTCTGGCTCGCGCCGCTGGCCGCGCTCTGGGCCTTTCTGACGTGGTGGGGGCGCGTCCTGCGCTCCATGAACGACGCGCTCGGCGCCACCATTCCCTCGGAGCTGGCGCGCACGGTCATTTCCCTGCTCGCCGTGGCCCTGCTCGGCCTGCTCTTCTGGGGGGACCTGCTCACCATCGAAAGCCTCTTTGCCCAGCAGTATCTCATGCTCGGCGCCACGGCGCTGGCCTTCTGGCTGGTGAGCCGCCGCCACTGGCGCGAGTGCGGCGTGCCCCTGCTGCTTCGGCCCGACCGGGCGCAGCTGCGGGCCTATGGCCGGGAATTCTTCGATTACAGCCACCCGCTCTTCGTGCAGGCGCTGCTGTCCTTCTTCATGCTCACGGCCGAACGCTGGCTGCTCCAGTGGTTCGACGGCAGCACCCAGCAGGGCTTTTTCGCGCTGTCGCAAAAGGTGAGCATGGCCTGCTTTCTCTTTGTCTCGGCCATGACGCCGCTGGTCATGCGCGAGCTCTCCATCGCCTGGGGCCAGAGGGATGTTTCGGCCATGGGGCGGCTCCTGACGCGCTTCGCGCCGCTGCTCTATGCCGTCGCCGCCTACTTTTCCTGCTTCACTTTGGCCGAGGGCGCGGCCCTGGTGGATTTTTTCGGTGGGGCGCAGTTCGCGGCGGCCATCCTGCCGGTGCAGATCATGGCCCTGTATCCGCTCCATCAGGCGTATGGCCAGCTGGCGGGCTCGGTCTTTCATGCCACCGGGCGCACGCGCGTGTTGCGGAACATGGCCGCGTGCGAATGCGTCTACGGCTTTGCCGCGGCGTGGTTCCTGCTGGCGCCGGGGCATCTGGGGGGCCTCGGGCTGGGCGCCACCGGTCTGGCCGTCAAGACCGTGGCCGTCCAGTGCATCACGGTCAATCTGTATCTCTGGCTGGCCTCGCGGTTCATTCCCTTTGATTTCTGGCGCAATGCGGCCCATCAGCTGCTCTGCCTCGCCGCCCTGCTGGCCCTGGCCTTCGGCGCGCGCGAGGCGACCCTGTTCCTCGCGGCGGCCATGGGCGCCGGGGCGCCGGGCGCGCTGGACGATATTGTCCGTTTCTGCGCCTCCGGCGTGCTGTACACCCTGCTGGCGGGCGTCCTGTGCCTGGCGGCCCCCGGGCTTCTGGGGCTCACGCGCCGCGAGCTGCGCGAGCTGGCCGTGCGCCTGCGGCTGGCGCTGTTGAAGCGCTAGCCGGCGCGGTGTTCCGGCCCGGCGCCCGCGCCGTGCCGCTTGCAATCCCCCCTGCCTGAGCATAGGATAACGGCCCGGACGGAAGCCCGGCCACAGGGGTTTTTGCTTCCCGCCAGGAAAGGGCGGAACGCTCCGGAGCCGCTGTCCGGCGCAGGGGAGATGCCATGGAACTGCTCATCAACGGCGCGCGCGAGACCGGGGATTTTTCCACGGTGCTGGCCCTGCTGGAAGCGCGCGGGCATGCGCCCGGGGCTGTGGTCGTGGAGCTCAACGGCGAGATACTCCCGGCGGCCGCCTTTGCCGGCCGCGCCCTCGCTGACGGCGACACGGTGGAGATCGTCCAGTTTGTGGGGGGCGGCTAGGCCGTCCCCGCCCGCGGGCCGCTGCTCCCGACCCGGCGCTGGCGCCGTTGTTTCCGGCGTGGTCCGGAAAGTTCCCTCCTTCCCCGCGCAAGGGGTTTTCGCGGCGGAGCACGCAGTTCCCCAGGGCCGCATGCCCGGTTCCCTTCACTGATACGCTGAACGGAAAGAACGTTTGAAGGCGAGGCGATATGCAGGACGATCCACTGGTCATTGGCGGCGTGACCCTGAAAAGCCGTCTGTTCATCGGCACCGGCAAGTACGGTGACGACGCCCTCATCCCCGCCGTGGCCGAGGCCAGCGGCGCGGAGGTCATCACTGTGGCCATGCGCCGCGTGGAACCGGGGCAGAAGGGCGTCATGGGGCATATCCCCGGCCACATGCGGCTCCTGCCCAACACCTCGGGCGCGCGCACGGCGGAAGAGGCCGTCCGCCTGGCGCGGCTGGCCCGCGCCGCCGGCTGCGGCGACTGGATCAAGATCGAGGTCATCTCGGACACGCGCCACCTGCTGCCGGACGGCTACGAGACGGCCAGGGCGACGGAACTGCTTGCCGCCGAGGGCTTCACGGTCCTGCCGTACATCAATCCCGACCTCTATGTGGCGCGGGCCTGCGTGGACGCCGGGGCCGCCGCCGTCATGCCGCTGGGCGCGCCCATCGGCACCAACCGGGGCCTGCGCACGCGGGAGATGATCGCCATCCTCATCGAGGAGCTGGACATCCCCCTTGTGGTGGACGCCGGCATCGGCCTGCCCTCCCAGGCGTGCGAAGCCATGGAGATGGGCGCCGCCGCGTGCCTCGTGAACACGGCCATCGCCTCGTCGGGCGATCCCGTGCGCATGGCGCGGGCCTTCGGCGCCGCCGTGGCCGCCGCGACGGGAGCAGGCTGCGGGGCTCTGGCTGCCTACCTGGGGCATCGCCGGAGGACTTTCCGCCACCGTGG
>URHE01000067.1 GCA_900547595.1 uncultured Desulfovibrio sp.
AGACGCCGCCGCCCCCGCCAAGGCCGGGCCGCGCATGCCGGCGGGCATCAGCCCGCGCCCGCTCCTGGCGGGCAATCCCTATCTGCCGCAGGTGGCCACTGTGGCGGAGATCATCCAGGAAACGCGGAATATCCGCACTCTGCGCGTGGTGCTTGACGATGCCGAGGCCATGCAAAACTTCACCTTCGAGCCGGGACAGGTGGGCCAGCTCTCGGTATTCGGCGCGGGCGAGGCGACCTTTGTCATCAATTCGCCGCCGTCCCTGAAGGACTGGCTCCAGTTTTCCGTCATGGCGGCGGGCGAGGTCACGGACGCCATCCACCGCCTTTCGCCCGGCGACAAGGTGGGCGTGCGCGCACCCCTGGGGAATTTCTTTCCCTGGCGGGAGTGGAAGGGGAAGAACGTCTTTTTCATCGGCGGCGGCATCGGCATGGCGCCCATCCGCACCATCATGCTCCACCTGCTGGAGCGCAAGGCCGACTATGGCAAAATCAGCCTGCTCTACGGCGCGCGCAGTCCGCAGGACATGGCCTACAGCTACGAGCTGGACGACTGGAAGCGGAACCCCGATCTGGACTGCACGCTCTGCATCGACAATCCCTGCGAGGACTGGCCGCACAGGGTGGGCCTGATCCCCAAGGTGCTGGAGGAGCTTTCCCCCTCGCCGGAGAATACCGTGGCCGTGCTCTGCGGGCCGCCCATCATGATCAAATTCACGCTCCAGGCGCTGGAAAAGCTCGGCTTTGCGCCGGAAAACATCGTGACCACGCTGGAAAAGCGCATGAAATGCGGCATCGGCATCTGCGGGCGCTGCAATATCGGCAGCCATTACGTCTGTGTGGACGGCCCGGTATTCACCCTGAAGGAATTGCAGGCCCTGCCGTCGGATATGTGATATGTAACGGCCCCGGAGCGCCGGGCGCGTTGTTTGCAGGCCGGTTTTGCGGAAAACCCGCGAAACCGGCCTTTTCACGTTCCGGGACGCCTGCCGCCCGCGTGGCGGCGCCGGGGAGGTCTCTTCTGGCACCGGACTTGCATATGTGTGGGCATATCCGCGCATGCGGCAATTTTGACGCCCTCCGCCGCCCGGCGGTTTTTGGACCAAAGGAGAATGACCATGGAAATTTCCGGCATCCGTTCCGCGTTTCCCTTCGCCTTCCCCACGCCTGAAAAGGACGGCGGCGACGCCGCGCCCGCCGCGATGCAGGACATGGTCGACATCCACGCGCCCAGCCTGCTGGCCGATGACGAGGTGGACGGCGTGCTGGACGACACCCTCGCCATGATCGCGCAGGACAATGTGGCCGCGCTTTCCGTGCATGGCGGCCTGTCCGAAAGCCGCGTCTTTGCCCTGCTCGGCATGTAGCGCCGTTTCCCGCCTCCGGGGCGCCGGGCATTTGACAGCGTCACCGGCGAAAGAGTATCAGAATGCCGGATCGTTCCGTCGCGGTGGCGGGGCGGCCGGCATTTTTTTCCGCCCTTTGCGGCGCGGGCCCTCCTGCGGGGCCTGGCGCGGCAGAGGGCTTCCGGTTCACGTCAAGACTCCGGCAGGAACGACAATGACGGACATTGACCGCCAGATGGCGCTCATCCGGCGCGGCGCCGCGGAAATCATCGACGCGGACGAGCTGCGCGCCAAACTCGGCGCGGGCCGCCCCCTGCGCGTCAAGGTGGGCTTTGACCCCACGGCGCCCAACCTGCATCTCGGCCATACGGTGGTCATGCACAAGATGCGCCACTTTCAGGAACTGGGGCACACGGTCGTCTTTCTCATCGGCGACTTCACCGGGCGCATCGGCGACCCCACGGGCCGCAGCGAAACGCGGCCCCCGCTCACGGAAGAGCAGGTGCTCGCCAATGCCGAGACCTACAAGAGCCAGGTATTCAAGATACTGGACCCGGAAAAGACCGTGGTGGAATTCAATTCCCGCTGGCTCGGCGGCATGAACGCGGCGGACTTCATCCGCCTTGCCGCCAATACCACCGTGGCCCGCATGCTGGAGCGCGACGACTTTGAAAAGCGCTTCCGCGAGCAGCGGCCCATCTCCATCCACGAATTTCTCTATCCGCTCTGCCAGGGCTATGACTCGGTGGCGCTCAGGGCGGATGTGGAAATGGGCGGCACGGACCAGAAATTCAACCTGCTCATGGGGCGCAACCTTCAGGGCCATTACGGGCAGGCGGGCCAGACCATCATCACCATGCCGCTGCTGGAAGGCACGGACGGCGTGCGCAAGATGTCCAAGTCCTACGGCAACTATGTGGGCATCAGCGAGGCGCCGGAGCAGATGTTCGGCAAGCTCATGGCCATTTCCGACGAGCTCATGTGGCGGTATTACGAGCTGCTTTCGGCCCGGAGCCTGGAGGAGATCGCCGGGCTGCGCGCCCGGGTGGAGGACGGAAGCCTGCACCCCAAGGCGGCCAAGGAAGACCTTGCCGCCGAAATGGTGGCCCGCTACCACGGCGAGGACGCGGCAAAAGGCGCCCGGCAGGGCTTCAACGCCGTGTTTGCCGGCGGCTCCTTCCCGGAGGACGCGCCCGTCCACGCCTGCGACGCGGGGGAGGCCAGCGCGCCCGTTGCCGTGCTCGAGGCCGCGGGCCTGGTCAAAAGCCGCGCCGAGGCCAAGCGCCTGGTGAAGGAAGGGGCGCTGAGCATCAACGGCGAACGCTGCGGCGACGCCGCCGCGCCGCTGGCCCCCGGCAGGTACGAGATCCGGCTCGGCAAGAAACGCTTTCTCAGACTCACGGTGCGCTGACGGTCATGGGGCCGCATGCCGGCCCGTGCCGATGGCGGCATCTCGCGTCTGCTCGCAAACGCGGACACCAGGCGGAGGACAGGATGCACAAGCTCTATGTGGCCATGGTCGGTCTGCCGGGGAGGGGAAAATCCACCATGGCGCGCCGCATTCGCGACGGGCTTCTGGCGGAGGGCATCGCGGCCAGGATTTTCAATAACGGCGACGTGCGCCGCCAGCTTCTGGGCTCGGAATCCACGGAGCCGGATTTCTACAATCCGGACAACAGCTTCGGCCGTCAGGCGCGGGAACTCATCTGCCGCCGCAATCTGGAAGAGGCGCAGACCTGGATGGCCGGGGAGGGCGAGGTGGCCATCCTTGACGCCACCAACGCCAGCCGCGCCCGGCGCCAGTTCATCGAGGCCACGCTGAAGGATCATCCCGTCCTCTTTCTGGAGTGCGTCAACGAGGACCCGCTCCTGCTCAACGCCTGCATCCGCCGCAAGGCCGATCTGCCCGAATACGCGGCCTACAGCAGGGAAGAGGCGCTGGCGAGCTTCATGAAGCGCATCGAGTACTACGAGACCATCTACGATCCGCTCTCGGACGAGCAGTACTGGATGTGCGTGGATTCCACGGCCAACCGCGTCCTGGCCGAACACCCGTGCGAGAGTTCGCCCTTTTACGCGGCCATCCGCGAAATCGTGGTCAGCGTGTGGACGCCGTGCCTCTACCTCGCCCGCCACGGCCAGACCGAGTTCAACGTTCAGGGGCGCATCGGCGGCGACCCGCCGCTCACTGCCAGGGGGCGCGCCCAGGCGCTGGCGCTGGCGCGGCACATGGAGGGCAAGCCCATCGACTGGGTGTTCACCTCCACGCGCATGCGCGCGCACGAAACCGCGGCGCCGCTGCTGGAACGGCACCCCGAGGCCCACGTCATGGCCCTGCGGGAATTTGACGAAATCTGGGCGGGCGACTGCGAAAACATGCTCTATTCCGAGATCCGCGAGAAAATGCCCGAGGTCACGGCGGCCCGCAACGCGGACAAATACAGCTACGCCTATCCCAACGGCGAAAGTTACGCCATCCTGCGCGAGCGCGTGCAGCGCGGCCTCAGGCGGGCGCTCTTTCTCGCGGGCGACCAGCCGCTGCTCATCCTCGGCCACCAGGCCATCAACCGCGTCCTCATCTCGCTCTTTCTGCGCCAGCGCACCGAGGATGTGCCCTATATCCACATCCCGCAGAACCAGTATTTCCACATCGCGCTCACGCCGCACCGCAAGCTCTTTGAGCGCGTTCCCTATGAGGGCATCGGCGCGCCCGCGGACAAGGACACCGCCCTCAAGGACCCGCAGATCTACGCCTGAGCGCCGGCGGGCGGACTTCCGCACCATCGCGGCATCCGATGTCTGTGTAATCCGACTTCCTTGATGCATCATGGGAAAAAGCGTGTTTCTAGCATTTGCATCGCTGCCATTGTCACTTTTATATTTAATAAATTCTGAATTTAGAAACGGACTGGGCGATTCATAAATCTTTAAGTCAGAAGGTCTTGGATATTTTAAAATTATTATAATCAATAATTTTCATGTATTATTCTTTTACATACATTTGATAATTCGCATAAATGGCATTGTGGATTTTTGGGGCGACAGATATTTTTCCCAATATCCCAAAGAGCATAATCAATTATACCTGGATATTCCGGATTTATTTCGCGTGCCATATATATTATCAATTCATTAATTTTATTTAGATCTGGTTGCAGAGTCTTTGATGGTATTAATCCTAATCTGCTCATGGTGCGCCGCACATGGACATCTGGAGACACGTCAATGGAGCAATAATCAGAATACTCTATTCCATACTGGCGCTTGAGAATATTTGCAGCCATTGTGGCAATTTTTATACCGCATCCATTAAACTGTAAAAAATGATAAACTACAGATGCGCTTGAAGGTTTTGAACTCCAGATATTAGAGGCATTTCCCCCATATGTTTCTTTTATGCGCTTTATGCCTTGAAAAAATATTTTCCCCATTTCATTTGTTAATCTATGAAGTTTATGTTCCTGAAATATATCTATATAATATGTTTCATTGTATGATGAAAGTTCCGTTATTTCGAAAGTTCCTAATAACTGTTTAATTTTATAGGGAATTTCCCATGCTTTTTCTGCCTTGATCTGTCTATCCATTAAGCATGCCAATACATAAGCATGTGAATACTCTTGTATATTGTCAAGGAATTTGTTGATTTCTTCGTTGCTGGAGAAGTGTACTTTATATTTTTCTGGATTGGCAGATTTTACTTTACCCAATTCCAGAAGCTTTCTTTTGATGGCGTTCATAGTCAGTTGAATAATTTAGCTGCGATGTGGCTTGATAACAAATTTATATCTCTATTATATATGTTATACATATCCTCAAGAAGTATTTCTTCACCGCTTGGCAATACTAGCCTCCCCGACATATCAAAAATACATAATACTTTATTGATAGAAATATTTTCAAGGAAAAATAATTTATATAGGAAAAATGAATCGTTATCATCTTTTATATTGTCAAGTAATTTTTTATATGAGGGAAATTGTAAGAATTTATCTCGCCGTATTCCATTATCATATCCGCTACTGTCACAATAACCCATAAACATTTTTAGCTTAAATAAAGAAAAAATATATAATTTAAATAACGTTGCTATGACACCACACGCAATAACAGAACCATCTGCCTGTGGAAGTTTCGCTACGCTTTTTAATTGAGCGAGGGATGAGATTTGCTCAACAATCTCTTTTGGATTATTACAATGCAAATATTCGTTTACAATATCCAAGCGTTCAATGTATTTTGAGTTGTCCCATATATGGAGGGATTGCGCCTGAAGATTAAAATCAAAATGATGAATTCGTGATGGTGAATATACAGAAAGACAATCGTACTGTCCACCACCGGGGTGTGTCTCCCATATGCGGAAATCATATGTCGCGTGATAACGGCGCATAAGTTGATATATCAGTTCCCATGAAATCGCCGAAGCTATTTGCTCCCTGTACCCATGATACTCATCGTCTGATTGCATCATCTAGCCCCTGTTCGTGATAAGACTGCGCTGCAAGGGCATGCAGTCAACCGCGGCATCCTATGGGTTCAAGCGGCGCTCTAGACGTCGCTGATGCGCTCGTCCGCTCCCACCTCATTGCCGGTGAGGGCGCGGATCCAGTCCCTGATGGCGGCATGGGCCGCCGGGCGCTGCCGGCGCTTCTTGCGGCGCATGGCCTCGTCGGCCCGGGCCAGGGCATCGCGCATGCGTTCCTCCATGCTTTCGGCGCAGGCCAAGCCAAAGGCCGCGTACACGGGGAAGCGGCCGTGCCGGCTGTTGTATTCCGCAAAGCGGGCCTCGATCTTGGCGAGGAGCTTTTCCCCGCGCGCCAGAGGGCAGCGCGGCAGGAACACGAGAAACTCATCGCCGCCCATGCGCGCCACGCAGTCCGAGGCCCGCAACGAGCCGCGCAGCAGGGAGGCCGCCTTGGTCAGCAGCTCGTCGCCAAGGGCGTGGCCGAGATTGTCGTTGATCATCTTGAGGCCCGTCACATCGCCCGCGATGATGCAGACCGGGCGCACGCCGTTCTGTTCCGCATGCTCCATCTCCAGATTGCAGAAGGCGCGGCTGCGCAGGCCGGTGAGCATGTCGCGGCGGACGAGTTCTTCCAGCCGGTCGCGCTCGGCCTGGGCGGTGGTGATATTGGTGATGGAGCCCACAAGGTGGCCGGCGGTGCCGTCGGCATCGCGCCAGATGACGCAACTGCGGTCAAACAGCCAGGCCCAGCCGCCATCGGCGCGGCGCATGCGGTAGGTGCACTCAAAGGTGTCGCCGTGTTCGGGGGAGCTGATGACCGCCGTGTGGAGGGCCAGCACCTTGTCGCGGTCATCGGGGTGGATGCGCTCCCGCCACTGTTCCACGGAGGTCGGGCCGCTCTCCTGCGCGTCGCCCAGCATGACCCGGCAGCGGGGGCAGAAAAAGACCAGACCGCTGCGCGTGTCCCAGCTCCATTGCCCGCTGCCCATGACGCTCAGGGCCTGGACAAGGTGTTCCTCCTCCGGGGAGATGCCGCCGCACGGCGCCGGTTGCGCGGGCGTGATGATGCCCCCCATGAGGACGATGCGCCCGCGCGCGTCGCGCTCAAGCACCGAGGCCCGGATGAGCATGGGCGCATAGCTGCCGTCGGCCTGGCGCAGGCGCAGGATGTCGGTGATGGTGTCGCCGGTGAAGTCGCCGCGCAGGAAGAGTTCATAGTGGCGGCGCAGGGCCTCGCGCTCGGCGGGATGCACATCGGCGGTGCCGGTTTCAAAGTCCAGGGCGCGCGGGCAGGGCGCGCCGCCGGAAAAGCCGTTGCAGGCGGCGTCGCGCCAGATGCGGCCATCAAGGGGGGAATAGAGCCAGAGGCCGAATACCGGGAGCAGGCGGTTTCCCCTGCCGCCGCGCGGGCGCCTGCTCCCCTGCTGGAGGCGCGTCACTTCAAGGCGGCAGAGCACGCGCGTGGCGTTGCCCGCCGCGTCGCGCGCCAGCACCAGCGGATGCTCGCGGACCCAGAGCTGCCCCAGGCGGTAGTCACAGGCCGGCGCGGGACCCCCCACGGCGCCGCAGGCCCGCGCGCGGGCTTTCCCAAGGCCCCGCGCGGCTTCGGGGTCCATCAGGCCCAGCAGGGCGGCCATGGTGGCGGGTGACGTTGCCAGGCCCAGCGCGGCGCGCGCGCCCTGACTGAGGTGAAGGGTATCCGTGGCGAGGTCCCATTCCCAGAGCAGTTCGTCGGAATCCGGCAGGCCCATGCACATGGGCGGAGGGGAAACGTTGGCTTCGGGCATGGGTGCCCCCCAGGGCTAGCGGCGGCCGCCAAAGATGCCGGACCTGTCACCGCCGGACGCGCCCGGCATCTTTCTTGGAACGAGAATAGCGAAGGAGGTGGCGCATGGCAAGGCGGGGGCGGCTTTGCGCGGCGGCTCAGGCGTCCCGCGACGTTTCCTCTTCCTCGGACTGGAGGTATTTCAGCAGTTCCCGGTCATGCCCGATGATATGCTTGTTGAGCCATTTTTCGCAGACGGTCAGGAAGAGGGTGATGGTTTCGTCGGAATAGTTGGCGCTCTCCATCTGCGAATAGAGGCGCGGAACGATCTTATCGCGCATGCCGTCATGGATGGATTTGTGCGTCTCGTAGTCCCTGAAGCCGATGGAGAGCATGTATTGCTCCTCATCATGGAAGTGCTTCAGGACGTATGTCTTCAGGTATTTGACGGCTTCGGCGGCGGCCCATCTGGTGTTGCCACCGACGCGCACCATCTTGTGCAGCCGGTTGATGACGCGGAAAATTTCCTTGTGGGCGTTGTCGATGCTTTCTATGCCCACTTCATAGCGTTCGTGCCATTCCAGCATGGAGTCCTCGGGGGTCGTATCCGACCGGAAAAAAAGGAAAAAAGAGCATCCTTGCTTCCCTACCACAGGGAAAAAAGCGCCGTCAAGCAGGGCCGTGGCCGTGCGGCTGTTTCGCGTCCGGCACCTCACGGGGCGTCACAAGAGCATTTTGCGAGGGAAAATATCCATTTTTCACCTGCCATTTCGCGTCCGGAACGCGGCCTGGACGCTCATTGGGCTCTGGCGCGCGACAGTCCCGGGCTGGTGCCGAAGATGACGAGTTCCATCCAGTCGAGAGCAAAATCCAGCGCAGCCTCGTCGCCGTCCGGGCTGTCTTGCATGATGCGCGCCTGGAGCTCGGGGGACACCTCCACCCGCGAGAAGATGCGCATGGTGCTGACGAGTTCGCGGAATTTGTCCAGCTGGTACAGGCAGAGCACGGCCATGGTGGCCAGCCGGGGTTCCAGCGGTTTTTCCGTGGCGCGCACCATGGCCATGAGGCGCATGTAGCGGTCGTTGAAGCGCGTGTATGGCTCCATGCCCTGGTCGGCAAACCATTGGGCGGGCGTGCGCGCCGTGCCCTGATCAAAGCCCCGGCAATGCTCCTCCCGCACCAGAAAGAACCGTTCGGCCACCCCGTCCGCGCCCATCCGGGTGCCGCGGCCCAGGGGATAGCAGCGGCAGGCGCCGGGGCGGTCGTCATAGACCGAGCAGCCCGCCGGGGTCACAAAGGGGCAGGGGGCGTCCGGGCTTTCGAGCATCCGCAGGAGCGGCAGGGGAAAGCCCGTGTCCGGGAAGGAACGCAAGGAGGCGAAGGTGCGCAGGAAATCGTCGCCGGCCATGCCGAGCTGGCGGCGCAGCCGCAGAACGTCATAGGGCGTCAGCGGCAGGGTCAGCTCCGCGCAGCAGCGGTTGAAGCAGGGCATGTGCGGGCCGCAGTCGAACACAAAGGTTTCTTCCGGCCCGATCTCGGGCAGGGTTTCCAGAAGTTCACGGCTTTTGTCGTTGCCGGACTGTTCCGCCCCCCCGAAGGGGGCGGAGCCGGAGGTGGGGGTGCCGTCCATGGATGCTCCCGTGGGACCGCCTGGGTTCAGAAGGCAAGGCGGCGGCGTTCGCGGTTGATGAAGATGACCGAGTCCGTGAAGCCGAAGGAGCGGGCGTAGCCGCCCAGCCGGGCGAACTGGCGGCCCACATCCTCCGGGGCATGCGCGTCCGAGCCGAAGCAGATGTCCACGCCCGCTTCCCGCGCGAGGCGCATGACGGGCGGGGCCGGATACGGCTCCGCGAAGTCCTGGCGCAGTCCGGCGGCGGAAACCTCCATGGCCGTGCCGCTGGCGGCCAGCGCCTCCAGCGCCGCCATGAGGGGCGCGCGGCTTTCCGGGCTTTCCAGCCAGGCGTGGAACTCGTCCCAGGCGCGCAGCTTGATGAAATCCGGATGCGCGGCCACCTGGACAAGACCGCTGCGCGCCATGGAGGCCATTTCGTAAAAATAGGCGGCAAAGCGGGCGCGGCGTTCCGCGTTGCTGACGCGGGCGCTCCAGCTGGCGGGGGCGCCCACGGACATTCCGTCCAGATAGTGGAGCGACCCCAGCACATAATCAAAGGGCCACGCCGCCACAAGCTCGCGCATATACGCCTGCCGCGAGGGCAGCCAGTCCAGCTCCAGGCCGAGGAGAACGCGCGGGCCCTCCGGCGGCGCCGTTTCCCTGAGCCGCAGCACGTCAGCGGCATAGCGGGGGAAGTCGCGCGCAAGGTCGCCCTTGTAGAGCGCGCAGTGGAAGCCCTCGGGCAGGGGCGAATGCTCGGAGAGGCCGAACCACGCAAGCCCGGCGGCGCGGGCTGCGGCCACCATGTCCCCGGCGCTCGCCGTGCCGTGCGAGGCCAGGGTGTGGTTGTGCAGGTCGGCGCGGATCATGGCCGTCCCCCGCAGGCGGCAGCCGGGATGCCGGGCGCGGGGGGCGCGCCCAGGCCGTCCCC
>URHE01000068.1 GCA_900547595.1 uncultured Desulfovibrio sp.
GGCGGGGGCGCTGCGGATCCCGCCGGGGCCCCGGGGGCGCCCCGACCGCGCGGCAGTTCGGGGATGAGGATGCCGCCCGGGCCGCCCACGATGACCATGCGCACGCGGCCCTTGCGGTCGATGAGCAGGCCGATCTGCCGGCCCAGGGAGCGCGAAAGCAGGGCCAGCTCCCGCGCCTGGTCGACGGTATAGACGTCCCCGGCGGGAAAGCGGCGGTTGAAGAGCCGGTTCAGGGCCGCGAGCTGGCTTGGCTTGAGCCCCTGGAGATTGCCTTCCGGTCTGGGAATGACGGGCCCCCGGCGCTGGTTTTACGGCCTGAGGTAGGAGGCGATGAGCGCGTCGTAGCGCGACGTGGCCTCAAATGCCCGGGAGGCCATGACCTGCCGGAACTCCAGGCCCACGGACATGTCGTGGGCGGTCAGCTCTTCCATGGCCGGGCCGTACCACTGGGGCGACGGCAGCACCAGCACGCTGTGGAAGTTCTTGGCCGCCGCGCGCAGCATGCAGGGGCCGCCGATGTCGATCTCCTCCACGGCCTGTTCAAGCGAAAGGCGGCGTTCCACCGCGCCCGCGAAGTCATACAGGTTGACGCAGACGAGATCGAAGGGCCTGATGCCCTTTTCCGCCAGGGTCTCCATGTGGGACGGTTCATCCTTGTTGGCGAGGATGCCCGCGTGGATCTTGGGGTGCAGCGTCTTGACGCGACCGTTGAGGATTTCCGGAAAGCCCGTCACCGTGCTTACCGCCGTGACCGGGAGGCCCTCGGCCTCCAGCATCCGTTGCGTGCCGCCGGTGGAAACGAGCTCCACGCCGCGCGCGGCGAGAAAGGCGGCGAATCCGGCAAGGCCGCTCTTGTCCGTGACGCTGAGAATGGCGCGCCGAACAGGCAGAAGCTCCATAAATGCGTTCCTCCATGCTTGATGGCGCCCGGACCGGGAGGCGCCCGCGGCCGCCGGGGCGGCCCTTGCTTTCCTTAGCGCAAAAGCGTGGCCGCCGCAACGCCGGAAGGGCGGCGACGCGAGGCTTGCCCTGTCCCCGGGCCTGCGGCTATGCTGGCGCGGGAGGCAGCATGCTTGTCAAACTTGTTTCCTGGAATGTCAATGGCGTGCGCGCGGTGGCGGCCAAGCCGGACTGGCGCTGGTTCCGCGAGACGGAGGCGCAGGTGGTGGGCCTGCAGGAGACCAAGGCCGCCCCTGACCAGCTCCCGGATTCAGTGCGCGACCCCGAGGGCTGGCAGGCATGGTGGGACGCTTCCACCGTCCGCAAGGGCTATTCCGGCGTGGCGGTATTCAGCCGCATCCCCCCACTGGCCGTTGCGGCGGAGCTGCCCGACCC
This sequence comes from uncultured Desulfovibrio sp., assembly GCA_900547595.1. Classification (GTDB taxonomy): domain Bacteria; phylum Desulfobacterota; class Desulfovibrionia; order Desulfovibrionales; family Desulfovibrionaceae; genus Desulfovibrio. The sequence goes on from URHE01000068.1 coordinate 1,336, forward strand.
GCGCTGGCGGGGCGAGGGGCGGCTGCTCCATCTCGAATTTCCGTGGTTCCACTATTTCAACGGCTATTTCCCCAACGGCGGCGCGGAGGAAGTGGATGCCGAGGGCCGTCCCACCGGGGGCTTCAAGCGGCTGGACTACAAGATGGGCTTTTTCGAGGCATTTGCGGCCTATGCCCAGAAATGCCGTGAAACCAAGCCCGTGGTGGTCTGCGGGGATTTCAACATCGCCTGCGAGGCCATTGACCTCGCCCGCCCGAAGGACAACGAGAAGAACACGGGCTTCCTGCCCGTGGAGCGCGAGTTCATGCGGCGTTTCAAGGCGCTGGGCTATGTGGACAGTTTCCGCCATGTCCACGGCGACATGCCCGGGCAGTATACCTGGTGGTCGTACAAGACGCGGGCGCGGGCGCGCAACGTGGGCTGGCGGCTCGATTACTTCTTTGTTTCCGAGGAACTGGCCCCGGCCATTGCCGACGCCTGGATCGAAAGCGGCGTGTACGGCTCGGATCACTGCCCCGTGGGCGTGGCCCTGCGCGTTCCGGACGCGTGACGCCGCGGCGCCGGAAATGCGGAAGGCTGCGCTGTCCCGCGGGGCCCGGCGGGCCCGCTGCCGCGTCCGGTCCGTCAGGCGTACTTGCGGCGCATCTCTTCGCCCGCCGCGATGACGGCCTCGCGCATTTTGGCGCGCGCCGCCGCCAGCCGGTCCGCAAGGGCGGCGTCCTCCAGGGCGAGGATCTGCGCCGCGAGCCAGGCCGCATTGCGCGCCCCGGCCTTGTCCAGGGCCACCGTGGCCACGGGAAAGCCCGGAGGCATCTGCACGGTGGAGAGCAGGGCGTCCATGCCGCCCAGGGCCGAGCCGGTCACGGGAATGCCGATGACCGGCCGCAAGGTGCGCGCGGCGACGGCCCCGGCCAGATGGGCGGCCATGCCCGCCGCGCAGATGAACACCCGCGCGCCCGCGGCCTCCTCCCGGGCCACAAGGGCCTCGGTGCGTTCCGGGGTGCGGTGCGCCGAGCTCACGGTCATGACAAAGGGCACGCCGAGCTCGCGCAGGATGTCCGCGCAGGGCGCGATGGTGGGCTCATCCGACTGCGAACCCATGATGATGACCACATGCGCCATGGGCGCCTCCTTTGTGTCTCAGGCCTTGCGGGCCAGGCGCCGCAGGCCCTTGGCGCCGATGTCCCGCCGGTAGAAGGCGTCGGGCATGCGCAGTTTTTCCAGCGCGGCATAGGCCCGCGCCTGCGCGTCGGCCAGGCCGTCACCCAGCGCCGTGACGCAGAGCACGCGGCCCCCGGCGGACACGATGACCCCGCCCTCCGCGCGCGTGCCGCTGTGAAAGACCTTGACGCCCGGGAGCGCGTCCGCCGCGGCAATGCCGTCAATGGGCATGCCCTTGGGGTAGCTGCCGGGATAGCCTCTGGCCGCCAGCACCACGCCCAGGGCGGTCTTGCCGCTCCAGGCAAGGCGCGCCGGGTCGAGGCGGCCATGGACGCAGTCCAGCATGAGGGCCGCCAGGTCGCCTTCAAGGCGCATGAGCAGGGGCTGGCATTCGGGATCGCCGAAGCGGACATTGTATTCCAGCACTCTGGGGCCGTCCGGCGTCATCATGAGCCCGGCGTAGAGCACGCCCCGGAAGGGGTGCCCCCGGCGCGCCAGCTCGCGCAGCACCGGGCGCACGGCCACATCGGCCAGGGCGTCCAGCCGGTCGTCCGGCAGGATGGGGGCCGGGCTGTAGGCGCCCATGCCGCCGGTATTGGGGCCTTCATCGTTGTCCCAGGCGGCCTTGTGATCCTGCGCCGAGGGCAGGGGCGCCGCGCGTTCGCCGTCGCAGAGGCAGAGGAGGGAGACCTCCTCCCCGGTGAGGCGTTCCTCCAGAAGGATGCGCTCGCCCGCCGCGCCGAAGGACCGGCTTTCCAGCATGGCGTCCACGGCGTCCAGAGCCTCCCGGGTGGTGCGCGCCACCACCACGCCCTTGCCGGCGGCCAGGCCGTCGGCCTTGATGACCGGCGGCACGGCACTGTCGCGGATATATTCCCGGGCGGCGCCGGCGTCCGTAAAGACCGCGCTGGCGGCTGTGGGCACGCCGGCGGCGGCCATGACCTCCTTGGCGAAGCTCTTGCTGCCTTCCAGTTGCGCGCAGTATGCGTCCGGTCCGAAGCAGGGGATGCCCGCGGCCATGAGCCGGTCGGTGATGCCGAGGGTCAGGGGCAGCTCCGGGCCGGGCACGGCGAGGTCGATACGCTCGCGCCGGCAGAAGTCCGCAAGGCCGTCGAGGTCATCCACGGCCAGGGGCACGTTGCGCACGCCGTCCGCCTCCGTGCCGCCGTTGCCGGGCGCCACGAAGAGCGTTTCGGCATTTTGCCCGAGTTTCCAGGCGAGCGCGTGCTCGCGGCCTCCGGAACCGATGACGAGAATACGCACACTGCCTCCTTGTGCGAGGCGCGGGGCCCGGCCCCGCGCGCACCTGACGCTTCCGCTCAGTGTCTGATTGCAAAAATTCCGCGCAGAGTTCCGCGAAGAATTTTTGCAGGATCGTTCGCGAAAAAGCGTGGTTTTTCGCGAATGAACCCGGCTATGCCGCCGCAAAACCCTCAGGGGTTTTGTAGTGTCTGCTTTTGCAAGCAGACACTAGCGGTTGGGATTGACCTCGAAATCGCTCATGTCCGCCGGGACATTGGGGTCCATCTGGGAAACATCGAGCGGATACGCGAGGACCATGGACTGGCGGCTGCCGACGCCCAGTTCCGGCGAGGTGTTGACGCCCACGACCAGGTCGAGGATGCCGTCGTTGGTCACGTCGGCGAGGTCGACCTCGGCCACGGAACCGCGGATGCGCCGCGTTTTCCACTTGAGCCCCAGACCCACGCCGTCCCAGTAGAGGGCATGTATCTCGCCCTGCGGGAAGAAGCGGTAGCGGTCAAAGAACTGCGAAGCCGTGGAAATGGGCTTGTTGAGGATGAGCACCTGCTCGCCGGTGCGGCCCAGGTCCGCGGCGATCATGCGCATGGGCGCGTATATCTTGCCGGGGAGCTGGCCGGTGCGGTCAATGCCGAGGCCGGGCATGGTCTTGTAAAAGTCCATGCCCGTGGCCGAGCCGGAGAAGCGTTCCATGGTGGTGTGGATGGGGCTCGTGCCGTTGCCCTGGAAGAGCTTGATGCGCTCGTCGTCGGTGAGCATGGCGATGAGGTCGGAGCCATCCTTGCCCGCGGGGATCCAGGCCACGTTGAATACCGTGGCGCCGGGGGGCAGGTTGAAGCGCGCGCCGAGGGTGTATTTGTTGCCCGACTTGACGAGCTGGTGGACGCCGGGGGCGAAGAGCTTGACGCTGTCATAGCCCTGGCCCGCCAGGACCGGCGCGAAGCTGGGCGGCATGCGGATGACGCTGGCGAAATAGGGGATGCGCTCCGCGCACTGGGTCAGCTTGTTGCCCTTGAAGGAGTAGAAGTAGGAATAGGGGCGGTTGCCGTCTTCCTCAAACGTGGCCACCACAAGATCCGCCGCGCCGTCGCGGTTGAGATCCATGGCGCGCATGGAGAAGTTGAGATTGGAGGCGGAGATCACGGTGCTGCCCAGCTGCTTGAGCCGGCCCCCCGCCTCCCATATATAGATGGTGAGGTTGTGGTCGCCCAGGATCGCGATCTCGTTCTTGCCGTCGCCGTTGAAATCGGCCACGGCCATGTCCACCATGTTTTCCTTGATGCGCTGGCTGCGCAGGCGCGAACCGTCGCTGGCGCCCGCGCCCTGATAGCGGAACTGCGGGTTGAGATAGGTCTGCTGCTGGCCGGTCTCGTTGACGATGATCTCACCGCCCGCGCGTGTTCCCGCCGGGGCGGTCTGGCCGGGCTGGCGCATCATGAAGGCGGGCTTGGCGGCCACGGTCACGCCAATGACCTCGGAGCCCAGGGCGGAACTCAGGTTCTGCACCGCGCCGGTGAGCCCGCTCACCGGGGCTTCGGCGGTGCGGCTCCAGGTTTTACCGGCCTTGTCCACGCAGTTGACCTCGATGGAGCAGTCATTGCCCATGACGTTGACCGTTCCCCAGACGGCATAGTCCGCCCCGGCGGCGCCCAGGGCCTTGCGGGCCTCGGCGGCGGAAGCGGCCTTGCCCTGGAGCGTGCGGCCTTCGAGAACGCCGGGCCTGTTGAGCTTGCCCTGGATGGTGCCGGGCACGGCCTTGGAAAGATAGGTGTAGCTTTGCGGCGCGTGCACCGCGAACGGCGCGATGACAAAGGTTTTTTGCGCCGGCTGGGCAGCGCCGGCTCCCGCGCCCCAGACAAGGACCGCCAGGGCGAGGCAGAGCGCGAGCGGAAAACGCATGGCAGGTTTCATCCTGAAACTCCTTGGGTTTTGGCGTAAGGAGCGCCGGGGCGCACTATACCCGCTCTCGCCCTGTGGCGCAACAGGGAGCCCGCGGCTCGCGCGCAGGGCCGCCGGCGATGGCGGCTCCGGGCAGCGGCGCGGGGCGCCCCGCGCATTCCGCCGGATGGGCCCGGCATGGGCCCGGCCATGCGGGACGCACGGATTTTTCCGGAGCCTGTTGACGCGGTGGCCTGTCCGTGCTACGGTCTCCGCGAAAGAGCAGACAAGGCGGATGCGCCATGCCGGAACGTGCCCGGCGGCGTGTCCGGCATGCCGGGAGCGCGGGTGTCCTTAAAGGATTTTTTCGGCCAGCAGCGGGACGGCATGCAGGCCATGGCCACCACGGGCGTCATCGGCCTGCATCTGGTGAGCGGGCCGCTTGTGGGCTTTGCCATCGGCTACGGGCTGGACGCATGGCTCGGCACCAGCCCCTGGTGCAAGATCGGCTTTTTGCTGGTGGGCATTGGCGCGGGCTTTCTCAATGTCTACCGGGATACGCAGGCGCTCCTGCGCAAGCTGGAGCGCGGACGGCCGGGAGAGGGACAGGCGCCCGGAAATGCCGGGGCCGAAGCCTCCCCACGGGCCCCCGCCGCGGGGGCGCCGCCCGAGGATGGGAACGGATGGAAATGACGCGCGCGCTTTCTTCGCCCCTTGCTTCGCTGGATGCGTGGCTCTGGCGGCGGGGCATCCGCCATCCCGGCATCCGTGCCCTGCTCCGCCACGAGGCCGCCGCCGCCGCTCTGGCGCTGCTGGCCGGGGGGGCGCTCATGGCGGCCACGCCGTGGTTCCTGTGGTTCGGGGCGGGTGTTGCCTGCATGGCCTGGATCTTCTGGAGCTGGGCGCGGTTTTTCTTGCGGGGGGCCGGCAGGGCCTTTCAGCCGGGGGCGCTGGCCGGCGCGCTGCTGGGCTGGGCGTTGCGGATGCTGGTATTCGCGCTGGCGCTCTACGGGGCCCTGCGCGTCGGCGCTTCCGCAACGGCGCTGGCGGCGGGTGTGGCCGCCGGGCTGGCCGTGGGGCTGGTCAGTTACGCTGCCGGCTCGCGCGCCGCGGGGATGTGACGCCCTTTGCCGGGGCGGGATTGCAGAAACGGAGTTCGGGCGCGGGAACGCCGCGCTGTTTCAGGAACGGTCGTGACGGCGCAGGCCGACGAGGAGGCTCATCATGGCAGGCAGTTTGCCGGAACCGGTATTGCTCTCCACCTTTCTTGGCATGGATGAAATCACCATCGCCGGCCAGCTCGTGCCCTTCAAGCATGTGTTCTATTCCTGGCTGTGCATGGCCGTGCTCTTCGGCGTGGCCCTCATCCTGCGCCGCCGCCTGACCCTTGTGCCCGGCGGCCTGCAAAATTTCTTCGAGGCCGTCATCGACACCGTGGAGCGCTTCATCTGCGCTTCCATGGGCGAGGTGGGGCACAAGTATGTGCCCCTGCTCGCGGGCATGCTCATCTATATTTTCGGCATGAACATCCTCGGCCTCATTCCCGGTTGCGACGCGCCCACGGCCAATCTGAACACCACGGTGTGCATGGCGCTCTTCGTTTTCCTCTACTACAACTGGGTGGGGCTCGCGCGCTGGAAGGCGCACTACATCAACCAGTTCCTCGGGCCTTCCAAGTTTCTCATTCCGCTCATGTTCCCGCTGGAGATCGTCTCGCACCTGTCGCGGCCGGTCTCGCTGTCCCTGCGACTTTTCGGCAATATCCGGGGCGAGGAGATCGTCATCATCCTCTTCTTCGTCATGGCGCCGCTGCTCGGCACGCTGCCCATCTATGGCCTCTTCCTGCTCGGCAAGAGCATGCAGGCGTTTGTGTTCTTCATGCTGACCATGTTCTACATCTCCGGCGCCCTGGAAGGGCCGGAACATTAGAGCGTTTTCGCAATGAAATTGCGTAAATGCTCTGGCGGATGCGAAAGCAGACGCCCGCGCCGTAATAAGGCGGAAAACCACGTTTTTCCGCCGCTTGTCCCGCCCTGCGGGGAAATGAAGGCAGCGAAACCTGATGAAAATATCTGTCGTACAGATATTTTCATCAGCAAAATGCCCTGAAGAAATGCTTCAGGTCGGCAGACAACGGGGGAATGGTCGCACGCGACCCAACAATACAACGTGGAAGGAGTGTTCCATGCGTAAATTCCTGATGGTTGCCCTCAACACCGTCGCCCTGGTCGGCATGGCCGGGCTGGCCTTCGCCGGCGAACCGCTCAATTCCGACTCCCTCGGCTTCACCTGCCTTGCGGCGGCCCTGGGCATCAGCATCGCGGCCTTCGGCTGCGGCATCGGTATGGGCCTGGGCCTCAAGGGCGCCACCGAGGGCGTGGCCCGCAACCCCGAAGTGAGCGGCAAGATCACGGGTACCATGATCCTCGGCTTCGCCTTCATCGAATCCCTGGCCATTTACGCCCTGGTCATCAGCTTCATCCTGCTGTACGCCAATCCCTACGCATAGCCGTTTGGCCGTTGTGCGGGGCGCGGGGAGACCCGCCCCCGCAGCGGCCTTGCCGTGGCGGCCGGAAGCGTCCGGTCGCGTTGTCCGCATCTTCCCCCACCGCAACCGCGCGCCCGTATCCTGCGCATCACTCTGCCCCCGCTCCGGAGGCTCCATGCCGGAATTCTCCCTGCTCCTCGCCCTGGCCGCGCTCTGGCTGGCCGCCGCCTGCGCGGTGGCGGGCGCCATCAACTTCTTCTGGGAGACGGGCTTTCGCCGCGCGTTCGGCTACGGCGCCTTTCTTGCCGGGGTCTTTCTGCTCTTCTGGGCCAGCGGCCTTTGGGTGGGCGCCTCGCGCCACTCTTGGGGTGTGCTTGGGCCGGCCTTTGTGCTCATGCTGGCCGGGGCCTGGCTGGCCGTGCGGCTGGCCCTGTGGTTCTGGCGCCGGCGCGGGCCGCGCCCGTGACGTTCCCCGCCTCCAAAGTTTTCCTGAGATAAACGGGCAAGTTTTTGCCGTTCGCCGTCCTTGCCCGCCGTGGCAGGGGCTGCCAGAATGTTTGTGCACGGAAAGTGCGTAAACGCTCTGGCCGGGGCGCGAGCGGTCCCGTCCTTGCCGCCCGGACTTTCCCGTGTGCTGGAGGCATCCATGAAGAAAACATTGGCCGCCTGTGCCGCGTTGCTCCTGGTCTTTCTGGCACCCGCCGCGCGGGGCGCGGCGCCGCAGGCGCCCCTTCCGGAGCGCGCCATGGAAGAAAGGATCTCGCTCGGCAGAACGCTTGCCCTCTATCCGTCGCTTGTCACCGTGGTGGGCGCGGAGGTGGAGGGCAGGGTCAACTGGCTGCTGGTGGCCCATGTGGGTGTGCTCGGCCACGACCGCATCGTGGTGAGCATGAACGACCAGCACTATACCAATCAGGGGATCATCGCCAACAGGAAGCTTTCGCTCAATCTTGTGGACCGTCCCCTGCTGCCGCTGGCCGACTATGTGGGCAGCGTGAGCGGCGCCAAGGTGGACAAGTCGGGAGTATTCGCGTTTCACCGGGGAAAGAACGGCACCCCGGTCATTGATGCCGCGCCCGTGTCCATGGAACTGGATGTGGTCGACATCTACAGGACGCCGGGATTCGACAATTTCGTCTGTACGGTGGCGGAGACCACCGCGCGGCCGGATGTGCTGGACAGCCGCGGCAAGCTGGACTACACGCGCCTGAAGCCGGTGCTGTTCGAGTTTCCCACCTATGCGTATCTGGCCACCGGCGAGATCATCGGCAAGTGCCTGCGTCTGGACCGGGCCCCAGGCATGTGCGCCAAGCTGCCCATGCAGCCGGACGGCATCACGCGCCTGAGCACCATCGAGGTTTATCCGGAATATCTTGAGGAATACAGGAAATATGCCGCGGAAGTGGGGGAAACCTCCCTGCGGGAGGAGCCCGGCGTGCTCACCATGTATGCCGTGGCGGAAAAGGACGATCCGTGCCGGATAACCATTCTGGAAACCTATGCCAGTCAGGCCGCCTACAAGGCCCATATCGCGTCCCCGCATTTCCGGAAATACAAGGAGGGGACGCTGAAAATGGTCAGATCCCTGCGCCTTGCGGATCAGGAGCCGCTGAATCCGGCCAACCGGCTGAACAATTTCATGGTGGACGGCCAGCCGCGCCCCTGAGCGGACGGCGCGCGGTGGCGCGGAGCGCGGTTTCCGCGCCAATGTTTCCGCGCCGAAGCTGTGCCGCCCTTCCGGAATGCGGATAGGCGAAAACAGCTCACGCCCCGGGCAGGGCCCGGGGCCGTTGTCAGAGCTGGTAGAGAAAGGCGGGCATCAGC
>URHE01000069.1 GCA_900547595.1 uncultured Desulfovibrio sp.
CGTTCCCGGCGCTCCGGTGCCGGATGCCGCCATTCTGGAGCTCGTGGAGCGCCTGGATGCGGCCATGGCGCAGGCCAACGAGGCCCATGCCGCCGGGCGCGGCCGGATGGTGGCGCAGGCGGCGGCCAGGATAGCGGAAGAATCGGAGAGTTTCGGCTTCCGCGTGCTGGGGCGCATGGCGCGCTGCGTGGAACGGGCCGGTCGCGCGGGTGACATGAACGCGCTCAGGGACCTGCTTCCCGAACTGGCGGTATCCGTGGAGCGCAACCGTATCGCCCTGACGCAACGCAAATAGCTGTTGCCGGGGAGGGAGCGGTCCCGCGCGTCCGGGCTTGCACAAAGCGCCGCGACATGCCAACATATCCGGGCAAGGCCCGGACGAGATCGAGATATGCCGCCACTCCGGGGCGCGAACTGAAAGGAGGTCCCATGTACAGCAAGGTTCTTTTGCCGGTCAGCGGCAAAACCCACGGCGAGCGCTCCCGAAAGGCCCTGGCCAAAGCCCTGGGTGTCAGCGCGGGCGAGATCGTGCTGCTCCATGTCACCGAACCCGTCTCGCAGGTGGTGGGCGGCGAGGCGCATGCGGAGCTTCAGCGCGAGGCGTCGGCCAGGGGGCTGACCCTGCTCTGCCCCATCATCGAGGCGCTGGAAACGGCGGGGGTGGCGTTTCATACGCGCGTGGAGGAAGGCACTCCGGCGGAGACCATCGTGCGCGTTTCCGATGAGGAAAAGGTGGACCTCATCGTCATGTACACCGATGGCCGCGATGGGCTGGGGGACATGCTGCTCGGTTCCATCACCGAGCGCGTGCTCCGCAATACAAGCGTGGATTTGCTGGCGGTGCGCAGCTAGCGTCTGCTTGCAAAAGTGGACACTACAAAACCCGTAAGGGTTTTGCGGCGGCATAGCCGGGTTCGTTCGCGAAAAATCACGCTTTTTCGCGAACGATCCTGCAAAGATTCTGCGCAGAATTTTTGCGATTAAACACTCGCGTCCCTTCCACAGGCTCTCCGGGCTCCCGCCCGCGTGGCGGCTGGGGCCGGAAACGCTCCGTCTGACCAGGCGCGCCGTTGCGGACAGCCCCCGCGTCCGGAACGTTCCGGGGGTGTCCATGCTTGTTCTCACAGCGGAAATTCTGCTTTTTCTCGCCGTCCACAGCCTTTCCTGGGTGGCCGCGGGGCATGCGCTGCTCACCAAGCATGACCCCAGGGCCGCCCTGGGCTGGACGGCGTGCGTGCTCCTGCTGCCGCTCATCGGGCCGCTGCTCTACGTGCTGTTCGGCATCAGCCGCGCGCAGAGCCGCGCCGAAAAAATCATGCGCCGCCAGGCGGCGCATGCCCCGGCCCAGCCGCTCCCCCCGGCGAGCCTCGCGCCGTCCGGGGAGGAACCGGACGCCGGGACGGCGCGGGCCATCTGCCTTGCGCACACGGGGCGCACGCTGACAGGGGTGCCCCTGTGCGGCGGCAATGCCGTGAGCCCCCTGCAGAACGGCGACGAGGCGTATCCGGCCATGCTCGCGGCCATCAATGCCGCGCGTTCCCATGTATTCCTCGCCACCTATATCTTCAATGCCGGCAAGGTCGGGCATGCCTTTGTGGAAGCGCTTGCCGCGGCCGCGGCGCGCGGGGTGGACGTGCGCGTCATCGTGGACGGGGTGGGCGCCCTGTACTCCTGGCGCAAGCCCTGGAAGATGCTTGCGCGGCGCGGCGTGCGCACGGCGCGCTTTCTGCCGCCCGCCCTGCTGCCCCCGAACCTGACCATCAATCTCCGCAATCACCGCAAGGTGCTCGTCTGCGACGCCGTGGGTTTCACCGGGGGCATGAACATCGCTGACGGCAATCTGGAAAGCGCGGGCGCCCATCGCATCCAGGACATGCACTTTCGTTGCGAGGGCCCGGTGGTCAGCCAGCTGCGCCATGCCTTCCAGCTCAACTGGGGCTTCTGCACGGGCGAATATCTCCCGCTGCCGCCGCTGCCGGAGAGTGGGGCGGGACCGAGCCAATGCCGCGTCATCGTGGATGGCCCCGGCAACGACGCGGATGTGCTCAATGACCTGATCTGCGGCGCCATCAACGTGGCGCGCGAGCGCGTGCGCATCATGACCCCGTATTTTCTGCCCTCCCATGATCTCATGGCCGCACTGCGTTCGGCGGGGCAGCGGGGGGTGGATGTGCGTGTGGTGCTCCCGGCGAAAAACAATCTGCCCTATATGAACTGGGCCGCCTGCCGGCTCCTGCCCGGGCTGCTTGCCGCGGGGGTGCGCGTCTGGTTTCAGCCGCCGCCCTTTGCGCATACCAAGCTTCTTGCCGTGGACGACTTCTATACCCAGGTGGGGTCGGCCAATCTGGACGCCCGTTCCCTGCGCCTGAATTTTGAGCTGAACATGGAGATTTTCGACGCCGCCTTTCAGGCGGGGATCGTGGAATTCATCGACGCCACCATCGGCAGGAGCCGCGAAGTGATCCTGGACGAGCTCAACGCCGCGCCCCTGGCGGTCAAGTTGCGCAACGCGGCTTTCTGGCTGTTTTCCCCCTATCTCTGAGGCCGGGGCGCGACCGGGCGTGAAGTTTTTTCGTGAAACAGCCTGAGCCGCAACAGGGCGGATTTATTTGCGGAAGTTTGCGGATTTCCGGAAAAGCCTCTTGCTGCCATTGGAAAAGAGCGCTTTCCATTTCTCCGGGATTCGGGTATGGATGTGAACCCGTCACGAATCCTGCCGTGAGCCCGCGCACGCGCCGCCGTCTGCCGGCAGCGCGGACGTTGCCCGCGCGGGCGCGGCCTGACGGCATGTTTCCCGTTCCGGCGGTTCGGCCGGTTGGCGCCGGGCGGCAGAATTCCGGCAAAACCCCGCCATGCGGCTGCGCGGCGGCATCCTGAAGCATGGGAGAAAACGCATGATGACACTCTTCTACCTCTTGGGCTACCTGGCCGTGCTGGGCTTCATCTGCCTTGCCGCGCTGAAGATCAGGACCTACCTCAAGGCAAGCCCGCTCCACATCCGCTGGGAGCTGTATCCCATCCCGCATGAGGGGCCCAAAAAGGAAGCCTACGGCGGCAGCTACATGGAAGAAAAGGACTGGTGGACGAAAAAACGCCATGTGGACCACTGGGGCGACATCAAGGGCATCCTTGTGGAAGTGCTCTGCCTGCATGCGACCTATGAGCACAACCCCAAGCTCTGGATACGCACCTATCCCTTCCATGTGGGCATGTACATGCTCATGGGCGGCACCATCATCCTTGTGTGCGCGGTGCTGCTTCAGCTGTTCGGCGTCGACCCGCAGGGCGCCCTCATGACCTTTGTGGCCAATGTCATCAACGCGGTCGTCCTGCTGGGCGCCTTCTGCATCGCGGGCGGCGGCATCGCGCTCATCCTGCGCCGCCGGGAGGATGCGGGCCTCAAGAAGTACACCACGGTGGAGCAGTACATCAATCTCGGTTCCTTTGTTCTCTTCGGGCTGCTCACGCTCTGCGCCTGGGCCTTCAACCCCTCCTACTACCAGCTGGCGCGGGACTTCATCTACAATCTCTTCACCTTCAACTTCCAGCCGCTTGGCAGCGCCTGGTTCGTGCTTAACATGCTTGTGGGCTTCTTCCTGATGATCGCCATCCCCGTGACCAACATGGGGCACCTGATCATGAAGTACTTCCTGTACCATGACATCCGCTGGGGTGACGAAGCCACGGTCTACAGCGACAAGAACAAGAAGATCATCGACGAGATGCTCCAGTACCAGGTGACCTGGGCCGCCCCGCACATCGCCGGGGACGGCAGCCCCAAGACCTGGGTGGACGTGGCCACCTCCAACCCCGCAGCCCCCAAGAACGACGAGTAGGGAGTGCCGACATGAAAGACAAACTGTCCCTGAAAGATGTTTCCACCGTTGAAGGGCAGATGGTCAGCATCGACCTCAAGGATCTGCCCGAGCTTGCGCTTGACGTGAAGCCCATGCCCTGGAAGCCCTTCACCGACGAGCAGAAGGAAAACACGGCCTGCATCCTCGACGATGTGTGCGTGCTCAATATTCCCAAGCCCAAGAATCCCCAGGAAGAGGAGGAACTGGTCAACAGGTTCCTCACGGGCATGCGCAAGCTCTTCTCCAAGGAAAACAACTGGACGTGCCTGCCCATGCTGGAGAGCAGCATGGAAAACTGCGTCCAGTGCAACTCCTGCTCGCAGGCGTGTCATCTCTGGGAGATGTCGGGCGAGAACGAAATGTACCGCCCCAACTACCGCTCCGAGATTTTCCGCCGCATCTACAAGCAGTATGTGAAAAAGGAGCCGCTCGCCAAGTGGCGCTACGGCGACATGGGCCTCAACTGGAAGACCGTGGCGCGCCTGGGCGAACTCGCCTACCGCTGCAACCTCTGTCGCCGCTGCGCCCAGACCTGCCCCATCGGTGTGGACAACGGCCTCATCGCCCGCGAGATCCGCAAGCTCTTCAGCCAGGAACTGGGCATCCATCCCCGGGAGCTGCACGAGAAGGGCACCATGAACCAGCTCAAGGTGGGCTCCTCCACCGGCATGACCCCCGATGTCGTCCGCGAAAATGTGGAGTTCATCGACGAGGATTATTCCGAGATCACCGGCGTGGGCATCACCACCCCCTTCGATGTGAAGGGCGCGGACATCATGCTGCTGCACAATGCCGGCGAGATCATGGCCTGGCCGGAAAATATCGCGGCGTTCTCGCTCATCTTCCAGGAGGCGGGCCTTTCCTGGACGCTTTCGAGCAAGGCCGTCGCCTATGACGGCGTGAACTACGGCGTTTTCTACGACGATGCCCAGCTCGCCCGCATCGCTCTTGACCACATGCTCGCGGCCAAGGAGCTCGGCGTCAAGAAGATCGTCGTCGGTGAGTGCGGCCATGCCCACAAGGCCATCACCGTCGTCGCCGACCGCGTCATCCCCTACGAGTATCAGGTGCCGCGCGAAAGCTGCTATGTCACCCTGCGCGACATCGTGCTCGGCGGGCGCCTCAAGCTCGACCCGTCGCGCAACGACTTCCCCGTGACCCTGCACGACCCCTGCAACGCCGTGCGCCTCATGGGCATCGTCAAGCCCCAGCGCGACATCCTGCACAAGATCGCGCCCAAGTTCCGGGAAATGCCCTGCCACGGCGTGGACAACTACTGCTGCGGCGGCGGCTCCGGCTTTGCCATCATGACGCGCAACAATATCGACGAATGGCGCGGCAACATCTCCGGCCGCAAAAAGCTGTGGCAGATCGGCGAAGCCTTCAAGGAATGCCTTGGCCCCGAGACCAAGAAGTACATCTGCGCCCCGTGCTCCAACTGCAAGGGCCAGATCCGCGAGCTTCTGGAGCACAATGACCTGTACTCCAAGAACAGCTTCGCCTACGGCGGCCTAGTGGAGCTCATCGTCAACGCCATGAGCAACGTGGAGCCCGGCTTCATCAAGTGGGAAGGCGACGAGTAGCGGTTTCGCAAACGGACGGAAACAACGGGGGGCCTTGGCCCCCCGAGGCTGCCGACAAAGTCGGCAGCCCCGAAAATCAGGAGCAGGTCGCGGCTTTGCCGCGCCGTTAAGCGACGGATTTTCGTGCCTTTCCGTCAAGCCGCTTCAGCGGCGTAGACGGCGCAAACACCGCGAAGCGGGGTTTGTCATCAATCCGGGGGGCTTCGGCCCCCCTTTTTTTGTCGCGGCGCATGCCTTGAGGCGCATGCGGGAAAAGGCTATGCTGCCGTTTCACACCATCCTCTTTCCCCCAGCGGGCCTTTGTCCCGGAGGAGCTCTCGCATGCAGCGCACCCTCATCGTTGATGTCCTTCAGGCAGAAAAACCGGCTGACGCCGTCACCGTCTGCGGCTGGGTCCGCACCCGGCGCGATGCCAAGGGGTTTTCGTTCGTGGAGCTCAACGACGGCTCCTGCCTCGCCAACCTCCAGTGCATCGTGGATGACGGCACCCCGGCGCATGCGGCGCTGGGCGAGGCCAATACCGGCGCCGCGCTCCGCGTGCGCGGGCAGCTTGTGGCCTCGCCGGGCAAGGGGCAGAAGTGGGAGCTGCGCGCGGCTGAGGTCGAGGTGTTCGGCGGCGCGGACCCGGAAACCTTCCCCCTGCAGAAGAAACGCCATTCGGACGAGTTCCTGCGCGGCATCGCGCATCTCAGGCCGCGCACCAACAAGTATGGCGCGGCGTTCCGCATCCGTTCGGAGGCGGGCTTCGCGGTGCACGAGTTTTTCCGTTCGCGGCGTTTCGCCTGGGTGCATACGCCGGTGCTCACCGGGTCGGACTGCGAGGGCGCGGGCGAGATGTTCCATGTGACCACCCTTGCCCCCGGCGAACAGGGGGAGGACTTTTTCAACCGTCCGTGCAGCCTCACGGTCTCAGGCCAGCTGGAAGCCGAGGCCCTGGCCCTGGGGCTTGGCCGCGTCTATACCTTTGGTCCCACCTTCCGCGCGGAAAATTCCAATACGCCGCGTCATGCCGCGGAATTCTGGATGATCGAGCCGGAAATGGCCTTTGCCGACCTGAAAGACCTCATGGAACTGGGCGAGAGCCTCACCCGGCATGTGGTGGAACAGGTGCTGACGCGCTGCGGCGCGGATGTGGCGCTCTTTGACAGATTTGTGGAGCCCGGGCTGCTGGAACGGCTCAGGGGGATGCTGCGCCAGCCCTTTGCGCGCATCCCGTATGCCGAGGCGGTGCAGATACTGGCGGACGCGGATGCCGGTTTCGCCTATCCGGTGAGCTTTGGCATCGACCTCCAGACGGAGCACGAGCGCTATCTGGCCGAGACGCATTTTCAGCGTCCGGTCATCGTCTATGACTACCCGCGCGAGATCAAGGCGTTCTATATGCGGGCCAATGACGATGGCGAGACCGTGGCGGCCATGGACATGCTGGTGCCGCGCATCGGCGAGCTCATCGGCGGCTCGCAGCGCGAGGAGCGCCTGGACCTGCTGGAAGCGCGCATGGCGGAACTGGGCCAGAAGCCGGAAGACTACTGGTGGTATCTGGACCTGCGCCGTTTCGGCAGCGTGCCGCACGCGGGATTCGGCCTCGGCTTTGAGCGGCTGCTCATGTTCCTCACGGGCATCAGCAATATCCGCGATGTCATTCCGTTCCCGCGCACGCCGGGCAGTCTGGAGTTTTAGAGAGGAAACTCTCTGTTTTGCAGAGAGTTTCCTCAGCAAAATATGTTAGAGAGCGCGCGGCACGCGCGCAGGAGCGACCATGATCGACGATCTTCCCCGGGGCTTCAGGGCCGGCGCGGCCGAAGCCTGCTTCCGCAAGGCGGGCCGCGATGACCTCGGCCTCATCGTGTCCGACCGCCCGTGCGTTCTGGCAGCCATGTTCACGAAGAACCTGTTCCGCGCCGCGCCGGTGCGCGTCTGTCAGGAAATTCTGGCCAGCGGCCGCGAGGTGCGCGCCGTGCTTGCCAATTCCGGGCAGGCCAATGCCTGCACCGGCGACGAGGGCCTCGCCAACTGCCGGGAGACGCAACGCCTTGCCGCCGAGGCCCTGGGACTTGCGCCGGACGAGATACTGCCCATTTCCACCGGCGTGGTGGGCGCGTACCTCAAAATGGACAACTGGCGCGCGGCGCTGCCCGCGCTGGTTCAAAGCCTGGGCAGCCGCGATGCCGAAGGCTTCACGCGGGCCTTCATGACCACGGATGCCTTCCCCAAGTTCGCCATGCGTGAGGTGCGGCTTTCCGGCGGCGTGGTGCGGCTCACGGTCATGGCCAAGGGCGCGGGCATGATTTGCCCCAACATGGCCACCATGCTCTGTGTGGCGCTGACCGACGCCGCCGTGGAGCGCGCCCCCTGGCAGGAGATGTTCCGCCGCGCCGTGGACGCGACCTTCAACCGGGTGAGCGTGGACGGCGATACCTCCACCAATGACACCATTCTCGGCCTTGCCAACGGCGCGTCCGGGGTGGCCGCCACGTCCGCCGACGATGCGGCCCTGCTTGAAGGGGCGCTCACGGACATTCTTGCCACCGTGGCGCACATGCTGGTGGCCGACGGTGAAGGCGCGAGCAAGGTCATCCACATCAGGGTCAGCGGCGCGGCCACCGCGGATGACGCCGAACTGGTGGCGCGCAGCGTGGGCCACTCCCAGCTGGTCAAGACCGCCATCTACGGCGGCGATGCCAACTGGGGCCGCATCGTTACGGCTGTTGGTTACAGCGGCGCTAAGTTTGACCCCGCCAAGGTCAGCATGAAGCTGTGCGGCATTGAGCGCTTCCGTCTGGGTTGCCCAGTCAATGAAGACCAGGAGGATGCCCTCGCCGAGCTGCTCAAGGCCAAGGACGTGCAGGTTGAGATTGATCTGGGCGGCGGTTCAGGCTTTTACAATTTCCAGGCTTCCGACCTCGGCCATGAATATGTGACGCTCAACTCTGACTACCGTTCATAGAGGGCCAGCGCTACTTTTCCCTGTCCCCGGCATCATACGCCCCGCACCGCATCAGGTATTGCCTGCGCGTTGCGGGGCTTTTTGCGCTATTCATCAGTGTTTTCACAGGAGCATGCCTGCTATGGAAAGGGCAAGCTCACGCGCCAACACATTTCATGCCATATGCAAATGCCTTTTTTCTGCATTCCATGATTTATGCCGCAACCTCATACAGACATGCTGGACAGGCGACCCGATGGAGTTTTAGGGTCTATGCGGAGGGAATTATGGAAGAAGAGTTTTTTGAACGGCGTTATCTGGAAAATGTTGACGCCTGTCCTGTCTGTGGCAGCAGACAGAGTCAGGTTGCCTATGAGGCTGGTGAAGGTGTGTTGGCGCAAAAATGCGCCTGCGGCGCATACTATTGTGATCATCGCCTCAACCCTGAAGGTTTGGCAGCTTATTGGCAGGACTACCAAAATCGCGAACACTGCGCCGTGGAGGGAGAATGCGCCTTGCGGCGGCGCATGTATGCGGTGGACTTTGCGTATATTGCCCAATTTTTGAAACCCGGAGCCAAGGTGCTGGACGTGGGCTGTGCGGATGGCCTGTTTCTGGACTGGTTTGCCGCTGCCGGGCACGAGTGCAGCGGGGTGGAGTTTGGCCATGAGGCGGCTTTGAAGGCCGCGCAGCGATATCCTGTCCAGGAAGGATATTTTCCTGATCTGGACATACCCCCCGGTTATGACCTGGTTATTTTTCGCGGCGTATTGCAGTATGTGCATACGCCGCGCAGCTTTTTCAGCAAGGCGGCTTCGTTGCTTGCGCCGGGCGGCCATGTGTATGTGACGGCTCAGCCCAATATGGAGGCCTTTTGCCATCAGGTATACCGCAACAGGTTCCGCTTCAGTTTGACCCCGTGCGATTGCGTGGGCTATACGCCCCAGTCGTTGTCGGCAGAGTTTGCTGCTCAGGGCTGCGTCACAGTGGGGCAAACCTTCTTTTATGAAGAAACACCTTATGCGGATCCGCCCAGGGACATTCATATCCTGAGCAAAGCCATAGAGGCCCGAAAGAAGGGGGATGAGCCTGAAGGAACGTCTCCGCCATTCTGGGGCAATATGATGACAATGGTGTTTCGTAAAAGCTGAAACCAGATTGCCAGTGCAGACAAAAAAGCTCCGGGCATGGATAATGCCCGGAGCTTTTGCTTCATCCAGTTGCGGCGATTAGAAATTTTCAGCCACCCAGTCCACAATCTGAGCCATGCGGGCCAAGGTATGCTGGTTATTGCGCTGCCGCTGGCCGATCTCTTCCATAGTTCCCTCAAGTCGGTAGATGCGCCAGTCGCCCTCGGTCAGAACACCAAGCCGCACGGCTTCATTGA
>URHE01000070.1 GCA_900547595.1 uncultured Desulfovibrio sp.
GACCGCGTTCAACGGGCGCTCCGGCAGGAGCGCCACGCCGAGCTTGTCCAGCCCCAGCGCATGGGCGCAGAGCAGGCGCGCGCACAGGCGGGGGCTGTCCACCCCCGCCCTGCGCAGCCGTTCGGCAATGCCGCGTTCGTGATCGGCCAGGCGCATGGCTCTCGGCGTCGCGCTCAGGCCGAAGGCCGCTCGGGCAGGCGCGTGACCGGGGCCCTTCTCCGGCGCGGCGGGGACACTTCGCCCGTTTTTTCGCCGCGGGGGGCCTTTCCGCCGGCTCCGGCGGCGCGCCTGCCGCTCGCGCCGGCGACCGCGCCAGCGGCAAAGGCCAGGGCCAGCACCTCATCATACCGGCGCACGGGATGCACCTTGATGCGCCTGAGCAGGTCCCCGGGGACCTCCTCCAGGTCCTTGACGTTCTGGTGCGGAATGATCACATGCCCAAGCCCGCGCGCCACACCGGCGAGGATCTTTTCCTTGATGCCGCCCACGGGCAGCACCCGGCCCCGCAGGGTGATCTCGCCGGTCATGCACAGGTCGGCGCGGGCCGCACGCCCGGTGAGCGCGGAAATGAGCGCCGTGGTCAGCGTCACGCCCGCCGAGGGGCCGTCCTTGGGCGTCGCCCCGGCGGGCACATGGATGTGGATGTCCCGCTTGCCCGCAAAGGCCGGGTCCAGCCCCAGAAGCTCCGCACGGGAACGGATATAGCTCATGGCCGCCTGGGCGCTTTCCTTCATGACATCGCCGAGCTGTCCCGTGAGCAGGAGCGCTCCCCTGCCCTTGACCGCCGTGGCCTCCACCGTGAGCACTTCGCCGCCCGCGGGCGTCCAGGCAAGGCCCAGGGCCATGCCCGGATCGAGCTCGGCCTCGGACTCGTCTTGCGGAAAGCGCGGCGCGCCCAGCAGCTTTTCCACCTCCGCCGGGGTGACGCGGAAGGGCCCCCTGGCGCCTTCGGCCTTGCGCCGCGCCAGTTTGCGGCACACGGCGCCGAGCTCGCGCTCCAGATTCCGCACCCCGGCCTCACGCGTGTATTCACCGATGATCTTGTCCAGCGCGGCATCGGCCAGGCGCACGTCGCCGGGCTTGAGTCCGGCGTCCGCCACGCGCTTGGGCAGCAGGTGGCGCGTGCCGATCTCGGCCTTTTCCTGCCGGGTGTAGCCCGGAAGGGTGATGACTTCCATGCGGTCGCGCAGGGCCGCCGGAATGGTGTCCACATGGTTGGCGGTGCAGAGAAACAGCACGCGCGACAGGTCGAACGGCACGTTGAGATAGTGGTCGCTGAAGGTATTGTTCTGTTCGGGGTCCAGCACTTCCAGCAGGGCCGAGGAGGGATCGCCGCGAAAATCCACGCCGAGCTTGTCCACCTCGTCGAGGACGATGACCGGATTGCGCGTGCCCGCCTGGCGCAGGGCCTGAAGGATGCGCCCCGGCATGGCGCCGATATAGGTGCGCCGGTGGCCGCGGATCTCGGCCTCGTCGTGCATGCCGCCGAGGGAAAGACGCTGGAACCGGCGCCCCAGCGCCCTGGCGATGGAACGACCGAGCGAGGTCTTGCCCACGCCGGGAGGGCCGGAAAAGCAGAGGATGCTCCCCTTGGAACGCGGATTGAGCTTGCGCACGCTGAGAAATTCGAGGATGCGCTCCTTGACCTTGTCAAGCCCGCAATGGTCCTCATCGAGGATGTCCCGCGCGCGGGCGATGTCGAGCCGGTCGCGGGACTGCTTTTTCCACGGCAGCTCGGCAAGCCATTCCAGATAGGCGCGCAGGACGGACGCCTCGGAGGAATCCGCATGCATGGACGCCAGACGCCGGAGCTGGCGGTCGGCCTCGGTGCGGGCCTCCCCGCTCAGCCCGGCCTTGTCCAGGGCCTCCCGGAGGCTCGCCATGTCGTCGTCGGCCTCGTCCTCGCCGTCGCCCAGCTCATGGCGGATGGCCTTGAGCTGCTCCCGGAGGAAATATTCCTTCTGCGCCTTGTCCATGCCCTCGCGGGCCGCGCCCTGGATGCGCGCCTGCACGGTGGCGACCTCCAGCTCGTGCCGGAGGCGCTCATGCACCAGACGCAGGCGCTCCACCGGGTCCACGGCCTCGAGGATGGCCTGGGCGTCGGCCATCTTCATGCGCAGATTGGCGGCGATGATGTCCGCCAGGCGTCCGGGATCGTCCACGCCCTGAAGCACGCCGAGAATATCCGGCGAGGAAATGCCGCGCAGGGAAAGCACCTTTTCGCTCTGCTCGCGCACGGCGCGCAGCAGGGCCTCCACATCGGCGCCGTCCGCCACGGGCGTTTCCGCCACATGCGCCACGCGGGCCTCCAGATACGGTTCGGCCTGGCGGTATCCCTCCACGCGCGCGCGGCTCACGCCCTGCACGAGCACCTTGATGCGCGAATCCGGCATCCTGAGCATGCGCATGATCTGGACCACGGTGCCTGTTTCATACAGATCGGCGGGCCCGGGCTCTTCCACGCCCTCCTCGCGCTGGGCCACCACCAGCAGGTGCCGCCCGCGCCGCACCGCCGCCTCCACGGCCCTGACGGACTTTTCCCGGTTGATGAAGAGCGGCAGGATCATGTAATTGAACACCACCACATCGCGCACGGGCAGCACCGGAAGCACGGGCGGCAGGGGCCGTTCCGCATCGGCGGCATCGCCGCCGTCACCCTCCTGATGCGCGGCAGCGGCGGCGCCGTCGGCAGGGCCGTCCTCTTCGGGCGGCAGCGTTTCGCCGGGCTCCACGGCCCGCGGGGCCATATGGTCATCCGCAGGGATCACTCCCTCCGGGAAAGTATCGGGATTCTTGGTATCGTCGGCCATGGTTTCCCCCTGAATACTCAGAGAACCTTGCACTGTGTGATGCTGTAGCAATCGCCATCGGTGATGATGACGTGGTCCAGAAAGCGCAGCCCCAGATGCGGGGCAAGGCGTTGCAGCTCCGCCGTGAGCGTCAGGTCGGGCTGCGAGGGATGCGCGTCGCCGCCCGGGTGATTGTGCACAAGGATGATGCCGCTCGCCTTGCGCGTCAGCGCAACTTCCAGCACATCGCGCGGCTGGACGGCCACGGAGCTCACGCCACCCCGGTTCAGGCGCTCCCAGGCGGTGAGCCGGTTCTGCGCGTCCACCAGGGCGATCCACGATTCCTCATGCGCGCAGGCCGCCAGCCGCTCCCGCGCCATATGGGCCACGGATTCGGGCGTGGCCAGCACTTCCCGCCGCCGGAGCGGCGCGGACGCGCGCCGCGCCAGCACCTCGCGCAGGAGCTGCCAGAAGGCCAGCAGACCGGGACCGAAGCCCGGCACCTGCGCCAGCTCGTCAGGCCGGGCGTCCAGCGCGCCCCGGATGCTCCCGAAACGGCGCAGCAGTTCCTTGGCCAGCGGTTTCGTGTCCTTGCGGCGCAGAACATGGCCCAGCAGAAGTTCCACGACCTCGTAATCGGCCACGGCCTGCGGTTCGCGGGCGAGCCGCTCGCGGAGTCGGGCGCGATGACCGGCGTGGGCCGGAGGGGAAGCCTCGGCGCTGGCTGACATAGAGTAAGCAGTCCTGAACGTTTGACAAGGGCGCCCCCGGCGAATCAGCGGGGACGGACGGGCCTGTCTACCGCACTTCGGGGCAAAAGCAAAGGCTCTGTTATACAATATGGTTGGTGGATATTCCGGATTCCGGCTGGAGCGAAGCGACAGACGGGTGCCAATGCCGGAAGTCTCAGGAACTGCGCGCCGGGGCGCAGAGCGCCGCCATTTCGGCGGCAAGGCTTTCCAGCGCCTGCGCGGGGCTGCGACGCCCGCTCTTGACCTGCCATTCCGCATCGGCCAGGGCGGCGAAGCCGCGGGCAACGCCGGCGGCGCCCAGGCGTTGCGCCAGGGCGCGCTTGAACGCGGCGTCCGAGGGATGGAGCCGCGCATTCTCGCCCGCGCAGACCTGCCAGAGCAGGCGCCACTCACGGGCCAGGAGCGCCAGCAGGGAAAAGAGCAGCCGGTCGTCGTCCCCGCCGCGCGCAAGCTCCCGCCACACGCCCGCAAGGTTGCCCTGCTCCATCTGGCGGATGCAGGCAAAGACATTGCACTCCGGGCTCCAGCCGCCCGTGGCCGTCATGGCGGTGTTCACCGCCTCGCCGCCGGCCATGAGCGCAAGCTTGCGCAGCTCGTTTTCAATGGCGAGACCGTCCGGAGGCACGGAAGCGCAGAACTGTTCCAGCGCATCCGGCGCGAACGAAAGGCCCAGCGCCCGCGCCCGCGCGCGCACATGCCGCTCCAGGCCGCGTTCGCCCAGGCCCTCGCCGCGCCAGACCCAGCCGCGTTCATCGGCAAAGGCGAAGCAGCGCAGCCGCGTGATATGGGCCGGAATTTTGGGCCGGCGCTTCTCCCACTCGCCCTCCAGACACAACAGCGGCCAGACGCGCGCCGAGGGCCGGGCAAGGGCGCGGGACAGCTTTTTCCACACCGCCGCGGGCCAGAGCTGCGCCTGGCGCACCACGATGGCGCGGGACGCGCCGAACAGCTCCTCAAGGCTCAACAGTTCCCAAAAACGCGGCGCCGGTTCCTCGTCTCCCCAGAACACATGCCGTTCCCACGCGCCGCGCTCCGGCGGCCATGCGGCCAGCGCCTCCTCCAGAGCGCTGCGGAGCAGGTAGCCGTCCGGGCAGACGAAAAGGCTGAAGCCCGGACGCTCCCCGCCCGGCCCTGCCGGGGATGCCGCGTTCTGGGCAGCGGACGCCGCCATGCGCGCCCCCGCTAGCCCGCCACGATATTGACGAGCTTGCCGGGAACCACCACCACCTTGCGCACGCTCAGGCCCGCAAGGTGCCGTTGCGCCGCCGGGTCCGCCAGGGCCGCGGCTTCCAGCGCCGCCTTGTCCGCGCCGGCGGGGGCCTCCAGCGTGCCGCGCAGCTTGCCGTTGACCTGAAGGGCCACGGTGATGGTGTCCCGCGCAAGGGCCGCTTCCTCCCACACGGGCCACGGCTCGGCGCCCACGTCCCCGTCATGGCCGAGCCGCTCCCAGAGTTCGGCGCAGATATGCGGCGCCACCGGAGACATGAGGGTCAGCACCGTGGCCATGACCGACGAGAACACGCGGCGCTCCGCCTCGTCGCGCCCGAGTTTTTCGCGGGAGAGATAGAGGGCGTTGACCAGTTCCATGACCGCCGCAATGGCCGTATTGAACTGGAAACGGCCCACGGCCATGTCCGCCGTGACCTTTTTTACGGTTTCGTGCTCCTTGCGACGCAGATCGCGGGCCGGCCCCGATGCGGCGTCCCGCGCCGTGGCGCCGCAGGCATGGAGCGGCAGGAGGCGCTCCCGCTCTTCCATGAAGAGCCGCCAGATACGCGAGAGAAAGCGCGAGGCGCCTTCGATGCCCGCATCCGTCCATTCAAAATCGCGTTCCGGGGGCGCGGCGAAGAGGCAGAACAGGCGCACCGTATCCGCGCCGTATCTGGCGATCATTTCCGACGGGTCCACCACATTGCCCTTGGATTTGGACATCTTGCTGCCGTCCTTGAGCACCATGCCCTGAGTGAGCAGGCGCGAGAACGGTTCGGAGAGGTCCGGGGGATAAAAGCCCAGGTCGCGCAGGGCCTTGGTGAAGAAGCGGGCGTACAGGAGGTGGAGGATGGCATGCTCCACGCCGCCGATATAGAGGTCCACGGGCATCCAGTAGGCAAGCGCCGCCGGATCGAAGGCCGCCCCGGCGTCGCGGGCGGCGGTGTAGCGCGAAAAATACCAGGAGGACTCCACGAACGTGTCAAGGGTATCGGTCTCGCGGCGCGCCGGGCCGCCGCAGCGCGGGCAGGCGCACTCCACAAAGGAGGGCGTCTCCGGCAGGGGCGAGCGGCCATCGTCGCGCACCTTGACATCCAGCGGCAGGATGACCGGCAGGTTCTCCTCCTTTTCCGGCACCATGCCGCAGCGCTCGCAGTAGACCACCGGAATGGGCGCGCCCCAGTAGCGCTGGCGCGAGATGTTCCAGTCCCTGAGGCGGAACTGGATGGCGGAACTCCCCTTGCCTTCGGCTTCCAGCGCCGCCACCACGGCCTTCTTGCCCGCCTCGTTGTCCATGCCGTCGAAGCGGCCCGAATTGACCATGACGCCCGGCCCCGTATAGGCGCCCTCCATGGTGGCGGGGTCCAGATGCGCGCCTTCGGGCTCCACCACCACGCGCACGGGCAGTCCGTACTTGCGGGCGAACTCGAAATCGCGCTGGTCGCCGGACGGCACCCCCATGACCGCGCCCGTGCCGTAGCTTGCCAGGACGAAATTGCCGAGCCAGATGGGCACGCGGGCGCCCGTCAGCGGATGGACGGCATGGGCGCCGGTAAACACGCCCTCCTTTTCCAGCGTGTCGGACTGGCGCTCCAGGCGGTCCATGTTGCGGATGCGCTCCACAAAGGCGCGCACCTCCTCCGCCTGGGGCAGCCCCTCGATGAGCCGTTCCACCAGCGGATGCTCGGGCGCCAGGGTCATGAAGGTGACGCCGAACAAGGTGTCCGGCCTGGTGGTGAAAACCTCCACATGGTCCATGCCGTCGTAGTCGCGCTCCAGGCCAAAGCGGATGCGCGCGCCTTCCGAACGGCCGATCCAGTTGCGCTGCATGGTGATGACGCGGTCGGGCCAGCCGCCTTCCAGGCGGTCGAGATCGGCCAGCAGCTCGTCGGCGTAGGCCGT
The DNA here is from genome assembly GCA_900547595.1 of uncultured Desulfovibrio sp. Taxonomy (GTDB): domain Bacteria; phylum Desulfobacterota; class Desulfovibrionia; order Desulfovibrionales; family Desulfovibrionaceae; genus Desulfovibrio. The sequence continues at coordinate 6,653 of URHE01000070.1, forward strand.
GATGCCGAGAAACCACTGGGTGAGTTCCTTCTGCTCCACCACGCTGTCGCAACGCCAGCAGCGGCCTTCCTCCACCTGCTCGTTGGCGAGCACGGTATGGCACGAGGGGCACCAGTTCTGCGGCGCCTTCTTGCGGTAGGCAAGCCCCTTTTCCAGCATGCGCAGGAAAAAGAGCTGCTCCCAGCGGTAATATTCCGGACGGCAGGTGGCGATCTCGCGCGACCAGTCGTAGGAAAAGCCCATGCGCCTGAGCTGGGCGCGCATCTCCGCGATATTGCCGTAGGTCCAGGCGGCGGGCGGCACATGGTGCTTGATGGCGGCGTTTTCCGCAGGCAGGCCGAAGGCGTCCCAGCCCATGGGATGCAGGACGTTGAAGCCCTGCATGCGGCGCATGCGCGCCACCACGTCGCCAATGGAATAATTGCGGACATGGCCCATGTGGATCTTGCCCGAGGGATAGGGCAGCATCTCCAGCACATAGCACTTGGGCCTGTCGCCCCCGTGCGCGCAGGCGAAGGCGTCCCGCGCCTGCCAGCGCGCCTGCCATTTTTCCTCAAGTTCCTGCGGATGATACCGATCGTGCGTCATGGTTCCACCAGTCATGCGTCAGGGGTTCCGGCCCCGCCCCGGGGCGCCTTGGCCGCCGCGTCGAGAATGCCGTTGAGAAAAGCCCGCGCCCGCTCGTCGCCGAATTCCCGCGCCAGTTCCAGGGCCTCGTTGATGGCGACCTTGGGGGGCACGTCGTCGCGCCACAGCAGTTCGTACAGCGCGAGCCGCAGGATGGTGAGCTCGATGCGGCCCAGACGGTCCACCCGCCAGTTGCGCGAAAACCGGCCAATGGCCTCATCCAGCGCGGCCGTGCGGCTCCACACGCCCTCCACCAGCTCCCAGGCGAAGCCCGAGGGGTCCCGGTCCAGGTCGGCCTCGCTCATGCCCTCGTTATGCGGCGAGAGCACGAACAGCCGCCAGAGCGCCGCGCGGTCCGCCGCGGGCGAAAAGCACAGTCCGTAGAGCACCTGAAATGCCAGTTCGCGCGCGCTCCGGCGCGTGGGCCGCCTGCTTCCGGCCATGGGCTACAGCTGCTCCAGGACGCGGATGGTCTCCAGCATGGCCGCGGCGGCTTCCACGCCCTTGTTGCCCGCCTTGGAGCCCGCGCGTTCAATGGCCTGCTCGATGCTGTCGCAGGTGAGCAGCCCGAAGCCGATGGGCGTGCCCGAATCCAGCATGGTCTGGGCAATGCCCTTGGAAGCCTCGGCGCACACATAGTCGAAATGGGGCGTCGCGCCCCGGATGACCGCGCCCAGCGCCACGATGCCGTTGTAGGCATGTGCGGCGGCAAGCTTGCGGCAGACCAGCGGCAGCTCGAACGCTCCGGGCACGCGCACCAGGATCAGGGAGTCCCGGTCCAGACCATGCCGCTCCAGATAGTCCACGGCGCCCCCCACGAGGCGATCCACAATGAAATCGTTGAAGCGCGTGGCCACAATGGCGATCTTCAGGCCGCGCGCATCCAGTTGTCCGGCAATGGTGGTGACGCTGTTCATCTTCGCTCCTGTGGGGCCGGCGCCCGTCCGGCGCCCGGGCCCGCGTTCCCGTTCATGATTGTGCGATGCCGCCCGGCTTACAGAAACCCGGCGCGGCGCAGGGATTCAAGACTCAGACCGCCCGTCCGCTCAGCCGCGTCCCCGCCGCCATCCTTTCCGGCGCCGTTTCCGGCGTCCGGCCCGGCATGCTGCCCGACATACTGCCATGGCCCGAGCAGGCGGGCCACATACTTGCCCACCAGGTCGGTCTCCATATTGACGCGGCTGCCGGGGCGCCAGGCGCGCATGGTGGTGCGCCGCCGGGTGTCCGGGATGACGTTGACCTCAAGAAAATCCCCGCCGCAGGCATTCACCGTGAGGCTGATGCCGTCCAGCGCCACGGAGCCCTTGGGGATGACCTCGCGCCCGAAGCCCGCGGGAAACGTCATCCGGCAGCACAGGGACTGTCCCCGGCGCTCGATGCTCCGCACCACGGCCACGCAGTCCACATGGCCGCTCACGAGATGGCCGCCCAGGCGGTCGCCCAGGGCCAGCGCCCGCTCCAGATTGACGCGCGCCCCGGCTGTCAGCGCGCCCAGCGTGGTGCGCGCCACCGTCTCACCCGAGGCATAGGCCGTGAACGCTTCATGGCTGTGGCTTTCCACCGAAAGGCACGCACCGTTGACAGCTATGGACTCGCCATCCGTCACTCCGGCAAGGGGCACGAGCGGCCGGATGCTGAACCGGCGCTCCTCTCCCTCCTGCCGGGCGGCGAGGACCTCGCCCTCGCACTGGATGATGCCCGTGAACATCAGCCCCGCCCCTCCGCCGCCGCGGCGGGCCGCAAGAGCAGGTGCGCGTCGTCGCCGCAGCGCTCAAGCCCGCAGAGGCGCAGACGCAGCGCGGCGTCGAGCTCCAGCGGCATGCGCCCGGCAAACAGCGGCCGCGCTTCCGCATCGCCCAGGATGAGAGGCGCGAGGTGCAGATGAAATTCGTCCACCAGCCCGGCCTCCAGCAGGGAAAGGGCCAGCCGTCCGCCCCCCTCGCACAGGACGTAGCGCGCGCCCAGTTCCCGCCGCAGGCAGCGCAGCATGCCCGGAAAATCCGGGCCACCGCCGGGCGCCGGGCCCAGCGCGAACACCCGCGCGCCGCGTTCGCGCAGGGTCTGGGCCCCCGAGGACGCCGCCATGGCGGGCGAAGCGAGAAAGACCGTCTCCCGCGGGCGTTCCCGGAGCAGGCGCGCGCCGTC
>URHE01000071.1 GCA_900547595.1 uncultured Desulfovibrio sp.
GTCCGCGCCGGCGCAGGCGCCCGCCGCCGGGGCATCGCCTTCGTCCGCCGCGGTTCCCGTGGCGGCGTCACCCGCGGGGGTCGAGGACGCGTGCGTCTTTCTGGTCAGCGTGGGCGAAAATGGCCGCGTTTCCACAGGCTCGGGCTTTTTCGTGGCGCCGGGCCGGGTGGCGACCAACCGCCATGTGGTGGAAGCGTCACAAGGCGGCCTTCTGGTGACGAGCAAGGCGCTGGGGCGCCCGGTGGCCGGGCGCGTGCTGGCCAGAAGCAACGAGGAGAACGGCGACTACGCCCTGGTGGCCGTGGAGCTTCCCGCCGACGCGCGCCCCGCGGTGCTTGGTTTTGCCGATGCGGCCCGGCGCACGGACAAGGTGGGCGCCTGGGGCTTCCCCGATGTGGTGGGCAAGAACGACCCGGGCTATGCCCGCCTGCTCACGGGCGCGGACATCACGGCCATGCCCGAACTTTCCTACAGCGAGGGCGTGGTCAGCGCCGTGCTTGACCGCACGCCGCCGCTCATCGTCCATACCGCGCCCATATCCCCCGGCAACAGCGGCGGCCCGCTGGTCAACGAGCGCGGCGAAGTGGTGGGCATCAATACCATGATCTCCCTTGACGAAGGCAGTTACCGCCAGGCATCCATCGCCCTGGCCGGCGCGGACCTGCTCCGTTTTCTCACCGCGCAGGGCGTCCCGGTGCAGACGCGGCGCGCCGCCACGGAGGCCCCATGAGCAGCACCCGCATCGCCTCCACCTCCCGCGCCGGCATGCACGCGCTCGCGTTTCAGGGCATTGTCCCCAGCGCCGCCTTTCCCCAGGTCCGGGACATGCTCCTGCGCAAATTCGGGGACGAATATGTGCTCCTCTTCGCCCGACCGGCGGAAAACACGGCGGACGGCACCATCGACTGGTACTCCCCGGTCCAGGGCGAACCGCGCAGGCTCGGCGACCTCCCCCCCGAGCGGGAACGCGCCGCGCGCGAGCGTCTGGCGCACATGGGCGGCGAGATCCTCCGCTACGCGGAGGAACTCATCCATTCGCACGACCCGCTCAAGGTCACGCGGGGCAACATCCTCAAGCTTGCCCTGTGCTATCCCGACGATACGGCCCTCTATGTGGTGGGCGCCCAGCCGGTCTTTACCTGCTGGGGCTTCGGGCCGGGCACGCCCGGCGTGGAGGCCGCCAACCTGAGCCGCCTGGCCGTGCCCGCCGGAGAGGCGCAGCCGGAAACGGCCACCCCCGCGTCCCCTCCGCCCCCGCCCGCCGCGCCGGAAACACGCGGCGCGGGGTGCCTCTGGTGGCTGCTCCCCCTGCTGCTCGCCTGCGCCCTGGGCTTCCTGCTCTTCACAAGTTTTGCCGGGCTGCCCGCGCCCGGAGGCACGGCGCTTCTGTATCTCCCCGGGCCGGACTTTCTGGCCGCGCCGCCGTCGCGCCAGAAGGAGCTTGAGCAACGCGCGGCGGAAATCGCCGAGCTGCGGCGCAAGGCGGAGGCCCACGCGGCCCTCTGCCGCAAGGCCCCGGAGGGGAAGGCGGCCCTGCCCGCCGCCCCCAAAAACCAGCTCGTCATCCCGGAAGGCGCCCGCGATCCCGGCTTCATGGCGGGCCGCTGGCGCTGCGACACGGGCCTGGCCAACACCCGCACCGGCGAGGCCGTGGTTTTCGAGTTCGCCTTTGACGCCAAGGGCAAGGGTCAGGGCATCATCCACGAACAGCGCGACCGCTGCACGGGCGACGCCACGGCCCGCTTCGACAACGGCCTGCTCCACATCGAGCTTGGGCCGCAACAGTGCGAAAACTCCACCGCCGGCTACGCGCGGGTCAGCATTGATTGCCGCGCTTCCGCCAGCGGAGCGAGCCAGTGCGTGGGCATCAATGACGACGGCACCCGCTGGGATGCCGATTTCCGCCGGGTGCGCTGATTGCCCCGGACAGCCAGCCGCGGGGGCTTTTCCCCGCCGGAGCCGATCATGAGCATGCTTCTTCGTCTCACGATTCTCCTTGTCCTGTGCTGCGCGCAGGCCGGGGAAGGTCTGTGCGCCGACACCCTGACCAATATCCCGCGGCCGGCGGCGCCCGGCGCCCAGGGCCTGCGCGGGCTTCTTGCGCCCGGCGCGCTCGTGCGCCTGCCCGATGGCCGCCAGACCCGCATCATCGAGGTCCTGCCCGAAGGTATCCGCACAGAGCTTGGCGTGACGCTCACGCCCGAGGGCGTGGTGGAAGGCGCGGCGCAGACGGCGCCGGTCACGGTGCTGGAACCCGCGACCCTCCCTGCGGCCCCGACGCCCGGAACGGCGCGGGCAACGACGCCGCAAACCCCGGAATCCCAAACGGATGTCCCGCAGACGGTCCGGCCCGAAACGCCGCAGGCCCCGGAGACGCCCGCGCCGCAAAATCCGGAACGCGCCGAAGTTCCCGTGCCCGCGGTCCCGCAGGGCGCCGGGACGCAGCGGACCGTGCCGGCGGTCCCCGGGGAGACGCCCCACCAGCTGACCATTGTCGAGCTGCTGCCCATGACCCCGGCCCCGGAACAGCGCAAGGCGGAAAAAACGCCTGCCAGAGAAGAGCCGAAGCCGGACCCCGCGCCAGAAAAAAAGAAGGCCGCTCCCGCGAAGGAGGCCAAGGCCAAGGCGCCGAAGCCCAAGGAACCCGCCAAACCCAAGGCCAGCACGAAAAAACCGGCCATTGGCGAGGAGCTGCGCATCCCGCCCGAGGCCGTGACCACGGGCAATCTCGACTTTCTTGAGGGCTGCTGGCAGGGCACGCGCCCGGAATACTATTCCAAGCGGATCATCAAGGAATGCTTCTGTTTCGGCGCCAATGGCGGCGCGGGCAAGCGCCGCGTCATCGATTCCCTGGGTGGCCGGATGTGCATCGGCTCCTCCAGGGCCAAACTGTCCAAGGACGGCGTGCTCTCGGTGACGTCCTCCGGCGCGGCCTGCACGGACGGCGAGCGCTGGGGCCAGGCGGAAATGGTCTGCCGGGGCACGGGCCAGCGCGCGCCCTGCACCTGGGTATTCAAGGACGCCCAGGGCGGCAGGCAGTCCTATGAAATTCCCTTTGTCCGTGTGGAAAGCTGCGGGAGGTAGCGGATGTTCCCCATGCCCCAGTACCGGAATCCCGTCAGCCTCATCCCCGGCGGCTGCCCGCAGCTGCTGGACTTCGCCGCCGATCTTTCCCTGCTCGACAGTGTGCGCTACAGCTTTGAGGAGCTCCGCGAAACCGAGGCCGGCGGCGAGACCCGCGTCCATCTGCATGCCTTCCGGAAAAATGCCGACGGCGAATTCGCGGACGAACTGGACCCGACGCGCAGGGCGGGCGGCTACGCCTACGAGCTCAATGCCCGCAAGGCCATCCAGCCCTGGCTCGGGCAGTGGATCCCCGTGCCGTTCCTGCGCACGCGCGAACAGACCTGGCCGGACAGCGGCGACTGCCGCTTTGAATACGGCCCCACCAACTGGGCGCGCGTCCGTCTTGCCCTGAGCGACGAGGCGCCGGACACCCTGCGCGTGGTGCTGGCCTTTGACATGGGCGTGGAGGACAAGGCCGGCGACGTCTATGCCGCGCTCACCCCGGAAGATGTGGACGCCAACGCCCATTTCCGGCTGGCCTGGCGCTTCCGGGACAACGCGTGGTTCATGGACCTCGCCTGGGTGGAGGAATGGCTGCGCGAACTCTGGCAGACCTGGCGCAAGCGTCAGGGCCGTCCCCCGGCGGACGAGGAACAGCAGTTCGCCCATCTCGCCGCCTACCTCACCACGCTGGAGGCGCTGGAACGCGCCATCCGCGGCACCGAGGTCTATGTCATCCGGCCGGACGCCAAAAGCTGCGTGGATGTGGACCTGGTGCTGGACATCGGCAATTCGCGCACCACGGGCATCCTGGTGGAGACCCACACCCAGAGCGCCACCAACCTCAATGACAGCTACCTGCTCCAGCTGCGGGACATGGACGAGCCGGACAAGGTCTATACCGACCCCTTCGAGACCCGCGTGGAATTTTCCGAGATCAGCTTCGGCAACGACGCCCTGAGCCTGCGCTCGGGACGGCGCACCCCGGCCTTCGCCTGGCCCTCGCCGGTGCGCATCGGCCCGGAGGCGGCGCGCCTCGCCACGCTCTCGCGCTGCGAGCAGGGCTCCACGGGCATGTCCAGCCCCAAGCGCTATCTCTGGGACGAGCGCAACTGGAAGCGCACCTGGCGTTTCAACACCAAGAGCGAAAAGGCGCCCTATGTCACGCGCGGGCCGCTGGCCCAGCGCATCAATTCCAGCGGCACGCCCCTCTGCTGCATGGACGATCCGCTCTTCACCCGCAATCGCGCCTTCCGCGATCAGGAGCGTGAAAGCGCCTTCGAGTCGCTCTTCACCCGCTCCTCGCTGATGATGTTTCTGCTGGTGGAGATCATCCAGCAGGCGCTTCTGACCATCAATTCGCCGGGGCAGCGCTGCCGCCGCGAAGCCTCCGCCGAGCCGCGCCGCCTGCGCCAGGTCATCTTCACCGTGCCGGGCGGCATGCCCCTCGCGGAGCAGAAAATCTATCGCCGCTGGGCCAAATGGGCCGTCCATGTGCTGTGGGAGGCGCTCGGCTGGGGCCAGTACTATGTGGCCGCTCCCGCCCGGCGCCGTCACGGCGAGGCGGCGGACTACCGCACAAATCCGGTCATCCGCTGCGACTGGGACGAAGCCACCTGCACCCAGCTGGTCTTCATCTACAACGAGATCACCCGCAAATTCCAGGGCGACGCGCAGCTCTTCTGCGAACTCATGGGCCGCCCCCGCGCCTTTCCCGGCAGGGATGGACTGGCGCCCAGCGTGCGCGTCGCCACCATCGACATCGGCGGCGGCACCACGGACCTTTCCATCACGACCTTTGAACTCGCCAGCGCAGAAGGCGCCACGCCGCGCATGGCCCCGCATCCGGACTTTCACGACGGTTTCAACCTTGCCGGGGACGACATCCTCCGCGCCGTGGTGGCCGAGCATGTGCTCGAGGCCGTGGGCGCGGCCATGGCCGGGGCGGGCGTGAAGAACACGCGCGCCGCGCTGGCCGCGCTTTTCGGGCGCGACACCATGGACAGCAGCAAGGACCGCCTCAACCAGCGCATCCAGTTCATCCGTCAGGTGGCCGTCCCCGCGGCGCTGCGCGTCCTCGCGCTCTATGAGGAGGCGGACGTGCGCGGCGGCGGCGGGGGCGCGGTATTCCGCCTGGGCGACTGCTTCACGCGGCCCGCCGATGGGCAGGACGCCGACGACCGGCGCGGGCAGACGGCCCGGACTGGCGCCGAAAACGCCCCCGCGCCCGGTGAAAGCGCCGCGCCCGTCTTTTCCGGCGGCCTCGCGCCCATGCCCGGCGCCGCCGCCCTGCGCTATGTGGCGGACTATGTGCGGGAGCATGGCGGCGCAGACGACTTTGACCCGCTCGCCATCCCCATCCGCGTGGACCCGCGCCGCGTGGACGACACGGTGCGCACGGCCCTGCGCGACGTGCTCGCCAATCTGTGCGAGGTCATCCAGCTCTACGACTGCGATGTCCTCCTGCTCACGGGCAGGCCCAGCCGCTGGCCCGGCATCGCGGAGAGCATCTGCTCCCTGCTGCCCGTGCCGCCAAGCCGCATCTTCCCCATGGGCGACTACCGCGTGGGCGGCTGGTACCCCTTCTCGGATGCGCTCGGCAACATGACCGACCCCAAGACCACGGTGGTTGTGGGGGCCATCCTCTGCGCCCTGGCCGAGGGACAGCTGGAGGGATTTTCCTTTGATCCGCACGGGCTCAGGCTCACCTCCACGGCCCGCTATATCGGCGAAATGGAGCTGAACGGCCAGATCCGCGCCAACAAGGTCTGGTTCACGGTGGACCCGGAGCGCCGCAGCGTGGAACCGCCCGTGGCCGAAGTGACCTTCAGCGGGCCCATGGCCGTGGGCTTCCGCCAGCTGGCCGCCGAACGCTGGACGACCACGCGCTATTATTTTCTGGAATTCGTCAATGATGACGCGCGGCGGGAAAACGCCCATCTTCTGCCCTTCACCGTCCGGCTGCGCCTCACCCTGCCTGACGGGGACGAAACCACGGCCCCCGGCGCGGACGCCGGCGCGGGCGAAGGCGAGTTTTCCATCGAGGAAGTGACGGGCCGGGGCGGCGAAAGCCCGTCGGGCAAGGTGCTGGACATGCGGCTCCAGACACTGCCCCGCGACGAAGGCTTCTGGATGGATACGGGCATCGTCTACGGCGATTGAGACAACAGTTCCCGCGACGTCCGGTCCCCGGGCGCGCGGGTGGCGCATACCCGCCCGGGGAAGGAGCTCTCATGGAACTTGCGACATACTGCGCCGATCTTGCCCAGACCTGCACGGATGCCGGCGCCTGGGCGGCGCGCAACGGCGAGCTGGTGCGCGGCGAGCAGGAGGGCCTGCTCAGGGAACTGCGCCGCGCCGCCAGGGTATTCCGGCGCTGCTCGCGCGCGGCCGGGCGGAAAATGTGCGCCGGTGTTTTCGGGCCGAGCCAGGCGGGCAAGTCCTACCTCATCTCGGCGCTGGCCCGCGATGCCGGCCATTCGCTCCTGGCCGATTTCGGCGGAACGACGCGGGATTTCATCAGCGAAATCAATCCCGAGGGCGGCAAGGAATCCACCGGGCTCGTCACCCGCTTCACCATGACGCGGCCCGCGGACCTTCCCGCCGGGCACCCTGTCCAGATCCGGCTGCTTTCGGAAACGGACCTTGTCAAGATCATCGCCAACGCCTACTACGCCGACTGCGAACACAAGGAAGCCCCGCAAAGCGACATGGCCGCCACGCTCAAGCGCCTGCGGGAGCGGGCGCACGCGGCCCCTCCCGGCGCGGGCGCGCCTTCCGCCGATCTTGACGCCCTGGAGGACCTGCGCGAATATCTGGTCAAGGACTTCCGCGCCAAGGCGCGCGTGCAGGAGCTGGAGCGTTCCTACTGGGATCAGGCGCTCGCCCTGGGCCCCGCCCTTGACCTTGAAGGCCGCGTCCAGCTCTACGCGCTCATCTGGGACGAAGTGGAGGAATTCACCGGCCTTTTGCGCATCCTCCTGGCCGCGCTGGACTCCCTCGGCCATGCGGAGCATGCCTTCTGCGGGCTGGATGCGCTGATCCCGCGCGAGACGAGCATCATCGACGTGGCCACCCTGGCCGGGCTGGACAACCCGGCCCCCACCGACGGCACGCTCGACGTGGTCACGCCCGGCGGCGTCCGTGCCGCCCTGCCCCGCGCCGTGGTGGCCGCGCTCACGGCGGAGCTGACCATCGTCATGCGCGAAAAGCCGGCGCCCTATTTCGACCATACCGACCTGCTCGACTTTCCCGGCTACCGCTCCCGCTACAAGCTCGACGACGTGCGCCGCGAACTCAAAAAGGAGGGCATGCTCAAGGAGCTCTTCCTGCGCGGCAAGGTGGCCTATCTCTTCCAGCGCTATTGCGCCGAGCGCGAGCTCACCAGCATGCTGCTCTGCATCGGGCCCAGCAACCAGGAGGTGCAGGACCTGCCGGGCGTCATCGGCGAATGGGTGCGCACCACCCACGGCGAGCGGCCTGAGGACCGCGCGGGCAGGGAACCTTCCCTGTTTTTCATCCTCACCAAGTTTGACATGGAGTTTGAGGACAAGAAGGGCGCGCCCTCGCTGGAAAGCCGCTGGGACAACCGCCTCCATGCCTCCCTGCTCGATTTTTTCGGCAAGCAGCACGACTGGCCCCGGCAGTGGACGCCCCAACGCGGTTTCGACAATATCTTTCTGCTGCGCAATCCCAATTTCCGCTTTGACGCGGTCATGGACTACGACGGCGATCTTGAAAAGGGCATCCGGCCCGAACGGCGCGACTATGTGGCGCGGCTCCAGGCGGCCTTCCTGCAGAGTCCGCTGGTGGCCGCCCATTTCCGCGATCCGGCCCGCGCCTGGGACGAGGCCATGAAGCTCAACGACGGCGGCATCACCTATATCCGCGAGAGCCTGAGCCCGCTCTGCAACCCGGACATCAAGCGCGAACAGCTCCTCCAGAACGTGCGCGCCACGCGCGACGCCGTGGCGCGCAGGCTCGCGGCCTTCCACCGCGCCGACGACCGCGAGGAGATCCGCAGGCAGAAGCTCCTGCTCATCCGCACCCTCTTTTTCCGGCTGGGCCAACTGGAGGAACAGCAGGGACGCCTGGGCCAGCTTCTCCACAGTCTCACCATCAGCGATGCCGACATCGCCGACCTGCACCCGGAAGCCACGCGCCGCTTTCTGGAACTCGCCGACGAGCGGCCGGAAACGGCCCCGGCCTCCGCTCCGGCCCCGCTGCCCGAGCTGGACCTGGACAGCGTCGATGTCGGCGCCTGGAATCCCTTTGCCGATGCGGAAACAGGCGAGGCCGCCCCCGCCCCGCAGGCGGACGCCACAGCCACGGCACCCGCGGCGCCCAGGGACGAAGCCGCCTTTTTCGCGGCCTATGTGGAAAGCCGCTGGATCGAGCGCCTGCACCAGCTTGCGGACGACCCGGCGAGCCAGCGCTATTTTCTCCTGCCGGGGCGGGAGTTTTCGGCCCTGGTGAGCGAACTCTCCACCGGCGCCGCGCGCCTCGCCCTGCGCGAGGCCATGGCCGGGGCGTTCCGCAGGGCCTCCGCCTATGCCAATACCAGCCGGGAAAGCATCGCCCGCAAGGAAGCGAGCATCGCCGCGAACATCCTCAACGGCTATGTGGACTGGCTCGGCCTTGACCCGCGCACCCATGACGAAAAGGCGCGCACCCTCTCCCTGCCCGGCGCCAAAAGCACGGCGGTGTTCACGCCTGTGCCCCCTGTCCCGGACCCGCCGGTACTGGCGGAAAGCCGCTCCCCCTGGGCGCGGCGCCGGCTGGGCGACTGGCTCAACGCCCTGGCGGCCCTGATCATGGGCAATGTGGACTTTGACGGCGAGCAGACCCTCAACGTGGAAGAGAATACGGCGCTGGGCGCCATCCTCCGCCGCCTCGCCCCGGAAGGGGACGGCGGAGACGGCGCCCCGGCGCCCCAGGCACCCTCAACCGCGGGCGCGCCGCGCCCATGACGACATCATGAAGATCACCTACAGCGACGACACGCGCCGGGGCCCCGGCCACGGCATCCTCACCTGCCGCGAGGCGGACTTTCCCGCCGGCGCCTGGTCCATGGCCATCCTGCGCGCCTCGGACCAGGCGTCTCTGGCGGGCGCCGGCAACGGCGGCGGCCTCTGGGTCGGCGAAACGCGCTTCCTGCCGGTAACGGCGGAACCGACGCCCGGGGGCGGCCTGACGGTCCTGCTGGGACCGGAGGTGGTCGATGCCCTCGACCCACTGGAACAATATCAGGTGACGCTCAAGCCGGAGCAGGGCGAGCCGCTCAAGGCGCGGCTCCAGGTCCGGGGGATCACCTACAGCCCGGACGGCGCCCTGGACAATACCGGCGCGCGT
>URHE01000072.1 GCA_900547595.1 uncultured Desulfovibrio sp.
TCCTTTTTCGGCTCCGGCCTGGGTTTGGCCTCTTCCTTTTTGGGTTCGGGCTTTTTCTGTTCCTCGCGGGGTTTGGGCTTGTCCTCCGGCTTTGGCTCCGGTTTGGGCTCCGTCTTGCGCGGAATGGGCACGGCGTCCGGCTTTTTCGGTTCGGGCGCGGTCTCCCTGGGCGGCGCGGGCACGGGCTCCGGCGGCTTCGCCTCCTCGCGGGCGGGCGCGGCGATCTCGCTTTGCGGCGCCGGCGGCGTGGGCGCGAGCGGTCCATCGCCCGGTTCGCCCATATGCCCGAGAATGGGCGATGGCGTGCGATTGCCGCCGGGAGCGCCCTCCACGAGACTGATCATGACCGGCCGCTGGTCGAGCCTGAGCGGCGGATGCGCGGGCCAGAACCAGATGAGGAGGAAGAGCGCCGCGTGCAGGCAGAGCGAAATGATATACGAGGCGAGCCGCATGCGAGCCTACTTCTTTGCCGCTCCGGAAGCGCGGGGGGCCGCGCCGGAACGCCGGGCCGGAGCCGCCGGTGCGGCCTTTCCGGCGGAGGCGCCTTCGGGCTGGTCGGCCATGACGCCGAGATTCTCGATGCCGGCGGCCTTGATCTCGCCCATGACCTCCACCACCAGGCCATAGGGCACTTCCCTGTCGGCCTGGAGAAAGAGCGTCCGGTTCTTGGCCTTGACCAGCCGTTCAAGATAGCCGCCCAGCTCGGCCATGTCCTCCACCGGGTACTCGTCAAGGAAAATCTTGCCGTCCCGGCGGATGGTGAGGATCATGTGGTCCGCTTCGCTGGGCAGGGTCTCTACCTGCCTGGTCTGCGGCAGGTCCACCTCCAGCCCCTGGGTCATCATGGGCGTGGCGACCATGAAGATGATCAGAAGCACGAGCATCACGTCCACAAAGGGCGTGACGTTGATTTCCGAGACGAACTTGCCGCCGCCGAGATTGGCGCCCATCTCACAGCTCCGTGGCGCCTGTGCGCTGCACAGGGCGCTGGGCGTTGAGCTCGCGCTGGACGCGGTTCAGGAAGAACCCGGCAAAATTCACCAGCAGGGTATCCACCTGCGAGAGCTTGCCCATGAACAGGTTGAAGCCCACGGTGGCGGGCACGGCCACGGCCAGGCCGATGGCCGTGGCCACGAGCGCCTCGGAGATGCCCGGCGCCACGGTGGCGAGCGAGACGGACTTGAGCATGCCGATGGAGTGGAAGGAATTCATGATGCCCCAGACCGTGCCGAACAGGCCGATAAAGGGCGCGGTATTGGCCGTTGTGGCCAGGAGGGAGAGCGACCGCTGGAGCCGCGCCATCTCGCTGGCCGCCCCCTGCCGCAGGGCGCGGCGCACATTGTCCACCACCACCTCGCTGGCATTGCCGAGCTCGCGGGAGCGGTTGAACTCCTGCACGCCCTGATGCGCGATATAGTAGAGCGGCGAACTGGGGTCCGCCCCCAGGGACTGCACGGCATCCCGCAGATTGGCGGCCTTGTCGAAACGCTCGATGCCGAGGATCGCCTTTTTGTTGGCGGCGTTGAGCGCCACGAACTTCTGGATCATCAGGCCCCAGCTGCCCACGGACATGAGCACGAGCAGCAGCAGCACAGCCTTGGCCACCAGGCTTGCCTGGGCGACCATCGAAAAAAAGCTGAATTCCATTGACGACTCCGCTGTGAAGATCGGGCTCCCGCCGGACATGCCGCAACAGCCCTCCGTGCGGAGGATGTACCGGATGCCGCACTTTTTCAAGAAATTTTTTAGATTGACGCGCGAAACGTGGCATTCTCCCTCTCCCGGCACGAAAAACGGGGCAAAACCCCGCCTGCGCCGTCCATGAACGCGGTGGCAGGAAAAAAAACGGAAAACGCGGCGGTTTTTAACTCATCCTTAACCCGCCTTCCTGTAGCCTTCCCAGGACCGGTGCGGCCCAGCCGCGGGGGAGGGCAACCAGCCGCCAGGGGATGGCGGCGCATATTTCAGGGAGGAACCATGTATATCAACAATAACAGCATGGCCAGCAACGTGGCCAACACCCTGACCTCGCACTACAACAACCTGTCCACGTCCACACAGCGGCTTTCCTCCGGCCTGCGGGTCAATTCCGCGGCCGATGACGCCGCGGGCCTGGCCATCCGCGAGCTCATGCGTTCCGACATCGCGGCGTTGCAGCAGGGACAGCGCAACGCCAATGACGCTATTTCCCTCATCCAGACGGCGGACGGGGCCCTGGGCGTCATCGACGAAAAGCTCGTGCGCATGAAGGAGCTGGCGGAACAGGCGGCCACAGGCACCTATGACTCCACCCAGCGCCTGATGATCGAGTCCGAATACCAGGCCATGGCCTCGGAGATCACCCGCATCGCCAATGCCACGGACTTCAACAACATCAAGCTGCTGGACGGCAGCCTCTCGTCCGACACCCATGACGGCAGCGGCATGGCCGCCACCGGCAAGCTCAAGGTCCATTTCGGTTCGGCCAACGATTCGGCGGAGGATTACTACTACATCAAAATAGGCAACTGCACCGCATCCGCCCTGGGCGTCGGCAATCAGGCGGATTCCGGCGCCGATGCCTATACGGTCTCCACGCAGGAAGCCGCGCAGAAGGCCCTCATCGGCATCAACAACGCCATTGTCTCCAAGGACAAGATACGCGCCGATCTGGGCGCCATGCAAAACCGCCTGGAAAACACCATCACCAACCTGACCACGCAGGCGGAAAACCTCCAGTCCGCGGAATCGCGGATTTCCGATGTGGACGTTGCCACGGAAATGACCAATTTCGTCAGCAACCAGATACTCACCCAGTCGGCGGTGGCCATGCTCTCGCAGGCCAACAGCATGCCGCAGATGGCCCTGCAGCTCATCCAGTGATACAAATACTCGTTGCCCGGGGCGCCAGCGCGGCGGGGGGAGCGCGGACTTCCCCCGCCCTGTATGGCGCCGGGAAAAACCTCTCGGGGAAACCATGCACGCGCACGCAGACAGCATCTTTCCGGATGACGGATCGCGGGCTGAAATTCTGGGAGCCACGCCTGTGCTCGAAATACTGCTCATTGAGGACGACCCCGACCTGTCGGCCCTCATCATGGAATATCTGGACATGGAATCCATGCGCTGCGACAACGCCATGACGGGAACGGCGGGACTGGACCTGGCGCTCGGCAGCGACGGCATCGGCTATGACTGCATCATCCTGGACCTGAACCTGCCGCTGCTGGACGGCCTTTCCGTTTGCGGAGAGCTGCGCCGCAGGGGCATCATGACGCCCGTCATCATGCTCACGGCGCGCGACAGGCTGGAGGACAAGCTCGAGGGCTTTTCCCACGGCACCGACGACTATCTCTGCAAACCCTTTGAAATGCAGGAACTCATCGCGAGGATCAATGTGCTGGCGAACCGGAGATACAAAAACTCCCTGCTCCAGTGCGACAGCCTGATCATGGATGTTGCCGGCAGGGCCGTGACGCGCGGCGGAAAGCGGCTCTCCCTGAGCGCCATTGAATGGAAGCTGCTGCATCTCCTGCTCTCCGCGTCGCCGCAGCCCGTGAGCAAGCAGAAACTGCTGTTTGAAGTCTGGGGCGAAACCCCGCCGGACTCCGACAGCCTCAAGGTGCATATCCACAACCTGCGCAAGGCCGTTGATCTTCCCGGGGAAATTCCCCTGCTGCACACCTTTCCCGGCCACGGATATGCCCTGTGCGCAAAACAGTGAAACCTCACGGCGGGATCAGCCTGACGCTGTTCATCACGCTTTCCTGCATCGGCATCGCCCTCCTGCCCGTCCTTGTCTACAGCGCCCTGAGCATGGTTTTTTTCAGAACCGGCATCGACAGCCTCCACAAGGCGCAGCTGACCATCGCCATCGAGGAATACGCGCGGCGCCGGGCGGAAGCGGGGGCGCCGGTGCCGCCCCTCCCGGATACGGACACTTCCGGCATCCCGCTGCCGGAGGGGGGGCTCAACCGGCTCCATGTGACCACCCTGCGCCGCCAACTGCCGCAAAGCGTGCGGGAAGCGCTCCCGCCGGTGCTGCGCGATGATACCTGCATGTCCGTCGTCGGCGGCGCCGGAGAGGAAAGCATCTATGTGGTGCTCACCATGCCGCTGCATGGCAAACGCTATTACGCCTACCAGCGGGTTTCCCTCCGGGAGGGGGAAACATATATCCGCCCGCAGATCCGCTCGACAATATACCTCCTGCTCGCGACAGGCGGCGTGATCCTGGTCCTGCTGTGCCTTTTCCTGCTGCATGTCATCAGGAGGATCAAGCAGCCCACAAGGGCCCTGAGCGCGTGGACGGCAACGCTGCATGCGGGGAATATGGACGAACCGCTCCCGGATTTTGTGTATCCCGAGGTCTACGCCATCGCCGGCGTGATACAGGAAAGCCTGAAACGGCAGTACACGATCGCAAAGCGCGAGGAACTCATATGGCGGTATTGCAGCCATGAACTGCGGACGCCCATCAGCATCATGCACATCGGCCTTGATCTCCTGAAAAGGACCCTGGCCCGTCAGGAACGAAACACGGACCAGGAAATAAAAATACTTTCGCGGCTCCAAAGATCGGCCTATTCCATGTCGCATCTTGTGGGAACGCTGCTCTGGCTCGGACGGAACGATATTCACCCCCTGCCCAATGAGCATATTGAACTCTCGCTCTTCATCCAAAGCGTCATCGCCGATGTCCGGCGGCTCTTTCCGCATGACTACAAAAAACTGACCATCAGGGTGTCCCGCCATGTTTCCCGCATTCCCGGACCGGCCCTGCGCATCGTGCTGGAAAACATCATCCGCAACGCCTTCCAGCATGCGCTGGGCAATGCCATCTGCATCCTGCAGCGCGGCCCGCGGATAACGGTGATGAACACCACGGGCAGGGGCGGCGCGCTGCGCGAAAACACGGGATTCGGCCTGGGGCTTGAGCTCACGGAGCGCCTCACGGCGAAACTGGGTTGGGAGTTCAGCACCACCCATGCCGATGGCTATGCCCGGGCAACCCTTGTCCTGCCGTCATAGCGCGTTTTCGCGATGAAAGCGCGCACACGCTCCGGCGGATGCGCGTTCCGGGACGCCCTGTTCTTGCCAAGGGGTGACGACCTGTATATGCTGGCCGCCATGCACACGATCTCCGTTTTCCGGGCGCCGCTCGCGGCCTGCGCCGGGAGCTGGCTGGCGGCGCGCCTCACGGGCGTTGCCCTGCTCCTTGCCGCGCTCCTGCTGCTGCCGCAGAACGGCACCGCCGCCGCGCGTGGCGCCGCCCCGGCCCCTATCTTCACGGGGGGGCGGGTCCTGAAGTCCGGCGGGGATGCCGCGCCCGCGGGCGCGCTGGACATGGCCGCCGCCGTGGCCCGCGCGCTGGAGCGCAACCCCTCGCTCGGCGCTCAGGAAGCGCAGAACCGCGCCTCGGAGGAAGGCCGCAAGTCCGCGCGGGGCGCGTTCGGTCCCAAGCTCGGCATGAGCTATTCCGCCGTCAAGCAGGAACGCAAGACCTCCCCGCGCAGCGTGCGCCCGCCGGAACTGGGGTCCTATTCCTGGGGTGTGGAGATCTCGCAGCCGGTCTTTCAGGGCTTCCGTCTGCTCAACAGCTACCAGAAGGCCGCGCTTCAGGCCGACAGCGACAAGGCGGCCCTGCGCCGGGCCGAGCTCGCCATGACCGAGCAGGTGCAGACGGAATTTCTCAGCTATCTGCGCGCCGAGGAAAATGTCCGCAGCGAGAGCGATTCCCTGGCGCGCCTGCGCGACCAGCTGCGCATCACCAGGGCGTTTTACGAGGTAGGCCTGCGCCCGCGCCTGGATGTGCTCCAGGCGGAAGTGAACGTGAGCCAGGCCGAGAACCTTCTCATCCAGGCCGAGAACACGCGCGACACGGCCCAGGCGCGGCTCAACACCCTGCTCGGCTTCACGGCCACGGCGCCGGCCCGCTATGTGGGGCGCCTCGGGCATGTGCCGTTCCGCCGCTCGCTGGAGCAATGTCTGGAGGCCGCCTACCGGCAGCGCCCCGACCTCCTCATGGCGGCCAGGGCCGTGGAGATGGCCGCCAGGGACCGCCGCATGGTCCAGAGCGACTATTACCCCCAAATCGAGGCATACTACAATATCAACCAGACCGGGAACACCCCGGACCTCCAGATGCGTGGCGAGGGGGGCTCCCGCTCCGCCACCTGGGAGGTGGGCGCGCGCGCCGTGTGGAATGTCTTCCAGTGGGGCGTCACCTATTATGCCGACCAGCAGGCGGGCTGGGTCGTGACGCGGCTGCGCCACGAGGAGGAGGACCTCAAGCTCACTGTGGGCTATGACATCAAGTCCAAGCTCCTGGCCGTGCATGAGGCCGAAAAGCGCATCGCCGTGGCGGAAAAGGGCGTGGCCCAGGCGCGGGAAGCCTATGACGCGGCGCTTGCCCGCTATCAGGAACAGGTGGGGACCAATTTCGACGTGCTCGACGCCTCGGCCAACCTCACCCGCGCCCAGGCTTCGCTCACCGGGGCCAGGGCGGACTATCTCACGGCGCTCGCCCAGATATATGTGGCCATGGGCGAGTATCATCCGGACCTCGGACGCCGTTAGCCCCAACGCCACGGCGCCGGCAGCGCCGGCGGACAGACAAAGGAACAGCATGAGCGGACCCCGCCTCACCATCACCCCCCTTGGGGGACTCGGCGAAATCGGCCTCAACTGCCAGCTCTGGGAAAGCGGCGACGGCGTGGTCATGGTGGACTGCGGCCTCATGTTTCCGGACGACGCCCATCTCGGCGTGGATGTCCTCATCCCGCATTTCGGCGCGGTGCGCGAAGTGCGCGACAGGCTCCTCGGCATCGTGCTCACCCACGGCCACGAGGACCACATCGGGGCGTTGCCCTGGATCGTGCCGGAGCTCAAGAATGCCCGCATCTTCGGCTCGCGCTTCACCCTTGCCCTGGTGGAGCACAAGCTGCGGGAGCACGAGCTGCTCAACCGCGTGGAACTCTGCCCCGTGGACGCAAAGACCGTCCAGCCCCTGGGGGACCTGGTCTTTCATTTCATCCCGGTCTGCCACTCCATCCCGCACGGCTTCGGCCTGGGGGTGGAAACGCCCGTGGGCCGCGTGATCCACAGCGGCGATTTCAAGATCGACCCCATGCCGCTGGCGGGTTCGGGCACGGACCTGGCCGCCTTTCGCGAATTTGCCGGCCCGGATGGCGCGCGGCTTCTGCTCGCCGACTCCACCAACGTGCTGCGCGAGGGGCGCTCCCTCACCGAGCGGGAGGTCAAGGCATCGCTGGAGCGCGTCTTTGCCGCCGCCCGCGGCCGCATCGTGGTCACGCTCTTCTCCAGCCACATCCAGCGCATCCAGGAAGTCTGCGACCTTGCGCGCCACTATGGCCGCGCGGTCATCATCAGCGGCAAATCACTGGCCAACAATATCGACATCGCCGCGCAACTGGGCTTCCTCACGCTGCCGCCCGAATTTTTCAACGCCCACAACGGCGTGCCCGAACTGCCGGACGACAAGGTGGTGCTGGTGGTCACGGGCGCCCAGGGGGAACCGCTTTCCGCGCTTTCGCGCATGGTCTGGGGCGGGCACCGTCAGCTCTCCATCCGCGAGGGCGATACGGTGGTCATGAGTTCCCGCGTCATCCCCGGCAATGCCCGGCCCATCTCGCGCCTGATCAATGAAATGTACCGCCTCGGCGCGGAAGTGCTCTATGAAAGCTCGCACGCGGTCCACGCCTCGGGCCATGCCCACCGCGAGGAACTGCGCGACCTGCTGCTGGCCGTGCGCCCCGAACTCTTCGTGCCCGTGCACGGCGAGTACCAGCACCTTGTCATGCACGGCCGCCTGGCCGAAAGCTGCGGCGTGCGCCGGGAAAACGTCATCCTCCTGCGCGACGGCCAGCCGCTGACCATCCTGCCGCACGGGTTCCGCCTGGAAACCCCGGTGGCCGTGGAATGCACCCTGGTGGACGGCAAGGGCGTGGGCGATGTGGGCGCCTCGGTGCTGCGGGAGCGGCGCATCCTCGGCGATGAGGGCGTGGTCATCGTCGCCCTGGTGCTCGATGCGGAGACGGGGAGCGTCCTCCACGGGCCGGAAATGATCTCGCGCGGCTTCGTGTTCGAGCAGCAACTGAGCCATGTGCTCGAAGACGCCAAGTGCCTGGTGCTGGACGAACTGGAAAACGCTCCCACCAGCACGGGCCGCCTGCGCGAGAACATCCGCACCTCCCTGCGGCGCTTTTTCCGTCGCGTGCTGGAGCGCGACCCGGTGGTGGTGCCGGTCATCAGCGAAGTCTGACGCAGCCCCGGGCAAGGGGGAACAGCCCCGCGTGACTTCCGCGCGCGGAGCTTTCCCCGCATGCGGCAGTCATTTCCCGGCATGGATCTTGCTTCCTTTTTCCCTGCGGGCAGCCCCGGATCCGGAGCGCCCGCATGGAGGAAGGCCATGAACATCCTGTGTGACGCAAAAGACCTGCCCTACCGGCTCTGGGGCGCGGCCCTGTTGCTCAGCGCCTGTCTCCATGCCCTGCCCCCGGGAGGGGCGGCCCCCCGCGACGAACTTCCGGCGCATGCCGCCCCGGGATTCACGGTGGAAGCGCCCCAGGTCGGCCAGGTGCGCGTCATTCCGCTGGCAAATGCCGAGCTCGTCAGCCCCTGCGCCGGGCTTCCCGCGGCATCGCCGTTGCCGGGGCGGAAGCTTGCGGAACTTTGAGACGGGCGCGTTCACGCCGCGCCGCCACCGGCGGGACTTAAATCTCCCCTGAACTGAGGATGGCGTCGCAGGCCGCCGCCAGTCCCGGCCAGACGGGCGTTCCCGGAAAGGCGGCGCGGGTGGCGCGCGCCTCGGCATCCGCAGGGTCGGGACGCAACAGGCCCGCGCGGCAGCCCGCCGCCACGCCGGCGGCCACATCCCGCTGCCGGTCGCCCAGCATCCAGGAGGCGCCGGGCGCGATGTCCAGCTCCGCGCAGGCCCGCAGGATCAGCCCCGGCAAGGGCTTGCGGCAGGAGCACGGGCCGGTGATCTCCGGCAGATGCGGGCAATGGTACCAGGCATCCGGCGCCGCCCCCAGCGGCGCGAGCGCGGCGTCCACCCAGCGCTCCAGCGCGGCCAGCGCTTCCGGCGCGAAAAGGCCGCGCGCCAGCCCGGACTGATTGCTCACCACCACCAGCAGCCACCCGGCGGCGCGAAAGCGGGCCAGGGCTTCGGGCACGCCCGGGAGCCAGCGCCAGTCCTCCGGCCTGTGGACATAGCCCAGGTCCTCGTTGAGCGTGCCGTCCCGATCCAGAAAAATGGCGCGGCGCGGGATTTTGGGCCTGGACCGTTTTGCTGAGGAAAATATCTGTCGTACAGATATTTTCATCAGGTTTCGCTGCCTTCATTTCGGCGGAAAAGCGTGGTTTTCCGCCTTATTCCGGCGCGGGCGTCTGCTCCCGCAGCCGCCAGA
>URHE01000073.1 GCA_900547595.1 uncultured Desulfovibrio sp.
GGCTCAAGGCGGCCCGGCGGGCCGCCTCCAATCGTGGTGACGCCGCGCTTGCGGAACTGCTCGCAAAGGCGCTGACCGCGCCGGCGGCCCCGCAGTGAAGGCGCGCTCCGGCCCCATTGCGGGCCCCGGGCGCGCCCCCTGAAACGCGTTACTTGCCGGATTTGGGCGCCGTTGCCGCCTCCGGCTCCCAGAGCGGCAGGCCGCAGGCCCGCAGGTAGGCGTTGATGGCCTCCCTGCCGCCCACGCTGTCGGCCGTTTCCGGCCAGACTTCCCGCAGGGCCACGTCACGCCAGGCGCTTTCGTCCTCCACCGTGGTGATCTTCACGCCCTCGGCCAGAAGCGCCTTTCTGGCAATGGCGTTCATCTCCTTCTGGTACTGGAGCGAAAGCTCCTGCACATGCCGGCCCGCCTCCACCAGCACCTGCCTGTCCGCCTCGCTCAGCGCGTTAAAGACGCGCGTGCTGATGACCAGCGGCTGGAGATTGTAGAGATAGTGTATCTCGGTGATGTACTTCTGATTGGCATCCTGAAACTTCATGGCCCTGAAGCCGCTGTAGTCGTAGCACTGGCCGTCCACCAGACCGTTCTTGAGCGCGTTGCGCGTCATGGGCCAGGCCAGCGGCATGGGAATGGCGCCGAAGGCGCGGTAGGTCTTGATCATGACCAGACTCTGCGGCACACGGAAGCGCAGGCCCTGCATGTCCTCAAGGTTGGCGACGGGATGCCTGCTGTTGGACGGAAAGCGGTAGCCGTAGTACGTCCAGGCAAGGATGCGCAGGCCCGCCTTTTCCGCGTAGCTGTTGAGCAGCTCCGCGGCCTTGCCCGTGGTGCCGCGCACCACGGCCGCCTCATCGGGGAAGAGATAGGGCAGCGTCACCACGCCCAGGCCGCGCACCATGGGCACAAGATTGCCCACGCCGCCCAGCATCATGCCCAGCTTGCCCGTCTGGACGCGATGGAACTGGAACGTCTCGTCCGCGTCCAGGCCGCCGCTGTACGACAGGTCGACATCCAGCCTGCCCCTGGCGGCGCTGGTCACAAAGTTTTTGAAGGCAAGGGCCAGCATGCCCATTTCCGAATCTTCGGGATCGCCGATGGCAAAGGAGATCGTCACCGGCTGCGCGGTGGCGGCCTTGCCCGCCGGAGCGGCTGCGTGCAGAAGGGCGGGCGCGGCCAGGAGGAACAGGGCCAGCAGAAGAACTTTTGTGCGCATGGAAACCTCGTGCGGGTGGGTTCAGGGCAAGCGGGGCGGCGGGGAGGTCCCGCCGCCCGCGTGTATGTGCTAGGGCGCGGCCACGCTCATCATGTTGGGCAGGAACATGACAAGCCCCGGGAAGGCCACCAGGACGACGATGGCCAGCAGGTTGGCAAAGACCATGGGCAGCGCCATGAAGGAGATACTCTCCAGCGACTGGTTGGAAATGCCCGAGGCGATGAACATGTTCTCGCCCAGCGGCGGCGTGGAGAAGCCGATGCCGCAGCAGCAGATGAGGATGAGGCCGAAGTGGATGGGGTCCACGCCGTAGGCCGTCATGATGGGCAAAAGCACCGGCGTGACCAGCATGATGATGGCGAGCGTCTCCATGAACATGCCCAGGAAGATGAGCAGGACGACCACGAAGAGCCAGACCATGTACACGTTGGTGGTGAAGCCCAGCACCCAGTTGGCCAGCTCCACCGGGATGCGGTACGAGGTGAGCAGATAGCCGAAGGCCGTGGCCGTGAACACCAGGACGAGCACGCGGCCCGTGAGCCACGAGGTGGTGTTCAGCGAGGCCATGAAGGATTTGAATTTGAGCTCGCGGTGGATGAAGATGCCCACAAAGAGCGTGTAGAAAATGGCCACGATGGCGGCTTCCGTGGGGGTGAACAGGCCCGCGTAAATGCCGCCGAGGATGATGAGCGGCGCGAGGATGGACCAGAAGCCATCCCTGATGGAATGGAGCAGATGCCTGAGCGACCAGGAATCCCCGCCCAGATTGAGCTTGCGGCACTTGAGAAAGTGCAGGATACAGAGCGCGGCCGCAATGAGGAAGCCGGGGATGAAGCCGGCCATGAACATCTTGGAGATGCTCACCTGGCCGGTGACGCCGTAGATGACCATGGGGATGCTCGGCGGAATGATGATGCCGATGCCGCCCGCCGTGGCCGTGGTGGCCGCAGCGTAGGCCGTGTTGTAGCCGCGCTTGGTCATGGCCGGGATCATGAGCATGCCCACGGCGGCCGTGGTGGCCGGACCGGAGCCGGAAATGGCGCCGAAAAAGACGCAGGAAAGCACCGTGGAAATGGCGAGGCCGCCGGGAATGGGCCCCACAAATGCCTCGGCCACGGCCACGAGCCTTCGCGATATGCCCGACGCCTCCATGAGCGCCCCGGCCAGCACGAATGCCGGGAGCGCCATGAGCGGAAAGGCCGTGAGCGAGGCGAAAGCGCGCTCGATCATCATGGAAAGGTCGATGTCGAGAATGAGGAAACAGACCATGGTGCCCACGCCCAGGGCGACCATGATGGGACAGCCGATCAGCAGAAGGACGAAGAATACGGCGAAGAGCAGGCCGCCGATGCCCATGGGGGTGAGAGCTTCCATCAGGCGGCCCCTCCTTCCTTGCCGGCATCCTCAAGCAGGGCGCTCTGGCTCTGCTTGACGGCCTCCTGATCCGGGTCGGCGATTTCCTGCTTGAGCACGAACTTGATGTAGTTCACCTGAAGGATGCGGATGGCCATGAGCGTGAAGCTCAGGGGAAAGACCAGATAGATGTAGCCCATGTCCCAGTCGAGCGCCGGGGTGGCATAGGGGAACTCGCGCAGGTCCATGACCGCGAGATACCCCTCCCAGGCCATGATGAGGCTGAAGGCCAGCCAGATCATGTCGCTGATGAAGAGCAGCAGGTTGGCCACCCATTTGGGCGCCCTGGCGAACTGGAGCGTGACGCGGTTGAGCGCGCAGAGGCGCGTGGCGTAGCAGGCGCCGAAAAGGATGAACCAGATGAAGGCGAAACGCGCGATCTCCTCCGTCCAGGGCAGCGAGGCATCCAGAAAGCGGAGGATGATCTGGATAAAGACGACGACAACGAAAAAGACCAGCAGGAATTGACAGAGATAGCTTTCAAAGTGATCCATGAAAGCCAGGATGAACTTCTTCACGCCGAACCCCCCGGGCTGTCAGCCGGGCGGCCCCGGCATCGGTTGCCAACGTGCGCGTGAATGGCGGCAAAGCCGCGAGGCGGCCGGGCCCCGCGAAGGTCCCGGCCGCCGCAAATCGGGAGCCTAGTTGTTCCAGGGCTGCTTGCCCATGGCCTTGAGGTATGCGTTGATGGCGTCCTTGCCGCCCACGAAGTCGGCCATCTCCGGCCAGACCTTTTCAAGAGCGGCCTTCTTCCACTGATCCTCGTCCTCAAGCACGTCCACCACAAGGCCGGCCGCGATGAGCGCGTCCTTGGCGGCCTGGGCGTATTCCTTCTGATACTTGAGCACGGCTTCCTGCGCGTAGTGGCCGCCGTCCACGAAAATCTTCTGCAGCTCGGGCTTGGTCTTTTTGTACACGCGCTCGCTCATGACCAGCGGCTGGAGCTGATAGGTGTAATGCACCTCGGTGAGGTACTTCTGGTTGGCTTCGTTGAACTTCATGGCCTTGAAGCCGATGTAGCCGTAGCACTGGCCGTCCACCACGCCCTGCTGGAGAGCGGTGAAGGTCTCCGCCCAGGAGATGGGGGTCGGGCTGCCGCCGAAAGCCTTGTAGGCGGCGATGAGCACGGCGCTCTGCGGCACGCGGAACTTGAGGTCCTTGATGTCCGCGAGCTTCTTGATGGGATGCTTGGAGTTGGAGATGTAGCGGAAGTCCGTATAGGTCCAGCAGAGAATGCGGAACCCGGCCTTGACGGCATAGCCGTTGAGCAGCTCGGCGGGCTTGCCGTTGGTGCCGGCCACGACCTCGTCAAGATTCTCGAAGAGGTAGGGCAGGGTCAGAAGGCCCAGCTTCTTCTCAAAGGGCACAAGGTTGGCGATGCCGCCCACGGCGAAGGGCAGCGTGCCTTTCTGCACGTTGCGGAAGGCTTCGCTCTCGTCGCCAAGGGCGCCGGCGAAGAACAGGTCGATCTTCACTTCGCCGTTGGTTTTTTCTTCCACATACTTCTTGAAGGCCAGCGCGGCCACACCCTGCTCGGAATCCTCCGGATCGCCCACGGCGACCTTGTAGTTTACCGCCGCCATGGCGGACACGTTGAGCATGAACAGGAACGCCAGCGTCAGGACACACAGCTTTTTGAAGCTCATAGACCCTCCTGAAATCGATGATGGAAGCCTTCTATTGCTTTGCCTTCTCACTAGCATTTTTTTTCACAGCTTACAAGCGTGCCGTCGTGAAAAGGCATCTCCCCTTCGCGCGCTCCCCCCTCAGCGCAGCATGCCGAGAAGCCTGTCCAGGCTCGCCGCGGCATCGCCAAGCAGCATCACCACGCCCGGCTTGTGGTACAGCGGATTCTCCACGCCCGCATAGCCCGGCTTCTCGTCATAGTTGCAGATGATGACGCCCTTTGCCTTGTCCACGTCCAGAATGGGCATGCCGTAGATGGGCGTGCCCTCGGCGGTGTTGGCCGCCGGGTTCACCACGTCGTTGGCGCCCACGATGACCACAAGGTC
The DNA here is from genome assembly GCA_900547595.1 of uncultured Desulfovibrio sp. GTDB lineage: Bacteria > Desulfobacterota > Desulfovibrionia > Desulfovibrionales > Desulfovibrionaceae > Desulfovibrio. The sequence goes on from URHE01000073.1 coordinate 4,639, forward strand.
GGCCTCGGGAAAGAGCGGATTGACCACGTCCATTTCAAGCAGATGCTCATAGTCCACATTGGCCTCGGCCAGAAGCACGTTCATGTGCCCCGGCATGCGCCCCGCCACGGGATGGATGGCGTAGTCCACGGTGGCGCCGTTGGCCTCCAGCGCGTCGGCCAGCTGCTTCACCTTGTGCTGCGCCTGCGCCAGCGCCATGCCGTAGCCCGGCACGATGATCACCCGTTTGGCCGAGCGCAGCAGCCGCGCAAGCGCGGCGTCGTCATCGGCAGGGGCGGCAGCCGCGGCGGAACCGGCGGGGCCGGCGGGCGATCTGGGGGCCGAAGGCGCGGGGGCGGCCGGAGCGGCGCCGGGCTTCCGGCCGGCCACCGAGGACTCGCCCAGAAGAATGGGCATGAGCCGCCGGTTCATGGCCTTGCACATGACGCGCGTGAGCATGTAGCCCGCCGAGCCGATGATGCCGCCCACGGCGATGAGCAGCGGGTCGGCCACGGCAAAGCCCGCGATGGCGCAGGAGATGCCGCCCATGGAGTTGAGCAGGGAAATGGTGATGGGCATGTCCGCGCCGCCCACGCGCAGCGTGAACACGACGCCGAAAAGCGCGCCGGTGACGAACATGAGCCCGATCATGAGCCACGGCAGAAAGCCGGGGGCGATATTGTAGACGCAGAGCGCCACGAACATCAGACCCAGCAGGAAGTTGACGATGCGGCTGTGATTGGGCAGCACGATGGGCCGCTGCGGCAGCACCTGATGCAGCTTGCCCGCGGCCACAAAGGAACCGGCAATGGTGGTCATGCCCGAACAGAGGGCCAGGCAGGCGTCAATGCGGTGGAAGGCCGATTCCGGGCCCACATCCACCAGCATGATGAGGCCCACCAGGGCGGCGGCGCCGCCGCCGAAGCCGTGGAGAAAGGCCACGAGCTGCGGCATCTGGATCATCTTGACCTTGTTGGAGAGGAAAAGGCCGAAGCCCATGCCCGCGGCGATGGCGATCCAGAGGTTGACGGAACCAAAGGAATCATCGCGGAGCATGGTGATGACAATGGCCAGGGCCATGGCCCCGGCGGCAATGGCATTGCCCCGGACGGCGGTCTTGACGTTGCTCATCAGGTGCAGGCCGTAGAGGATGGCAACGGCGAGCACCGTGGCAATGATGTAGTAATAGAGCGTGCTCATGCGCGGAGTTTCTCCCTTGGATCAGACGGCGGGCGCGGGCGGGCTGTCCTGCCTAGCGCTTCTTGCCGGCGATCATCTTGAGCATCTTGTTGGTGATGTCGAAGCCACCAAAAACGTTGGTGATGGCAAGCGCGATGGCCACGCCGCCGAAGAACGCGCCGAGCGTGGTGGTGGCCAGATGCGTGGCCGTGAGCGCGCCCAGGATGATGACGCCGTCAAGGGCGTTCATGCTCGACATGAGCGGGGTGTGCAAGAGGCTCGGGATATGGCTGAGCACCTTGTAGCCGATGATCAGGGCGGCGATAAAGACCAGGATGAGGATGAACGTGGTCAAGAGGGTGCCTCCACGGAAAGTTGCCGCCGGACGGCGGATACGGAAAGGGCGCGCCGCCCTGCCGGGAACCGGCGCGCCCTTGCGCGGCGTTTACAGGCCGGCTTCCTTGGCTCCGGCGTGGACGATTTCCTTGTTGATGGTGGTCAACGAGGAGGCCACGATGGGATCGTTGCGGTCAAGCACGATCTTGCCGTCCTTGGTGAGGTAGGCAAGCAGGTTGTAGATGTTGTTGGCGAACATCCAGGTGGAGCTGGTGGGCATCATGCCGGGGATGTTCTTGATGCCGCTGACGGTCACGCCTTCGAAAACGGTCTCCTCGCCAGCCTTGGTCACGGCGCAGTTGCCGCCCTGGTCGATGGCGATGTCCACAATGACCGAGCCGGGCTTCATGGACTTGACCATCTCCTCGGTGATGAGCACCGGAGCGAGTTTGCCGGGAATGAGGGCCGTGAGGATGATGACGTCGGCATCCTTGACCACGGGCTTGATGGCCTCGATTTCCTTTTTCAGCCATTCCTCGGGCAGGCGCTGGGCGTAGCCGCCCTCGCCGATGGCCACTTCCTTGGGCACGCCGGTGTCCACGGACTTGGCGCCGAGGCTGCGGGCCTGCTCGGCCGCGTCGGGACGGATGTCGATGGCCGTCACTTCGGCGCCCAGGCGCTTGGCGGTGGCGACCGCCTGGAGGCCGGCCACGCCCGTGCCGATGACCACGACCTTGGCGGGCTTGATGACGCCCACGGCGGTGCCGATCATGGGCATGAACTTGGAAAGATAGCTGGCGGCCATGAGCACGCCCTTGTAGCCGGCCACGGTGCTCATGGAGGTCAGGGCGTCCATGCTCTGCGCGCGGGAGATGCGCGGGATGCCGTCAAGGGTGATGCTGATGCAGCCGGTGTCGCGCAGCTTTTTCATGGGCTCGCGGTTCACCGGGGCGGCGGGATGCAGGAAGGTGATGAGGTACTGGCCGTCGCGGAGCATGTCGCTCTCGTGCATGCCTTCCTTCTCGTTGAACAGGGGCTCTTTCACCTTGAGGATGACGTCGGCCTTGTCGAACACTTCCTTGGCGCGCTCGACGATGGTGGCACCGGCGGCCTTGTACTGGTCGTCGGAGAAGAACGCGCCCTCGCCGGCGCCCGCCTGCACCAGAACGACGGCGCCCTCGTCGACCATTTTCTTCACGGTTTCGGGGGTGGACGACACGCGGCGCTCGCCGGGCATGATTTCCGTGGGAACACCGATGGTCATACCGGAAAATTTCATGGGGATCGCTCCTTGCAAGCTGACAGAGTGAATTCGGGTGGGGCCGGGACCGCGCGGTCCCGGCCCGCCGGAACCGGAAGCTAGGCCTTGACCGCCTTGAAGGCGTTATCAAGCGCCTTGAGTATCTCGTCGAGTTCCGCCGTGGTGGTGATGAGCGCCGGAGCCAGGCAGAGAGTGTTGTTGAATTCGCGGAAGCAGCGGCTGGTCTTGCCGATGATGACGCCCTGCTTCATGCACTCGCCCACCACGGCGCCGGCCACGGCTTCGGAGACAGGCTCGCGGGTGGCGCGGTCCTTGACGAGCTCCAGGCCGCAGAAGAGGCCCTTGCCGCGCACGTCGCCGATGATCTCGTACTTCTTTTCCAGGGCCTTGAGACCGTCCATGAGGTACTCGCCCATCCTGACCACGTTGTCGAGCACATGGTGCTCTTCCATGTAGCAAAGATTGGCGTACCCGGCGGCGGGGCCGGCGGTGCAGCCGCCAAAGGTGCTGATGTCGCGGAAGTAGCTGTCGCGGTCGGCCGGGTCGGCGATGAAGTCCTGAAAGACTTCCTCGGTGGTCACGGTGCAGGAGATGGGCGCGTAGCCCGCGGCCACGCCCTTGGCCATGGTCACGATGTCGGGCTTGACGTTGAAGTGCTGGTAGCCGAACCACTTGCCGGTGCGGCCGAGACCGCAGACCACTTCGTCAATGATGAGCAGGAGGCCGTACTTCTTGCAGATCTCGGTGATGGTCTCGAAGTAGCCCTCGGGCGGCACGATGACGCCGCCGCCGGCGGTGATGGGCTCCAGGATGACGGCGCCCACGGTGTCGGGGTCTTCCTTCTGCACCACGGTCTCAAGCTCGCGGGCGAACTTTTCGCCCAGATTGGCCGTGCCCGCCGGATAGGGCGAACGGTAGACCGAGCAGGCCGGAAATTCCACGAAGCCCGGGGTGTAGGGGCCGTACTGCATCTTGCGCTCTTCCTGCCCGCAGGCGGAAAGCGTGGTGATGGTGGTGCCGTGGTAGTCGCGGTTGCGGTAGACGACCTTGTACTTCTTGCCGCCGTGCTTGAGCTGGGAGATCTGGCGCACGATCTTGAAGGCTTTTTCATTGGCCTCCGAACCGGAATTGGAGAGATAGACACGGCTCATGCCCGGCATCTTCTCAATAAGCTTCTTGGAGAAGCGGATGGTGGGAATATTGCCGAAGCCGTTGGCAAAATAGCACAGCTCCATGAGCTGGTCGCTCACGGCCTTGGTCAGCGTCTCGTTGCCATAGCCCAGATTGACCGTCCAGACACCGCCGGAGACCGCGTCCAGATATTCCTTGCCGTTGATGTCGGTGACCCGCATGCCCTTGCCCTTGACAAAGATGGTGGGGTCAGCCTTTTCAAAGATTTTGTGCTGGGTGAGGTGATGCCAGACGTACTTTTTGTCGTCCGCGATCATCTCGGCGGCGTTGAAGGACTGCGCCATGTCTTCCTCCGATGACGTTTGTGCCTGGCGCCGCCTGGGGCATGCCCGACCGGAACATCCGGGGCGGCGTCGGATATCGCAATGTGGCGGCTCTGGCGTTCCCTCTCGAATGCCCGGGCCGCAGCCTGAAGTAGCAAGCCTTGTGCCAAAAGGCACAGGCAGGGTATCAGTATAAATTCCAAGGCGTTGTCAGGCAATAGCCTCCGCGGCGCCCACCCCGCCCGTAAATATAAACCAAAATCGACTCAAAATGGCGCCGAATGCCAAATCAAAATCGACTTATGACCCGTTTTCGATTCGTTACGCAAAAAACCGCTCCCGGCCGCCGCCTGCCGCCGACGGCAG
>URHE01000074.1 GCA_900547595.1 uncultured Desulfovibrio sp.
GGCTGCGGGCGGCCCTGCGCGCCGACCATGAACACGCCGACCTTGCGCTGGCCGCGGCGGAAGCCGCGCGGGCGCTCAGGGCCGCGCGGGCGGAGTTTGGCCTTCCTCCAGCGGACGGAGACGCCCCGCCCCGTTGCTGACAGCGGCCAGCGCCCGCGTCAGGGCGTCCAGATGCTCCTCGGGCAGGCGCACGCGCAGACAGGCGCGCGCCGCGTATTCCTCCGCCTCCACCCGCGCCTCCAGACCGGGCAGACGGCGGCGCAGGGCGTCCAGATGGGCGTAGTCGAGCACAAGCTCCACCGTCGCCAGCGGCACGCACTCCACCCGCGGCAGGCCCTCGAGGTTTCCGCGCGCGGCCTCCTGATAGGCCCGCACCAGACCGCCCGTGCCCAGCTTGACGCCGCCGAACCAGCGCGTCACCACCAGGCAGAGCTCCCCGATCCCGCTGTGGAGCAGCACCTGGAGCATGGGGCGCCCGGCCGTGCCGTGGGGTTCGCCATCATCGGAGGAGCCGATGCGCGCCGTGTCGCCCGGAGGCCCGGCCACAAAGGCCCAGCAGTTATGCGTGGCATCGGGGTGCCGCTGCCGGACCGCCTCCACAAAGGCGCGGGCCGCCGCCGGGCTGGACGCGCGGGCGCACTGGGCGAGGAAGCGGCTGCGCCGCACCGTGGTTTCGGAACAATGCGGCGCGTCCGGCAAGGACGCGGGAACGGGATAACGCTGCATGCGGGCTCCGGCGCAGACCGCGCTACGCGGGGTTTGTGGATCTTCCCTACTCCGGCCAGCCCTTTCTCTACCGGCAGACAGCGGGCGGGGCAAGCCCCGGCGGCAGGTACGGCATGGCGCGGAAACCTCCCCTTGGCAACGCCACGGCTTTTCGCCTAGAATCCTCAGGGCGGGAACCCCCCGCCCCCCTCACATCCCGCAGACGGCACAAGGAGACGATGATGCAGGACGAACGCGGCCTCTACTACCATGCCAATGCGGGCGACCCCGGTTCGCGGGTCTATGTGCGCCGCGGGCCTGACGGCGAAGTGGAATTCCGGCTCTGGGAGGCGGCGCATCCGGAAATCTGGGAGCGCCATCCCTGGCTGAACATGGCCGTCATCCGCGAGGCCGCGGCCCTGTATGAGAACCGGGGCGCGGCGGCCACAGACCCCTTGCGCATCTATGACCTGGCCGTGGCGCGCGCCCTGCTTGCGGAAGCCGGTCCCGAAGCCGGAGCGGCTGCCGGAAACGGCGCTCCCCCCGCCGCGCCGGCCCCCGGAGCCCCCCGCGCATGAACCGGGCGTGGCTGGCCCGGCGGCGCCCCGCGTTCGTGCGCGATCTCGTGCGCGACTATTGCGCCGCCCATGCCGTCCTCACCGCCCAGTTGCGCCGTTTTGAGCGCGACGGCACGGTCTCGCACGCCATCGTGCGTTCCCTGCTTGGCGAGGAGGTTTCCAAGGGCGTCCTCTGGCGGCTCAAGGATACGGCCCATCACCTCTTCCGCACGGCCCCGCCCCATGGCGGACCGGCCCCCGAAACCGGCGCCGCGCCGGAGGAACGCGCGTTCACCGGCGAACTCATCGACTGGTGCGTGGGCTTTGCGTTCCATGAATGCGTCAAGCTGCGCGAAGACGCCTACCAGCGGCAGGAGTACGCCAACCGCCTGCTCCATCTGGAGGACCTGCGCTGCGCCGCGCCGGAACATGTCCTGACGCGCCACGCGGCGCGGGACGCGGACACGGACGCCCTGTGGCCGCTGGCCGGGCTTCCCCGCCAGACCGCCGACAGCATGGAGCGGGAGCTTCGGCGCATCCTCCGCGTTCTGGACAACGGGCTTGCGCTGCTCACGCGGTATCTGGAGGGAGAGCGCGACAACGCCCCCCTGGCCCGCTGGCTGGCCGTGGAGGAAGAACGCGCCGCCGCGGTTTTCGGGGCGCGCTGGCCCGACCTCGTGGCCGCGCTCTGCGGGGGAGACAACGAACGTCTCTTCCTGCTCGCCGCGCGGGACCTGCTGGAGGCGGGGCGGCCGGAAACGGCGCTGGCGCTGCTGCGCGCGCATCGCCAGAATCTGGGCGGGCAGGGACTGGAGCTTTTGCGGCGTCTGGAAGCCGATGACGAAAACGCCGTTTCCCCTGCCCGCGCGCCCCGGGCCGGAGCCGCCTGATGCCGGGCGGCGCTTTCGCCCCGGACCGCGGCGCCCCCGGCAGGCGCGTTCCCCTTCTCCTGCTCGTGGGCCTTGTCTGCTGCGCGCTCGCGCTGGCGGGCTGCGGCGGCTCCCGATCCTGGCGCAAGGGCGGCGTGGCGGGCACCAAACCCTATACCGTCCGCGGCAAGACCTACTATCCCCTCAAGTCCGCCCACGGCTTTGTGGAGGAAGGCGTGGCCTCGTGGTACGGTCCCGGCTTTCACGGCAAGACCACGGCCAACGGCGAGCGCTACAATCAATATGCCATGACCGCCGCCCACAAGCTCCTGCCGCTGGGCACCAAGGTGCGCGTCACCCACCTCGGCAACGGACGTTCGGTCATTGTCCGCGTCAATGATCGCGGCCCCTTTGTGGATGACCGTGTCATCGACCTCTCGCGCACGGCGGCCACGCGCCTGGACATGATGGGCTCGGGCACCGCCCGGGTGCGCATCCAGAGCCTGGGCGGCATCAGGGAACTGGCCGAGAACGGCGACATCAAGGGGAATTTCTACGTTCAGGTGGGCGCGTTCAGCAGCAAGGAAAGCGCGTACAAGCTCATTGACGTCCTTGCCAGGGCCGGCCATAAGGGACGGCTCCAGTACGGCAGCAACAGCCTGTGGAATGTCCAGGTGGGCCCCTGGCCGGATTCCACCGGCGCGGAGCGCATGCTCGCCGTGTTCCGGGCGCTTTTCCCCACGGCCTTTGTGGTGGGCGGCGGCGGATAGGCCGCCCGGCCCGCGCCGCTCCCGACAGGCGGCGCCGCGCCATTGACAGCAATCTTCCCGGACGGCTATGAAAACGGATGGCTCCCGAAGGCATTCCGGACGTCAGCCCGCCCCGCCGCGCGGCAGCTGCGCTGACGACCGCCCGCGTTGCGCAACGGCACCGTGAATCCGCCCCAGTCGAGGTTGTCGTCCATGATCAAAAAAAACGGCCTGCTCCAGACCGGGGTTTCCCTCTTCCTCTGCGGCATGGTTCTGCTGCTGTTCTACCGCTTCAGCACGCAGAACAGCGAACGCATCGAGGAGCAGAACCGCATCTACGCGGCGGATGCGGCGCGTCAGGCGGCCATCAGCATCAACGAGCAGTTCCGCGCCACGCAGGAGGCCCTCGGCACTTACGCCTATTTTCTGGAGCGCACGCTGGATTCCGCCGCCATCTCGCCGGAACTGCTGGCCGCGCTGGAAAAGCGCTCCACCTTCGACGCCGTGCGCTTCACCGGCGCTGACGGCAGGGGCATGGCCTCCGACGGCACCATCACGGACACGAGCGACCGCGACTATTACCGCCTGGGCATGGAAGGCAAAAGCGGCGTCTCCGTCATTTTCAATTCAAGCATTTTCCGGCAGACCACGCTGGGCTTTTACACGCCCCTGCGCGTCGGCGGCAGGATCATCGGCGTGCTCCACGGTTCCTATCTGGCGGGCAACTACCTGCGCGGCATCCTCACGGTGCCCTATTTCGGCATGACCTCGGACATTTTCCTCTGCTCGCCGGACGGCAGGGTCATCGCCACCTCCGCTGAAAAAGCCTATTCCGGGCACATCATCGACGCCCTGCTCGAAAGCGGCATGATCGGCCAGCCCACGGCCGAAGGCGCGCGCAAGGTCTTCCGCGAGGGCGGCGAGGGCACGTTCGCCTGCCAACCCGGGAGCGGCACGGACAATCTCTGCGTCATGCACCTGCCGCAGTACGACTTTTTTCTGGTGCAGACCTTTCCGCGCAGCGTCACTCAGGGCATGGTAAGCCGGGCCAACATGGCCGGCGTCCAGCTGGAGATTTCCCTCCTTGCGCTCTTTGCCTGCTACGCCGCCTTCATGCTCATCCGGGCGCACCGGCAGAAAAAGCGGCTGGAACAGGAAAACCGCGAATTCGGATATGTGATCCGGGGCATGAATACCCTCTTTTCCGGCCGCTATATCCTCGCGGACCTTGAAGCCAGGCGCTATGACCACATTGCCGGCGATGCGGACGCCGCGCGCGCTCCCGATGCCCATGGCGCCTATGCGGACCTGCTCCGCATCCAGTCCGGCACCTTTGCGGACGACGAGACGCGGGAAAAATTCCACGGCTTCTTCGCCCTCGACAATCTGAAGGAACGCCTCTCCCGCAGCGACGCCCTGTCCTGCGAATGCCATGTGCGCCGCGGCGGAAAGGACGGCTGGGAAACCATCAACGCCATCTGTCTGGAACGACGGGACGGCGTGGCCGCCAAGGTGCTCTTTGTCCATCAGGACATCACCGAAATGAAGCGCCGCGAACTCCAGACGCGGAAACGGCTCTCCGCCATGGACCGCAAGGAGCGCCAGTACCGTCTGGCCGTCACCTCCAATGCCCTGTGCACCTATGAATTCAATGTCAGCCGCGACCGGGTGGAGGAGGACATCATCCGCCATCTTGACGACCTGCAGTTCTCCATGCTGGAGGAATACAGCCTGCATGCCCCGTGCAGGGTGTCCGACGCCTTTGCCGCGTGGCTGCCCACGGTCCTGCCGGAATCGCGGGAGGAATACAGCCGGGTGATGAGCATCGGCCATCTTCGCGAACGCTTCGCGGCCGGGGAAAAGGAAGTGGGCCTCGACTACTGGTGCACGGACCCGCGCGGCGGCGAAGTCTGCGTGCGCCAGTCCTTCTATCTGACCGAGGACGACATCACGGGCGATGTCATGGCCATGAGCGTGGCGCGCGACATCACCGAACAGGTGACCAAGCAGCGCCTGCAGACCAAGGCCCTGCGCGATGCCCTCATCCAGGCACAGCACGCCAATGCCGCCAAGACCACCTTCCTCTCCAACATGTCGCACGACATCCGCACGCCCATGAACGCCGTCATCGGCTTCGCCACCATCGCGGCGAGCCATCTGGACAATCGCGAACAGGTGCGGGACTGCCTCCAGAAGGTGCTCTCCTCCAGCAACCACCTGCTCAGCCTCATCAACGACATCCTGGACATGAGCCGCATCGAGAGCGGCAAACTCCAGATCAAGGAGCAGGAATGCAATATCTCGGAGCTGATGCACAATCTCGTCAACATCATCCAGCCGCAGGTCAAGGCCAAGCGGCTCCAGATGTTCATCGACACGTTCGAAGTGACCAACGAGGATGTCATCACCGACCCGCTCAAGCTCAACCAGATTTTCATCAATCTGCTGAGCAACGCCGTGAAATACACGCCCGCCGGGGGCTCCATCACCTTCAGCATCCATCAGGCGCCCGCGTTCCGCCATGGCTACGCGGATTTCGTCTTTGTGGTGCGCGACAGCGGCATCGGCATGTCCGAGGAATTCGTGCGCCACATCTTCGAGCCCTTCACCCGTGAAACCACGACCACCCTGAGCGGCATCCAGGGCACGGGCCTCGGCATGGCCATCACCAAGAACATCATCGAGATCATGAATGGCCGCATCGAGGTGGAAAGCGCGCCCGGCAAGGGCAGCACCTTTACCGTCCATCTGACGCTCCGGCTCCAGGAAACGCAGTCCGGCAGCGACATCATCCGGGAACTCAGCGGCATGCGCGTCCTGGTGGTGGATGATGACTTTCATGTCTGCGACAGCGTGGACAAGATGCTCAAGAAGATCGGCCTGCGCTCCGAATGGACGACCTCCGGGCGCGAGGCCGCCTACCGCGCGCAGATCGCCCATAACGACAACGACCCCTACCGGACCTATATCATCGACTGGCAGATGCCGGACATGAACGGTGTGGAGACCGCGCGCAGCATCCGCCGCACGGTGGGCGAGGACGCGCCCATCATCATCCTCACGGCCTATGAATGGACGGATATCGAGGAAGAGGCGCGCAACGCGGGCGTCACGGCCTTCTGCGCCAAGCCGCTTTTCATGTCCGATCTCAAGCACGCCCTGATCTCCTCCCACAAGTTGCAGGACACGAAGGAGGAGCCCGGGGAGGAGACTCCGGATTTCGGCGGCAGGCGCATCCTTCTGGTGGATGATGTGGAGATGAACCGCGAACTGGCGGAATTCATCCTCGCCGAAAGCGGCTTTGTGGTGGAAACGGCGCCTGACGGCAGCGACGCCGTGGAAATGGTGCGGAAATCTCCGGAAGGCTATTATGACGCCATCCTCATGGACGTGCAGATGCCCACCATGGACGGCTATGAGGCCACGCGCGCCATCCGCGGCCTCGCGCGCGAGGATGTAAAGACCCTGCCCATCATCGCCATGACCGCCAACGCCCTGGATGAGGACAAGGCCGCGGCCCTCAAGTGCGGCATGAACGCCCATATCGCCAAGCCCATTGACATCAAGGCGTTTTTCGAGGTCATCCGGAGCTTTTTCCAGTAGAAGTCATCCATGCTTCGTATGAAATGACTTCCAACGCCGGACGAGAATCTGGCGCGGCGCGAAAAGCGCCGTGAATGCGCAAAAAACCGCGCTTTTTGACGAATGATCTTCCTGCTTCAGCCCCTGGGCTGAAGTAATGGGTTCTCGTCTGTTATAAAAATTCCGCCAGGGTCTTCATCAGTTGCGGAATATCGACCGGCTTTGCCAGATGCGCGTTCATGCCGGCGGCGGCCGCATTTTTTCTGTCCTCCTCAAAGGTGTTGGCGGTCATGGCCACAATGGGCGTGGCCGCCTTCAGCGGATCCTCCATCGCGCGGATGGCCTCCGCCGCCTGATAGCCGTTCATGTTGGGCATCTGCGTGTCCATCAGGATCAGATCATAGTATCCGGCGGGGGCCTTTTCCATCATGGCGACACAGATTGCGCCGTCTTGCGCCCGCTCCACCTCAAAGCCCATCCCGTTCAGCAGATCCGCCGCGAACTCGGCGTTGAAGTCGTTATCCTCCGCCAGAAGCAGCCGTTTCCCCGCAAAGCCGGACGCCGCCTGTTCCACGGGCTTTTCTTCGCAACCGTCTGTTTCCGCGGCAATGCGATGGGGCAGGAGGATCGTGATCCTGGTTCCCGTTCCCTGCTCGCTCTCGGCCCTGATACTGCCCCCCATGAGTTCGGCAAGCCGTTTCGCAATGGGCAGCCCGAGCCCGGTGCCGGCGATTTTGCTGTGGGTCGTGTCCCGCTCCCTGGCAAACGGCTCGAAAACATGGGGCAGAAAATCCCCGGCCATGCCGATTCCGGTATCCTCGATCTCGGTCCTGAACCACGCGTATCCCTCCCGCTCCGGGGGGAGTTCCGTCAGCCTGACGGAAATGCTCCCGCCTTCCGGGGTGTATGCGCAGGCATTGTTCAGGATGTTCAGATAAATCTCCTGAATCCTGGCTCCATCACACCAGACGAGGGGATGCTCCACCTCCACGTCCGTTTCGAGCGTGATCCGCTTTGCCTCCATCTCCGGGAGAAGCTGGGCGCACGCGGACGCAACCAGCTGTTGCGCGCTCCATACCGTCTCCTCCAGCACCAGCTTTCCGCCCGCGAGTTGCGACATTTCAAGGACATTGTTGATGATGGACAGCAGCATCCGGCTGGCAGCCTCGATTTTGCCCAGATACTCCCTGCCCCTGGCCGACCAGCCCTGTTCGTTCTTCAGCAGCCGCAGGAAGCCGATGATGGCGTTCATGGGGGTCCGGAGATCGTGGCTCATGCTGAACAGAAAATCGGTCTTGGCCTTGCTGGCGATCTCGGCCTTTTCCAGGGCCTTCCGCGTCTCCGTGATGGAACCGGTGAGGATCACATATGTCAGGATCAGGAGGGCCATCAGAACGGACGTGAGAAAAATCGCCGAGTTGATCCCGATCCGGTTTGCCCGGGTGACCATCATCTCGGTGGCCCGCTCGGGGAAAATCTGGATGACATACCAGTCGCTGTCCGCCAGGCCCATGATGCAGGCGCCGGTCTCGTTTCCCGCCAGAGGGAGCACCGCTGTTTTCCCGGTATAGATCAGACTGTCCGCGGGAGTGCCGTTCAGGAGCCGCGGACCGAGGACAGTTTTGATGGAGATTTCCGCCCGTGTGTCGATATGCTGATTACTGGCGATGATGATCCCGTCCTCGCGGCACAGGTACGCCTCCGCTGGGTAGCCGAACACATCCATCGTCAACAGGCCGTTCAGCTGATGCCGCTCCTTGTATATGCCTGTCAGGGAGCCGATGATTTCGCCCCGGTGCTGAACAGGGGCATAGAACACCAGAAGCGTCTCGTTGGTGGCGCGGGAATGAAAGATCAGCTCCATGCCGGAATTTCCCCGCATGGCGTCCAGATAATAGCGTCGGTCGGCCGCTTCCGAGATGCCGCCGGTGATATTGTGGTTTTTCCCCTCCCTGTCGGTAAATTCGACAAAGTCGAAAAGCGAGTTGGCCAATATGCGCCGCAGAGCGGCGACGCCGCTTGCCGGAGAGGCAAGCGACTCTCCGGCCAGATTGCTCAGCACCTGGATATTCTTCAGGCCGTGCCCCAGGGAATCATTCACCAGCAGGGCCATTTGGCCGGTATTGTCGATCAGGTATTGCCGGTTGTTGCTGGCGATGTTTTCCCGGTTCTTCAGCGTAAAGACAACGACGGACAGGATCGCCAACAGGGCGGCGGCACTGGTGAGAAAGAGCAGAAAAATGTTCTTCCGGTTTTTCATGGCCGTAGTTTCCCTCAACCTTGCCATGAGAGCGTTCGCGCAAGGAACATATCTATACGGCAGAGATGTTCCTCAGCAAAATGCTCTGGTGGCGGGCCACTTCCGGCCAATCAGCCGCCAGCATCCAGTGGCACCAGAAACACTTCCAGTTTTCATGGTAAGGGCCGGGGGAGTTTTTTGCAATTGCATTTTTTGCAAATATATACAAATATATCAATAAATTATCGCAAACATCGCGACATTGCGCGCCGTTGCGCCCACGGCAGGCGTGGGGGCGGTGGGCAATCCCCGCGTGCTGAATGTTCCACTTCCTTCTGAGAGGGGGGCGGCATTCCGCGCCATGCGGGTATGTGACGCGCGGGTGTGGGGGGAGGAGGCGGAGTTA
>URHE01000075.1 GCA_900547595.1 uncultured Desulfovibrio sp.
AGTACCTTCCTTTCTTTTGCTGACAGCCTCCTCCAAATAGAACGGCCCGCATCCCCGGCGGGCCGTTTTTTTTCATCCGCTCCCCCTGGCCCGGCGCCCCCGGCATTGCCGTTTCGCGCCGGATGGGAGAGAATGGGGCAGCGGTTCCGCGTGCCGCCCTGTTTCAAGGAGTTTTCGCATGAGTGACGCGTTCCTCGCCTCCGAATATGCCCCCGCCGCTCCCGGGAAGGCGGCCTTTCACATCATCCCGGCGCCGCTGGAGCGCAGCGTCTCCTACGGCGGCGGCACGGCGGCCGGCCCCGCGGCCATCCTGGCCGCCTCGCAGCAGCTGGAAGCCATGGAAACCGGCATGGCGCCGGGAGAGTCAGGAATTTATACCGCGCCGCCCATCGATGTGTCCGGCCATCCCGAAGCCGTGCTCGGGCGCATCGAGGAGGCCGTGGACAGGGCTGTGGCGGCAGGGGCCATTCCGGTCCTGCTGGGCGGCGAGCACACCGTCACCCTCGGGGCCTTGCGCGCCCTTGCCCGCCATGCGCGCCACTGCGGCGAGCCCCTCGGCGTGCTCCAGTTCGACGCGCATGCCGACCTGCGCGACGAATACGGCGGCGACCCGTACTCCCACGCCTGCGTCATGCGCCGGGCCGTGGCCGATCTCGGCCTGCCGCTGGTGCAGTTCGCGGTGCGCGAGATCAGCCGCGAGGAGGTGGAGGTCCGGCGGCGGTACGATGTCACCCACTACGACGCCTATTTTCTCGCCCGGGTGGGCCTGCCCGAACAGCCCCTGCCCGAAGGCTTTCCGCGCCGCATCTATATCAGCTTTGATGTGGACGGCCTGGACCCTTCCCTCATGCCGGCCACGGGGACGCCCTCGCCGGGGGGCCTCACCTGGAAGGAGACCCAGTTCATTCTGGAGCGTTGCGTCAGCGGCCATGAAGTGGCCGGACTGGACGTGGTGGAGCTTGCGCCCATCCCCGGGCTGCACCACGCGGACTACACGGCCGCGCGGCTCACGCACCTGCTCATGGCTCTGGCCGCCCGCGGCGGTGATACGGGCACACAAGGAGGCGAACAGTGAAGACCACAGCATCCGGCTTCAGACAGGCCAAGGGCGGCAGAAAGCTCACCATGCTCACGGCCTATGACTATACCGTGGCGCATCTCATGGACCAGTGCGGCATCGACGCCCTGCTGGTGGGCGATTCCCTCGGCATGGTCATGCTGGGCTATCCCGACACGCTTGCCGTCACCGTGGAGGACATGATCCACCACTGCGCGGCTGTGGCGCGTGGCGCAAGCTCGCCCCTGATCGTCTGCGACATGCCCTTCATGAGTTCCCAGCGCGGCGTGGACGACACCCTGCGCAACGCCGGGCGCCTCGTCAAGGAAGGCCGCGCCCAGGCCGTCAAGCTGGAGGGCGGCGCGGACTTCGCCCCGGAGATCCGCGCGCTCGTGCGCGCGTCCATTCCGGTCATGGGGCATCTCGGTCTCACGCCGCAGTCGGTCAATGCGCTTGGCGGCTACAAGGTGCAGGGAAAGAGCCTCGCCGCGGCGCAAAAGCTGCTGGACGACGCCCGCGCCGTGCAGGACGCCGGGGCCTTCGCCCTGGTGCTGGAGTGCGTGCCCGCCGCGCTGGCCGCCCGCGTCACAAAGGAGCTGGAGATCCCCACCATCGGCATCGGCGCCGGGCCGGACTGCGACGGGCAGGTGCTGGTGTGGCAGGACATGCTCGGCATGTTCGACCGTGTGGCGCCCAAATTCGTGCGCCGGTTCGGCGCCGTGGGCGATGCCATGCGCGCGGCGTTCACCGGCTATGCCGCCGCCGTGCGCGATGGCAGTTTCCCCGCGGCCGAGCACTGCTACTCCATGGAGGACGAACAGCAGGTGCTGGAAAAGCTGTACTGAGCGCCAGCGCGCGGAGAGCGGGGCCCCGGCATTCTGGCACTCTTCTTGCTTTCTCCCTGACGACGTCCCGCGCGGCCCGGGCACACCGGACCGCGCGGACATCCGAGGGGGGAGCAGATGTTCGGAGCGCAGAAAGACCCAAGCAGAACGGAACAGGCAACGCCCAAACGCGTCAAGAAGCAGCGCGAGGAGGGCAATGTCCCCAAATCCGCCGAACTGGGCAAGGCCGTGAGCCTGACCGGCGGCATGATGGCGCTCTATGTGTGGATCGGTCCCATGAGCGAGGCCATCAAAAACATTTTCCGCCGCTTTCTCGTCCACTCCTGGGAGTTCGATCCCAATCCGCAGAACGTCTATATTCTGACGCAGGAGCTCATGCTGGAGCTCTGCAAGATCATCATGCCCATCCTGCTCTTCCTGGCCTTTCTGGGCTTTCTCGCCCAGCGTCTTCAGGTGGGCAAGCTCTGGACCACCAAGGTCTTCAAGTTCAAGTGGCAGCGCTTCAACATCCTCAAGGGGCTCAAGCAGATGATGTTCTCGCCGCAGACGGCGCTGCGCACCATCAAGAGCCTGCTCTTCGCCATCATCCTCTGCCTCATCCCCGGCTGGCTCATCTGGCGGGAGCATGAAAACTTCCTGCCCATGTACTATGCCACCACCGAGGGGGTGGCCGCCTACATGCTCCAGATGGCGTTCAAGCTCACCTGCTACGCGCTCCTCCCCATTCTCGCCATCACGGTATTCGATGTCTGGCAGACGCGCTTCGCCTACAGGGAAGGCATGAAGATGACCAAGGACGAGGTCAAGGACGAACGCAAGCAGGCCGAAGGCGACCCGGTCATCAAGAACAAACAACGCCAGAAGATGATGCAGGTGGTGATGCAGCGCATGCTCCAGGACGTGCCCAGGGCGGACGTGGTCGTGACCAACCCGACGCATATCGCCGTGGCCCTGCGCTACAATGCCGACGAATTTCCGGCGCCCGTGGTGCTGGCCAAGGGCGCGGACCACCTGGCCGAGAAAATCAAGGCCGTGGCGCGCGAGCACAATGTGCCCATCCGCGAGAATGTCCCGTTGGCACGAGCTTTGTATAAAGCAGTGGAAATCGGTGACATGATTCCCGAAGAGCTGTACAAGGCTGTGGCCACCCTGCTGGCGAGCATCTGGAAACTCAAGCCCAGGGCCAACTAGCGGGAAGGACGGGAAAACGGGACACGGTGGGGGCCGGCCCGGCAAACCATGGGGGCGTCAGGAAAATGGCAACGACAGGACTTCCGCACTTCGATTACAGCCGTTTTTCCAAGCACGGCGAACTGGCCCTGGCGGCGGGCGTGGTGGTCATCCTCTTCGTCATGCTGGTGCCGCTGCCGACCTTCTTCATGGACATCATGCTCTGCGTGAGCATCTCCATTTCCCTGCTCGTCCTGGTGACGACCATGTTCATGAACTCGCCCCTGGAGTTCACCATCTTTCCCTCGCTCCTGCTCATCACCACCCTTTTGCGGCTGGCGCTCAACGTGGCCTCCACCCGCCTCATCCTGCTCAACGGCGATTCCGGCGTGGAGGCGGCTGGCAGCGTCATCCGCTCCTTCGGCGAATTCGTCGTGGGCGGCAGCTATGTGGTGGGCGGCGTCATTTTCATGATCATGTTCATCCTCAACAAGACGGTCATCACCGCGGGCACCACGCGCATCGCCGAGGTGGCGGCCCGCTTCACCCTGGATGCCATGCCCGGCAAGCAGATGGCCATTGAGGCCGACCTCAACGCCGGCCTCATCGACGAGGACGAAGCCAACGACCGCCGCCACGCCCTGCGCAAGGAGGCCGACTTCTACGGCGCCATGGACGGCGCCTGCAAATTCGTTTCCGGCGACGTGAACGCGGGCATGATGATCACCATGGTCAACATCATCGGCGGCATCATCATCGGCGTCGTCCAGAAGGACATGGACTGGGGCTCGGCCCTCACCACCTATTCGCTCCTGACCATCGGCGACGGCCTCGTCTCCACCATCCCGTCGATCATCGTTTCCACGGCCACGGGCCTGCTGGTTTCCCGCGCAGCCTCCGAAGCCAAGATGGGCGAAGAATTTCTGGCCCAGCTCACCTTCAACAGTCAGGCGCTCAAGATGGTCTCCGGCGTGCTGGTGGTCTTTGCCCTGGTGCCCGGGCTGCCCGCCATCCCCTTCCTCGTGCTGGCGGTCCTGCTCTTCCTCGTGTCCCGCATCTCCGCCGCCAACGAGGGCGAAAACGCGGCCGACGGCAAGAAGGGCAAGAGCAAGGGCAAGGGCGGCGCCGCCCCGGCCACGGCCGATACGCCCGAGGAAGTGCAGGCCCTGCTGCCGCTCGACGCCCTGGAGCTCGAAGTGGGCTACGGCCTCATCCCGCTGGTGGACGAAGAGCAGAGCGGCAACATTCTGGCGCGCATCCGCTCCATCCGGCGGCAGTTCGCCCTGGACATGGGCGTGGTCATCCCGTCGCTCCACCTGCGCGACAACCTCCAGCTCAAGCCCGGCCAGTATTCCCTGCTCATCAAGGGCAACCAGGTGGCTTCGGCGGAGATCCTCGTGGACCATTTCCTGGCCATGGACCCCGGCAACGTGACCACCCAGATCAGCGGCATCGAAACGCGCGAGCCGGCCTTCAATCTGCCCGCGCTCTGGATACCCGAAAGCCAGCGCGAGGAAGCCATGCTCGCCGGCTACACCGTGGTGGACCCGGCCACCGTCATCGCCACCCATCTGACCGAGGTATTCAAGCGCCATCTGGCCGACTTCCTCGACCGGCAGGCCGTCCAGGGGCTCCTCGACACGGTGGCCAAGCACTCGCCCAAGGCCGTGGAGGACCTCGTGCCCGGCACCATCACTCTGGGCGGCGTCCAGAAGGTGCTCCAGCTGCTCGTGCGGGAAAACGTGAGCATCCGCGACATGCTGACCATCGTGGAGACCCTGGGCGACTTCGGCGGCGGCGTCAAAAATCCGGAAATGCTTGCCGAATACGTGCGCGAAAAGCTCTCCCGCTCCATCGTGCGCCCCTATCTCGACAGCCAGGGCGTGCTGCCGGTGCTCACGCTCAACGGCAACGCCGAACGCATGGTCCAGGAGGGCATCCGCCAGACCGACAACGGCGCGGCCTTCCTCTCGCTCAATCCGGCGGCGGCCCAGCGGCTCATGCAGAACATCGGCGCCGCGGTGGAAAATGCGGTCAACACCGACGGCCAGCCCGTCATTCTGACGAGCCCCATGGTCAGGCCGCACCTGGCGCAGCTCATCACCCGCTTCATGCCCACCGTGCCCGTCATTTCCCAGGCCGAGATCCCGGCGGACATCCGCCTTCAGTCCGTGGGCACCGTGGGCGCCGAGTAGCGCGGCCCGCATCCCCATGACGCGACCCCGCCAGCCGGCGTTCCGGCTGGCGGGGTTTTGACATCTCCGGGACGGCCCCCCTTTCAGGCGGCGCCACGGCCCCGCGCCGCCGCACCCCGGGCGCCGAAGTCCCGGGGGCGCCGGACGGCCGGAAACTTCGGTTTTACACTGGCCCCGTTTTTGCATATTTTTGGTGTGCCGCCGGAAAACGGACGGCGCCACACACGGCGCGGCCAGGCCGCGCGGCAAAGGAAGCGGACCATGCAGGTAAAAACATTCACCGGCGCTTCGTCGCAAGAGGTCCTTGCGCGGGTCAAGGCCGAAATGGGGCCGGATGCCGTCATTCTCGGCAACCGCACCTACCGCAAAAACGGCGTGGTCTGCCATGAAATCACGGCCGGGCTGGAGCGCAACGCGCCCGGCTCCCCGGCGGCCCCGTCAGGGCCGGACGCCGCGCCCGGCGGCTGGAGCGAATGGCACCGGGAATGGATGCAGATCAAGGAGCAGCTCTTCGCCCTCATGAAGCCCGCCATCCAGCTGGAACGGCTCACGCCGCGCCAGCGCGTGGCCCTGGAGTATCTCCAGCGCGAGGGTGTGGCCGATGCCGTTGCCGTGGATCTGTACAAGCGCCTGCTGGCCGACCCCGGCGCCTCGGTGCTGGAATGCCTGTGCGGCATGGTGCCCGTGCGGCCCTTTGGCGCGGCGGAATGGCCGCAGCGCCTCCATCTGGTCACGGGGCCCTTTGGCGCGGGCAAGACCACCACGGCCCTGCGTTTCGCGCTGCTGCTCAGGGCGCGCGACGCGGGCCTGCGCATCGCCTTTGTCAATGCCGACTGCCTGCGCGGCAACGGACGTCTGGTGCTGCGGCACTGGGCGGAACTTTCGGGCTTCGCCTACCATGAGGCGGCTGACCGCCAGAGCATGGCCCGCGCCCTGACAGCCACGGCGCAGGCCGATGTGGTCTTCATCGACACGCCCGGCATGGCGCGCGGCGAGACCCTGGCGCGCTGGCGCGCGGATATGGGTCTGGATACGGGCCAGGACGACACCGCCTGCCATCTGGTGCTGCCGCCCTTCTGCGATGCGCTCCAGGTCGGAGAATTTCTTGGGCGTTACCACGCCGACGGCCCGGCGAGCCTTGTCTGGGCCAAGCTCGACGAAGCCGTGAGCTTCGGGACCATCGTCAATGTCGGTGCCGGAACGCAGATCCCGGTTTCCGCGCTTTCCTACGGCGCGGAACTCAAGGAGAGTCTGTCCCCGGCCACGGAGCCGCTCATCTGGCGGCTGATCTTCAAGCGGCAGATCCCCGGGCATCCCCGGGAGGAAACGGCGGCCGCCCCCACCGGGCGCGAGACCGTCAGACTGAGCGGCCGCACGGCCTGAAACCGTCCAGAGCGCGAGTACGCGGAGCAGAGCGATGAGCGACACGCTACCCATGGTATTTTCCGTCACTTCCGGCAAGGGCGGTGTCGGCAAGACAAATCTCTCGGTCAACCTGGCCTGCTGCCTTGCGGCCATGGGCAAGCGCGTGGTCCTCGTGGATGCGGACCTGGGCCTTGCCAATGTGGACGTCATCCTCGGCCTGACCCCGCAGAAAAATATCTTCCACCTCTTCCACGAGGGCGCTTCCCTGCGCGAGGTGCTGTTTGCAACGCCCTACGGCTTCAGCATCCTGCCCGCATCCTCGGGGGTGGGCGAGATGCTCGCCCTGTGCACGGGCCAGAAGCTTGAGCTTCTGGAGGTCGTGGGCGAGCTGGAGGACGAGCTGGACTATCTGGTGGTGGATACCGGCGCGGGCATCAGCGACAATGTGCTCTACTTCAACCTGGCGGCGCAGGAGCGGCTCATCGTGCTCACGCCGGAGCCCACCTCCCTCACGGACGCCTATGCCCTCATCAAGGTGCTCAAGCTCACGCACGGGGTGGAGCATTTCAAGGTCTGCGTCAACATGGCGCAGGACCAGAAAATCGCCAGGGAAGTCTTTTCGCGCCTCTACCAGGCATGCGACCACTTCCTCAGCGGGGTGTCGCTGGAGCTGACGGGCATCATCCCGCGGGACCCCGCGGTGCGCGAGGCCGTGGTGCGGCAGGAGCCGTTCTGCGTCAGCGCGCCGGAAAGCCCCGCCGCGCGGGCGGTGGACAGGCTGGCCACGGCCATCACCCATTGGGAGCCCCCCCGGCAGACGGACGGCAACATCAAGTTTTTCTGGAAAAAACTCCTGTTCGGCTAGCGGGCCGGACGCGCGGACCACAACTCCGCCGCCCGGCCGGGCGGGCAGATGGGCGGCGGCAACCTCAATGGCATGCGAATGCCGGGAGACGAAGAGGCACAACGCGGGAAGGATGCGATGAAAAGCGGCACTGCGCACGCCGATGTCGTCCAGCCATGGGAATCGCTGGAAACAGGCGCGACGGAATGGGGAGATTTTTCGCCCCATGAGCAGGAACAGATCGTGCGCCATTACGCGCCCAAGATACGGTTCCTCGCGCTCAGGCTCAAGGCCAAGCTGCCAAAGAGCGTGGAGCTCGGCGAGCTCATCAGTTCGGGCACGCTCGGCCTCATGGAGGCTCTGGGCAAATTCCGTCCCCAGCTCGGCATCCGCTTCGAGACCTATGCGGAAAACCGCATTCGCGGCGCCATGCTGGACGAACTCCGGCGGCTGGACTGGTTCCCCCGTTCGCTGCGCCAGCGCGTGCGCGTGCTCGACGAGGCCATGCGCGCCGTGGAGCATGAACACGGGCGCCAGGCCACGGAAGAGGAGCTCCAGCGCATCACCGGCCTGGAGCTGCGCGAGGTGCGTCAGGGGCTGGAGGCCCTCCAGAACCAGCTCTGGCTCTCGCTGGACGCCATCCAGGACAGCGTTTCGGGCGACAGCGCGGAAAACGGCGGCGAGCCCTACAGCAATACCGCCCGGCGCGAGCTGGCCGAACGGGTGGCCCCGCTCATCGAGCGCTTGACGCCAAGGGAAAAGTTGGTACTGTCGCTCTACTATACCGACGAGCTGAACATGCGGGAGACCGCCGAGGTGATGGGCATCACCGAAGGCCGGGTCTCGCAGCTCCACACGCAGGCCCTGAACCGCCTGCGCCGGGAATTTGTCAGCCACTACGGCGAGTCCGAGGTCTGAACCGCAAGGAGAACATCCATGCCATACAATCCCGACATGCGCGTCCTCATCGTCGACGACTTTTCCACCATGCGCCGCATCGTGCGCAATATCCTGCGCCAGCTCGGTTTCAACAACGTGGTGGAGGCCGATGACGGGACCACCGCATGGGAGACCCTGAACCGGGAAAAAATCGACTTCATCGTTTCGGACTGGAACATGCCCAAGATGACGGGCATCGAGCTGCTGCGCAAGGTCCGGGCGAGCGAACAGTTCGCGGACACACCCTTTCTCATGGTCACCGCCGAGGCCCAGCAGGAAAATATCATCGAGGCCGCCCAGGCGCGTGTCTCCAACTATATCGTCAAGCCGTTCACGGCGGACACGCTGAAGCAGAAGATCGACAAGATTTTCCCCTAGAGCGGCTTGGTAACGAAAGTATCCAAACCGCTCTGGCGACAGCGTTAGCTGGCGCCCGTGCCGAATGGC
>URHE01000076.1 GCA_900547595.1 uncultured Desulfovibrio sp.
GGCAGCGCCCCGAAGGCGTTTCCCCCGCGCGCGTCTGGCTGACATGGGGGCGCCCGTGAGCTTCCCGCGCATTGCCCCGGCCCTGTTCCCCAACGGCCTGGCGGGACTTGTCTTTGACTGCGACGGGGTCATGATCGACTCGCGCGAGGCCAACCGGGCGTTTTATGACCGTGTCCTGGCGGCGCTCGGCCTGCCGCCCATGGGCAGGGAGGAAGAGCGCTACGCCTTCATGGCCACGGCGGCCGAGGCGTTGCGGCGCATGGTGCCCCCGGAGCTGCACGGCGAGATCGACCGTGCCGCCGCCGGGGTGGACTACGGACGCGACATCCTCCCCCTGGTGCGGCTCATGCCCGGCTTCATGCCGTTCATCGAGCATCTGCACGCGCGGGGCGTGCGCCTTGCCATCGACACCAACCGCACGGGCGTGGGCATCCAGAGGGTTCTGGACTTTTTTTCCCTTCCTCCCTATTTTGATCCGGTAATCTCGGTGTCGTGCGCCCGGCCCAAGCCGTCGCCCGCGGGCGCGGAAGCCATCCTGAAAGCCTGGGGCGCGGAACCGGGGCAGGCCCTTTTTGTGGGCGACAGCGAAAATGACCGGGAGGCCGCGCGCGGCGCGGGCATGCTCTTTGCCGGTTTCGGCGGCCTCACCGGAGACGTGACCGTCCGGGATTTCGCGGCCCTGGCCGACCTGCTCGGCCCTGGGCGCGCATGAACGCCACCGGCGCCGGATCAGCCGCGCCGATAACGAACCACTGCTTTCGGAGAGCGCATGATCGTTCTTGCCAATACCCTGAGCGCCGTGGCCATGGTGCTGGGCACGCTGCTCAACCTCTATTTCTGGATCGTCGTCATCGCGGCGGTCATCACCTGGGTGCGTCCCGATCCCTACAACCCCATCGTGCGGACCCTGCGCCTGCTGACGGAGCCGGTCTTTTACCGGGTGCGGAAGTGGCTGCCCTTCACCTATTCGAGCGGGCTGGACTTTTCCCCTGTCATTGTCCTGCTCGCCATTGAGCTGTGCAACCGCATCGTGGTGCGGTCGCTGGCCCAGTACGCCGCCGGTCTGCCCTGAGGCCGGCAGTTGCGCCGTTTTTCGCGGGCGAAGCCCGCGCCTACCTTCTAACCCCAATGGAGAGCCGTCATGGATCAGCATGAACTCGACCTTCTGGAAAAGTACGCCCCCACGGACCCCGACCTGAAATCCCTGTGGGACGATCATGTGCTGTACGAAAAACAGGTGGAAAAGCTGGAAAGCAAGGGCTACCGCACCCCCACCGAAGAGCAGACCCTCAAGCAGCTCAAGAAGCAGAAGCTGGAGAACAAGACCCAGCTCATGGACATTCTTGACCGTCTGAAGAAGGAAGGCCGCTAGCGCGCCTTTGCCTGACGCTGCGGCAGCGCCGGGGCCGCGCCCGGTTTCCGGACTCCGGGACCGCCGCTTCCGGCAGGCGCCGCATTCTGGGGAACTCCGGCCTGCGGAGTTCTGTATCCGCTGCCGCCCCGCGCACGCTTCGCGCGCGCCGGCATGGCGGCGGCCGTCCGCCGGGGCGGACGGCCGGGCATCGTGAAAAAGCTCTGTCCGGAGCAAAAGGACATTCGCTCATGGAACGTACCGGCGCCTTTATCCTCCTGGAATCCCTGAAACGCGAGGGCGTGGATATCCTGTTCGGCTATCCCGGCGGCGCGGTCATCGACATCTATGACGAACTGCCCCGTCACCCTGAGATACGCCATGTGCTCACCCGCCATGAGCAGGGGGCCGTCCACGCGGCGGACGGCTACGCCCGCGCCTCGGGCAAGGTGGGGGCATGCCTTGTGACCTCCGGCCCGGGCGCCACCAATACCGTCACGGGCATCGCCACGGCCTATGCGGATTCCATCCCGCTGGTGGTCGTCACCGGGCAGGTGCCCACCCAGCTCATCGGCAACGACGCCTTTCAGGAGGTGGACATCGTCGGCATCACGCGGCCCTGCACCAAGCACAACTTTCTGGTCAAGGACGTGAAAAAGCTGGCCCTCACCATCCGCCAGGCGTTCTATCTCGCCCGTTCGGGCCGGCCCGGGCCGGTCCTTGTGGACCTGCCCAAGGATGTCGTCCAGGCCACCACGGAGTTCCTCTGGCCGGATGAGATCTCCATGCGCAGCTACAACCCGACCTACAAGCCCAATCTCAACCAGCTCCGGCGCACGGCGGAGGTCATCGCGGAATCGCAGCGGCCCGTGCTCATCTGCGGCGGCGGCGTCATCATGGCCGACGCCGCGGAGGAAGTGGCCGCGCTGGCGCGCGGGCTGCGCATCCCGGTCACGGCCACGCTCATGGGCCTGGGCGGCTTTCCCGCCACGGACGAGCTCTTTCTCGGCATGGTGGGCATGCACGGCACCTATGCCGCCAATCTCGCCATCAACAACGCGGACCTGCTCATCTGCGCGGGCGCGCGCTTTGACGACCGCGTCACCGGCAAGATCGCGGCGTTCGCGCCCAAGGCGCGCATCGTCCATATCGACATCGACCCCACCTCCATCCGCAAGAACGTGGAGGTGGACATCCCGGTGGTGGGCGACTGCAAGCTGGCGCTGGCCGGCATTCTGGACATCTGCCGCACCAGACACGCCGATACGGACTGGGCCACCCAGCACGCCCTGTGGCTCAAGGACGTGACCGGCTGGAAAAAGAGCAAGCCCCTTTCCTACCAGCCCGCCGGGCCCGACGGCGCCATCAAGCCGCAGCAGGTCATCGAGGCCCTGCGCGAACTCACGCGGGGCGACGCCATCATCGCCACCGAGGTCGGCCAGCACCAGATGTGGGCCGCCCAGTATTACGCCTTCACCAAGCCGCGCACCCTGCTCACCAGCGGCGGCCTCGGCACCATGGGCTACGGCTTTCCCGCCGCCATCGGCGCGCAGCTGGCCCTGCCGGACAGGATGGTCATCGCCGTGGCCGGGGACGGCTCCCTCCAGATGAATATCCAGGAGCTCGCCACCGCCGTGGCCAACCGCCTGCCGGTCAAGGTGGTGATCCTCAACAATCAGCATCTGGGCATGGTGCGCCAGTGGCAGGAACTGTTCTACAGCGGCAACTACAGCTCCACCAACATGGAGGCGCAGCCCGACTTTGTGCGCCTGGCCGAGGCTTACGGCGCCGAGGGCTACCGCATCGAACGCGCCTGCGACCTGCTCCCCGAGCTGGAAAAGGCCCTGTCCACCCCCAATCCCGCCTTTGTGGACGTGCGCGTGGAGCGGGAAGAGAACGTCTATCCCATCGTCCCGGCGGGCGCGGCCCTGGACGAGATGCTTCTGGTGTAGGGCTCATGTCCATGTGAAGGGACGCGTCCCGCCGGACGCGGCGCCGGCACGGCGCGCGGCACCGGCAACGGGCCGATTCCCCTGGTTTTGACGGATGCTCCTCCCGCTTCGGTCCCTGACCGAAGCGGGGAACGAGTTCAGGCAGGAAGGAGAAACGCGATGCAGCGGCATGTGCTTTCCGTCCTCGTGGAGAATGAGCCCGGCGTGCTTTCGCGCGTGGTGGGCCTGTTCAGCGGGCGCGGTTTCAATATTGACTCGCTCAATGTGGCCCCGGCCCTTGAGGACGGCACCTCACACATGACCATCACCACCTATGGCGACAGCATGATCCTTGAGCAGATCATGAAGCAGCTCCACAAGATCGTCTCGGTCATCAAGGTGGTGGATTTTTCCGAGCTCCAGGCCGTGGAACGGGAGATGATGTTCGTCAAGGTGCAGGCCGAGGGCCCGGCCCGTGGCGAGATACTGCGCACCGTGGAGATATTCCGCTGCAAGGTGGTGGACGTGAGCCACAACGAGATGACTATCGAGGCCACGGGCGATCACGAAAAGCTCGAAGCCATCCTCAGCCTGCTCCAGCGCTTCGGCCTCAAGGAGATCGCGCGCACCGGCTCCGTGGCCATGCGCCGTTCGCGTCAGGGCGAAAACTGAGCGTTTTCGCAATGAAATTGCGGAACGCCCTGGCGGCTGCGAGAGCGGACGCCCGCGCCGCACCAGAGCGGAAAACCACGTTAGTGTCTACTTGCAAAAGTAGACACTACAAAACCCGTGAGGGTTTTGCGGCGGCATAGCCACCGTGAGTGAGCGGAAAACCACGCTTTTTCGCGAACGATCCTGCAAAAATTCTTCGCAGGATTCTGCGCAGAATTTTTGCAATTAGACGCCAGTGCTTCCGCGCGCCCGTCAGGGCATGCGGTAGCGGCCCGCCGCCGGAACCTGCCAGCCGTTCTGCCCGAAAGGGACCCGGCTCACCCTGAGCGCGGGCGGCAGCTGGCGGCGCTTGAATTCCGCCGCGAACAGGCGGCCGCGCACTTCCGCGCACAGGCCGGCGCAGTCCCCGTCGTCCATTCCCGCTTCCCGGGCCGCTTCCGCCTGCGCTTCCCCGTCACAACAGGCGGCATCGGACCGCATGGCGTCCGCGCCGCCGGATGCGGCCAGAAGGCGCTCCAGCAGCGGATCGAGCCGGTCGTAGGGCGGCAGGGAGTCGGTATCCTTCTGCCCGGGGCGCAGTTCCGCGCTCGGCGCCTTGGTGAAGACCGCTTCCGGGATGAGTTCGCGCCCTTTCGCGGCATTGAGCCAGCGCCCCAGGGCGTACACTCCGGTCTTGGTGATGTCGCCGATGACGGCGAGCGCGCCCACGGCGTCGCCGTAGAGTGTGCAGTAGCCCATGGCCACCTCGCTCTTGTTGCCTGTATTGAGCACGAGCGCCCCGGCCCGGTTGGCCAGTGAGGCGAGGATGGTGCCCCGGATGCGGGCCTGGAGATTCTCCAGGGTCACGTCGCCCGGCCTTGCGGGAAACTGTCCCAGGCCGGGGGCGAGCGCGGCAGCGAACGCCTCCATGAGCCCGGCGATGGGCACGGTCAGGGTTTTCATGCCCAGATTGCGCGCCAGACGTTCCGCATCCTCCACCGAGCCCCGGCTGGAATGCGGCGAGGGCATGAGGACGCCGGTGACGTTTTCCGGCCCCAGGGCCTCGGCGGCCACGCAGGCCACCAGGGCGGAATCCATGCCGCCGGAAAGGCCGAGCAGGGCGCGCGTTGCGCCGCTTTTGCGCACATAGTCCCGCGTGCCCAGAACAAGGGCGCGCCAGAGGCTTTCCTCCATGCCGGAGCAGGCGGGCGCGATGGCGTTGACAGGCGGCCCGTCCACGCCGGTTCCGGCATGCTCCCGGGCATCGGCGGCGGTATCCACCAGAACGAGATCGGACGCGAACGCCGCGCCCCGCGCCAGCATGCGGCCCGCCGGGTCAAAGGCGAGGCTCTGGCCGCTGTAGACGATGCCGCCGTCGCCGCCCACCAGATTGACGGAGAGCAGGTGCACATGCTCGCGGGCGGCCACATGCGAAAGCACGCGCTCGGCCTCTTCCTGGGCGCCGGGGCGATAGGGCGCGGCCGTCATGTGGATGATGGCGTCCACGCCGCGCCGTGTGAGGTCCCCCAGCGGGTCATGGGCGCCCGGCGCGGGCTGCCGCCAGAAGGCTTCGGCGCGCACGGCGGCGTCCTCGCAGACCACGACGCCGAAGCGCCAGCCCTCCAGCGAGAGGGTGCCGCAGGAAACGCCGTCGTCCCAGGGCAGCGCCTCGGCGTCCGGAACGGCGTGCCGCCGGGCATGGGGGCGCACCTTGCGCGACACCACCTGCGCCTGCCCCTTGTGGAGCAGAATGGCCGCATTGGCAAAATCCCCCGGTCGGGAAAGGCTGGGCGCGGGCGCGCCCAGGAGCAGGGCCGGGCCGTCCGCGAGGGCGGCGGCAAGGCTGTCCAGCGCCGCGCGGCAGCCGCGGGCGAAATCGCGGGCGTGCAGGTATTCCCCGGGGCGCGGGCCGCACAGCGCCAGCTCCGGCGTGACGCACAGCGCGGCCCCGCGGGCCCTGCGCGTCTGTTCCAGAATGCGGGCGGCATTGCCCGCCACGTCGCCGGGCACGCTGTCGCATTGGATCATGGCGATATTCATGGCGTCCTTTCCGTGTGGCTTTGTTCTGCTTTTGCGTTGATGACACGCCGGCGCCGTGTGGATACTGCCGAAAGTATCCGTCCTTCTTCCGTTGTCGTCGTCAGTCCGGCGCGCCGCGTCTACCAGAGGCCGTGGAACGGACCGCCCGGCGCGGCCAGCGCCTCCACACGGGCGGCGAGCGCGGGGTCCTCTTCCATGGGCGGCGCGTGGAAGGGCTTGCTGCGGGCGTCGATGATGAGCGGCGCCTCGCAGGCCCAGTGCCGGGCCGTGATGCGCGCATGCGCGCCGTAACAGTCCGTGGCCGGGTTGGAGCGCGTGAACGTGACCCAGAGCAGGTTGTCCGTTCCGGCCGCGCAAAAGGCGGTGTCATCGGCAATCACCACCAGGGGAAATGCCTCGCGCCGGTCCCAGGTCTCAAGGCGCCGGGCCAGTTCTTCCATGACCGGGTCCGGTTCGCCGCGTCCGCGCGCATGCCGCGGGCCGCCGAGTACGAGAATGCCGGGGGCGGCCACGCGCGGACCGCCGAAACCGGGCGGCAGGTCCGGCAGGCCGCCGAGGCCGTCGGCGCCGGTGGCAAGCCTGCGGCGCGGTTCTCCGGCGGAAGCCCAGATGAGCTTGGAACCCTCGTGCAGGGCCGTTCCCGTATAGTCCAGCGTGTCGTTGGTGGTCTGCGTGATGAAGTGCAGGTCCCGGCTGAAATCCGCGCGTTCGAGCATGTGGCCGAAAAAGGCCGGGACATCGCGGCAGGAGAGGCCGGGGGCGTCCTCCTGCGCGGCCATGAGCACATATTTGGCCAGGGCGGTCTGGGTGGCGCCGAGCAGATGGAATGCCTGGGTGAGCAGTTCGCGCGGACGGCGCGCCGCTTCCCAGGCCGTATAGCGCTCGCTGCCCAGGGCCAGGAGGAGCGGATGCACGCCCGCCGCGTCCACGGCGTGCACCTCGCGCACGCCCGCGAACACCTGCGGCACCAGCGGGCCAGTGAGTTCGTGGATGAAATCCCCGAACACCGTGTCCTCCTGCGGGGGGCGCCCCACGGAGGTGAAGGGCCAGATGGCGTCGGCCCGGTGCCGCACGGAGACCACGCGCAACGCCGGAAACTCATGGCGCAGGCTGTAATAGCCCACATGGTCCCCAAAGGGCCCTTCAGGCCGTGTTTCGGGGAGGACATAGCCGGAGATGCAGAAATCCGTTTCGGCCAGCACCGGCAGGGGCACGCCGTCGTCACCGCGGGCGAGGCGCACGCTCCGGGCGCCCAGGAGGCCCGCGAAGCGCAGCTCGGAGAGCCCTTCGGGCAGCGGCATGACCGCGGCCACGGTCAGGGCCGGAGGGCCGCCCACATGGATGCGCACCGGAAGCGCTTGCCCGGCGGCCAGCGCGTGGGCATGGTGGACGCCGATGCCGCGATGTATCTGGTAATGGAGCCCCACCTCGTCGCCGGCGTACTCGTTTCCCGCCATCTGGATGCGGTACATGCCGAGATTGGAGGCATTGACGCCGGGCCGGGCCGGGTCTTCGCTGTAGACCAGGGGCAGCGTGATGAAGGGACCGCCGTCCATGGGCCAGGAGGTAAGGCGCGGGAGCGCCTCCAGCGGAGAGCGGCGTTGCAGTACCGGCGCGTGCCCCGCGCCGGGCAGGGGGGGGCGCGGCTGCATGCGCGCAAGGCCGCCCAGGGCGGCGAGCGCGCGACCTGGGCGGCGCAGCAGGCCCACGGGATCGGCCTTGCCCGCCAGCACGGCCTCGGTGGCGGCCAGTCCCTCGCGGAACAGGAAGCGCAGGCGCTCGCGCGTGCCGAACAGGTTGGCAAGCACCGGGAAGCCGGTTCCCTTCACGCGGGTGAACAGCAGCGCGGGCGCGCCGGCGCGGAAGGCGCGGCGCTGGATGGCCGCCAGTTCCAGATGCGGATCAACGGGAACATCCACGCGCAGGAGGTCGCCGCGCGCCTCAAGGTCGCGCACGCAGTGCTGAAGTCCGGCATAGCCCACAGTTAGTGGCCCTCCGGCGGTTCCACGGGCGCGACCTGCCGCCGCCCCACGAGCACTTCGGCAAAATCCGCCAGAATGCGCGCATGGTCGAACACCAGCGGGGAGGGGAGCGCCTCCGGCGGATAAAAGGCCGCCGCCGCCGCGTCGTCGCCCGCGCGCAGCGCCTCCGGGTCGCGGGGGCGGCCGGTAAAGACCACACTCAGGGTATGCTGGCGCGGGTCGCGATGCGGGCGGGAATAGACGCCGAGCAGCCCGGTGAGTTCCACATCAAGGCCCGTCTCCTCGCGCATCTCGCGCACGGCGGCGGCTTCGGCCTGTTCGCCTTCCTCGATGAAGCCGCCGGGCAGGGCAAAGCCCCGCGGCTCATTGGCGCGGCGGATGATGACCACGCCCCGGCCCGGTTCGTGGATGATCACGTCCGTGGTGGGCGCGGGATTGCGCCAGCGACTGTAGGGCTTGCCGCAGTGCGGGCAGAGGACGGTTTTTTTCATGGAACGCTCCTGCGGGCCGATGGTATGTCAGGGACGCGCCTTCCGCAAGCCGGGCGGTCCCGGCGGCGCAGGCCCTCAGGCTTCCAGCCGGAAGCCCGCCGCCATGAGGGCTTCGGCGCTGACGGCCCCCTGCCGGAGCACGCGCAGCGAGCGTCCCCCGCTGCCGGAAAGCGGCTGCGCCAGCGTGGAAGGCAGACCGCCGCCTGGCTCCTCCTCC
>URHE01000077.1 GCA_900547595.1 uncultured Desulfovibrio sp.
AGAGCGTTTTCGCAATGAAATTGCGTAACGCTCTGGCGGCTGCGAGAGCAGACGCCCGCGCCGTAATAAGGCGGAAAACCATGCTTTTCCGCCGAAATGCAGGCAGCGAAACTGATGAAAATATCTGTAAGACAGATATTTTCATCAACAAAATGCTTCAGGAAGGAGGGAACCCATGTCCGCGCTGAACCATCGCCATGATTTCGTGCTGTTTTTTGACGTTGAGAACGGCAACCCCAACGGCGATCCGGATGCCGGCAATATGCCGCGCATCGACCCGGAGACGGGCCATGGCATCGTCACGGACGTGTGCCTCAAGCGCAAGGTGCGCAACTATGTGGAACTGGCAAGGGGCGGCGGGGCCGGTTTCCGCATCTATGTGCAGGAAAAGGCCGTTTTGAACGACCGCCACGCCGAAGCCTACACGGCGCTGAACATCAAGCAGGAAAAGGACAACAAGGCGCCCAAAAAAGAGGAGGACGCCCGCGCCGTCACCCGCTGGATGTGCGACAATTTTTACGACATCCGCACCTTTGGCGCGGTCATGAGCACCGGCGTCAACTGCGGCCAGGTGCGCGGCCCGGTGCAGTTCACCTTTGGCCGCAGCGTGGACCCCGTGGTGCCGGCTGAGATAAGCATCACGCGCATGGCCGTCACCAACGCGAAGGATGCCGCCAATGAACGCACCATGGGGCGCAAGTTCATCGTGCCCTACGGCCTCTACCGCATGGAGGGCTTCATTTCCGCGCCGCTGGCCGAAAAGAGCGGTTTTTCCGAAGAGGATGCGGAACTGCTCTGGGAAGCTCTCGTCAATATGTTCGAGCACGACCACTCCGCCGCGCGCGGCAAGATGAGCACCCGCAAGCTCTTTGTATTCCGCCATGAAAAGCGCATGGGCAACGCGCCGGCCCAGAAGCTCTTCGACCTTGTCGCCTGCCGCCCGCTGGAGAAGGATGTGCCGCCCCGTTCCTTTGCGGCATATGAGGTCAGGCTCGAAGGAGAGTGCCCCGGGGGAGTGACGGTCCTCGAAAAGCTGTAGGGCCGGCTCCATGGAGGTCATGCTCTCCGCGGTGCAGCACTATGCGTTTTGTCCCCGGCAGTGCGCGCTCATCCATCTTGAGCAGCTCTGGCAGGAGAACGGCCATACCGCGCTCGGCAGGCTGATGCACGAAACCGCCCACGGCGGCAGCCGCCGCATGCGTGGCGGCGTGAAGGTGGTCACGGATCTTGAAGTGTGTTCGTTCCGGCTGGGGCTCCACGGCAGGGCCGATGTGGTGGAGTTCCAGCGGGAGGAAGGCGGGTGGCGTCCATATCCCGTGGAATACAAGAAGGGACGGCCGCATGCCGGCTCCGACGCCGATGCTGTCCAGCTCTGCGCCCAGGCCCTGTGCCTTGAGGAAATGCTGGGCACGGATATTCCCGAGGGCGCGCTCTTCTACGGCGAGGCCCGGCGGCGTCGGCAGGTGGCGTTTGACGGAGCCCTGCGTGCGCGGACGGAGGCGGTCGTTGCCGCTGTGCGGGCCATGCTGGCGTCGGGCGGGACGCCGCCTCCGACCCCGCGCCCCTGGTGTGGCGCCTGCTCGTTGCTGGAGTGGTGTCTGCCGGAACTTCCCGGCGGGAAGGCTTCCGCCTATGTCAGAAGTCTTTGTGAGGAGGGACCGTGAAGCGGCATCTGAACACGCTGTTCGTCACCACGCAGGACACCTGGCTCGCAAAGGACGGCGAATGCGTGGAACTGCGGCTGGACGGAAAGCCGCTGGGCAGGATACCCCTCCATACCCTGCAGTCCATCGTCTGTTTCGGGCGTGTCTCCTGCAGCCAGTATCTGCTGGAGCACTGCGCCGGACTTGGCGTTTCGGTGACATGGCTCACGGAGAACGGGCGCTTCATGGCCGCCATGCGCGGCCCGACAACCGGGAATGTCCTCCTGCGCCGGGCGCAGTACCGGCTGGCGGACTCTCCGGAGGCATCCGCCGGGCTGGCCCGTTCCTTCATCATCGGCAAGGTGGCCAACTGTCGTACCGTCCTGCTCCGGCAGGCGCGCAATGCCGAAGAGCCCGGCCTCGGCGAAGCGGCGGAAAAGCTGGGCGGCATTCTCAGACGGCTCTCGCATCCGCATGACCTTGAAACCGTCAGGGGAATGGAGGGCGATGCCGCGCACAGCTATTTCGGGGCGTTTCCCCTCCTTGTCAAACGCGAATACCGGGAGGAGATGCGCTTTGCGGGGAGAAGCCGCAAGCCGCCCCGCGACGAAGTGAATTGTCTGCTCTCGTTTTTCTACACTCTCTTGGCCAACGATGTCCGCAGCGCCCTGGAGGCTGTGGGCCTTGATCCCGGCGTGGGCTTCCTGCACCGGGAACGGCCGGGAAGGCCGAGCCTGGCCCTGGATCTGATGGAGGAATTCAGGCCCTATCTGGCGGACAGACTCAGCCTGACGCTCATCAACCGCCGCCAGATAACAGGGGCGGATTTCCTGCGGACAGAGGTGGGCGGCGTTGTGCTGAAAGACAGGGCGCGCAGGGAAGTGCTTGCGGCATGGCAGGAGCGGAAGCGCGAGGAGGTGGAGCATCCGTTCCTGAAAGAACGGATGTCCGTCGGCATGCTGTGCCACATGCAGGCCAGACTCCTCGCCAGATATATCCGGGGCGACATGGATGCGTATCCGCCCTTTGCCATGAGGTGAACGATGCTCGTTCTTGTGAGCTATGACGTGAACACGGAAGATGCCGCCGGTCGCCGCCGGTTGCGCCGCATAGCGAAACTCTGCGTCAGCTGGGGACAGCGGGTGCAGTTCTCGGTATTCGAGTGCCTTCTGGAATATGCGCAATGGCTCAAGTTGCGGGCGGCGCTTGTGAAAGAGATGGATGAGGAAAAGGACAGCCTGCGTTTCTATATGCTGGGCGACCGGTGGCGCGGGCGGGTGGAGCATGTGGGCGTCAGGGCCGCGTATGATCCCGAGGGACCGCTGATTTTCTGATGCGGGCACCCAAAGCGCGCTGAAAAGCCCATGTTGTTGTCGCATATGATAACATGGCGTAATAATTTATATAATGTGCTTCCTTGCGAAAACAAGCCTGCGCTCGTGCTCCGGAAGCCGGAAGGTCGTCGAAAATGGATACATAACAGGGTGGTATTTTTGAAGAAAGAAGACGAACAGTCGCGCCCCCCGCGGGCGCGTGGATTGAAACTTTTCGCCCTGCAAGCGCTTCCACGCCGCAAAGGGTCGCGCCCCCCGCGGGCGCGTGGATTGAAACATCACTTTTTGAATCAACCTCCGAAGGAGTTGTTCGTCGCGCCCCCCGCGGGCGCGTGGATTGAAACGCGCAGAATGGTATTAGATGGAAAGTGGAAGATGGTCGCGCCCCCCGCGGGCGCGTGGATTGAAACGGTGATAAAGAATTTTTGAAGTATGGCCGCAATGGTCGCGCCCCCCGCGGGCGCGTGGATTGAAACAGCATCAAGGCCAGTAACGCCTTGACGCAAAACGGTCGCGCCCCCCGCGGGCGCGTGGATTGAAACAGGATGATAGCAGTTTTGGGGTTAAAGCATGTCTGGTCGCGCCCCCCGCGGGCGCGTGGATTGAAACCCTGTGGTCAATGCCTTCCATGCAGGATAAACAAGTCGCGCCCCCCGCGGGCGCGTGGATTGAAACTGTTGATATTAACCAGCTGCGTGAAGCTTTTGCCGTCGCGCCCCCCGCGGGCGCGTGGATTGAAACATCTACGCATTTCCGCAGAATTTGGCCCCTCCTGGTCGCGCCCCCCGCGGGCGCGTGGATTGAAACACGTTTGCCCCGCCTGAAATAGACAAGGCTGGGAGGTCGCGCCCCCCGCGGGCGCGTGGATTGAAACTCTACCCGGAAACCGAACTGGACAGCGAAGGCCGTCGCGCCCCCCGCGGGCGCGTGGATTGAAACCTCACGACCGCATCATCTATGCCGACTTTGAAGAGTCGCGCCCCCCGCGGGCGCGTGGATTGAAACAAGAAAGCATGGCTGCCCCTGCAAGAGCGGGCAAGTCGCGCCCCCCGCGGGCGCGTGGATTGAAACCTGCTGACCGATATGCTCGAGCTCGCGCTGCCAAAAGTCGCGCCCCCCGCGGGCGCGTGGATTGAAACTGGGCGGCGGCAAGCCTTGAACGGTATCTTGTGGAGTCGCGCCCCCCGCGGGCGCGTGGATTGAAACTTCGCAAAAGTAGCGGAACCGATTGGAACGCATGGTCGCGCCCCCCGCGGGCGCGTGGATTGAAACATCTGCTCATTCCCCAGGGGACAAAGATTTACGGCGTCGCGCCCCCCGCGGGCGCGTGGATTGAAACTTGCATCGCAAGTCCCGGCGTAAATACGACTATTTGTCGCGCCCCCCGCGGGCGCGTGGATTGAAACTTGGCTTTCTGACGTTGGCCAATCCATCGGACGCGGGTCGCGCCCCCCGCGGGCGCGTGGATTGAAACGCACCGCGCAGCCCATGCCTTGGAGGCTTCGCCACCGTCGCGCCCCCCGCGGGCGCGTGGATTGAAACATCTTCCTTGAGCCAGCCTTCTTTCGGCAACCAGGTCGCGCCCCCCGCGGGCGCGTGGATTGAAACAGCTCACGGAGCTTCAAAACCGCTTCGCGGGCCGGTCGCGCCCCATGCGGGCGCGTGGATTGAAACTTCCAGATTGCGGATGAGCCGACAGCCCACGCGGTCGCGCCCCACGCGGGCGCGTGGATTGAAACGTTTTCCGCGACACTGGCCTTTGGGAACGCTTCAGTCGCGCCCCACGCGGGCGCGTGGATTGAAACTGCAAACTGATTATTTCGCCGATGACAAAACTGTGGTCGCGCCCCCCGCGGGCGCGTGGATTGAAACATAAAGTACCAGCGTTAGACATTGGTCGGGTTGTGGTCGCGCCCCCCGCGGGCGCGTGGATTGAAACGCGCGCCATGAGCAGACAGTGCTCTCGCTTGCCGTGTCGCGCCCCCCGCGGCGCGACACGGCACATGGCGATGGCGGCCTGATGCCGTTGTCGGCCTTCTTTCTCCGGGCGTTTCTGGTTCCGGTTTCCCGCGGTCTCTTTTGCCGCTGCTTCTCCGTGTCCTTCGGTGCGGCTCTTGCCCAATCCCCGGCTTTGCCGTAGGGTGGTGGCAGTGCGTATTCTCAGGCCGGGCATCCGCCGTGTGTCGCGGCGGCAGCCCTTTCAGAGCATGGCCCTTTCCTCCACGGGCATTGAGACTGAGGCGACGGAGGCATCATGAACAAAAGCGAGCTGATCAAGGCGCTTGCCGAAGAGACCAATATCCCCTTTGATGACGCGTCCATGGTCGTGAACACCTTCATCGACGCCATGAAAAAATCGCTGATAGCCGGCGAGCGCATTGAAATTCGCGGTTTTGGAAGTTTCAAGATCAAGGAATACGGCGGCTATGCCGGCCGCAATCCCAAGACGGGAGAGAGCGTGGAGGTGGTGCCCAAGCGGCTGCCGTTTTTCCGCGCCGGCAAGGAACTCAAGGAGTTCATCAACAGTTGAGCGCCGGGCGGGCTTTCTGTCAGCCCGTATTTTCCGGCGTCCCCGTTGAAAACGACAGTTCCGCAAGGAGTATCCCATGTTTTTTTCCGGCGCGATGACCGCTCTGGTGACGCCGTTCAGGAACAATGCCGTTGATGAGGAAGGCTACCGCGCCTTCATTGAGAACCAGATATCCGAAGGTATCCACGGCCTTGTGCCGTGCGGCACCACGGGAGAATCGGCCACGCTGACGCATGAGGAGCACGAGCGCGTCATCGAGATATGCATCGAGCAGGCCGCCGGGCGCGTCCCGGTGCTTGCGGGCGCCGGCTCCAACAATACGGAGGAGGCCATCCGCCTGACGCGTTTCGCCCAGAAGGCGGGCGCCGACGGCGCGCTCCTCATCACCCCCTACTATAACAAGCCCACACAGGAAGGGCTGTACCGCCATTTCAAGGCCATTGCCGAGGCGGTGGACATCCCCCTGGTGCCCTACAATGTGCCCGGCCGCACGGGGTGCAACATGCTGCCGCCCGTGCTGGCGCGTCTGGCGGCGGAGTTTCCGCATGTGGTCGGCGTCAAGGAGGCCACGGGCGACATGGCGCAGGGCAGCGCCATTCTGGAGAGCTGCCCCCAGCGCTTCAGCGTCATGAGCGGCGATGACCTCACGGCCCTGGCGCTCATGGCCCTGGGCGGGCAGGGGGTCATCTCCGTGACCTCCAACATCGTGCCGGGCCGCGTGGCCGCCATGTGCAACGCCTTTGCGCGGGGCGACCTCGCCGGCGCGCGCGCCATCCATCACGAGCTGTTCCCCCTGCACCGGGCCATGTTCATGGTGAGCAATCCCATCCCGGTCAAGACGGCGCTGGCGCTGCTGGGCCGCATGTCCGCCGAGATGCGGCTGCCGCTCTGCCCCATGAGCCCCGAGGAGACGACGAAGCTCACGGAAGTGCTCCGCGCGCAGGGTCTGCTCTGAGCGGCGCCATGCCATGCCCGGCAGAGAGAAAAAAGAGGAGTCTTGTCATGCAGAATGCCGTTTCCTCCGCCCGGCGGGGGATGTTCCGGAATGCTCCGTTGCCGGGCCGCGCGTTGCGGCGCGGCGTTGTGGCGCTGCTGGCCTTTGCCCTGGCCTTCATCATGGCGCCCGCGTCCCTTCAGGCCGCCGCGCAGGCGGCGCCGGACCCGGTGGTCAGGCTGGAGACGAGTCTGGGCGACATCGTGGTGCGGCTGGACGCGCGCAAGGCGCCCATCACCACGGCCAATTTCATCCAGTATGTGAAGTCCGGCCATTATGACGGCACGGTCTTTCACCGCGTCATCAGGAATTTCATGATCCAGGGCGGCGGCCTGACGCCGGAGCTCAAGGAAAAGCGCACGGCGGCCCCCATCCGCAACGAGGCGGACAATGGCCTGCGCAACCAGAAGTACACCATTGCCATGGCCCGCACCTCGGACCCGCATTCGGCCAGCTCCCAGTTCTTCATCAACACCAGGAACAACGAGTTTCTCGATTTCAAGGCCAAGACGCCCCAGGGCTGGGGCTATGCGGTTTTCGGCAAGGTCATTCAGGGCCAGAACGTGGTGGACAAGATCGAG
Source organism: uncultured Desulfovibrio sp. (assembly GCA_900547595.1). Taxonomy (GTDB): domain Bacteria; phylum Desulfobacterota; class Desulfovibrionia; order Desulfovibrionales; family Desulfovibrionaceae; genus Desulfovibrio. The sequence continues at coordinate 7,083 of URHE01000077.1, forward strand.
GCCGTCAGCACCGGGCGCAAGGGGCACTATGAGGATGTGCCCGTGACCCCGGTGATCATCAGGAAGGCCGAGGTCGTGGAATAAGAATGATTTGTCGCGTCCGGCTGCCGGACGCGCGGCGGCGCGCCACGCGGCAGCGTGTGGCGCTGGCCGGGGAAGCGCCCGCTGTGGGCGTTCGCCCGGCCATCCTGCCGATCCGGGGGATCAGGCAGGCTTCAGCGGCATGCTTCGCGGCCGCCAACCTGAATCCGGAGGAGTTCTCCATGCCCAAGTTTCTGGCGCTTGCCGCCCTGGCTCTGGCCCTGGCAGTTCCCCAGCTCGCGTCCACGGCTCCGGTGACCGGGCCCCAAAAACCCGGCCCCAAGTACGTCTACACCCTGAAAAGCGTCATGCCCGTCGCCGGTCGGCAGGGCGTCGCCTGCGACGGCAAGTTCATCTATGTGAGCGGCAGCACCGCCCTCTACAAGTATGACATGAGCGGCAAGCTCGTGAAGCAGAACGACAAGCCGTTCGAGGGCTACTCCATCCCCTCCAACCACATCGGCGACATCGACATCTACAACGGCGAGCTTTACATCAGCGCCGAGAACTTCATGGACGGCGTGGGCAAGGACATCCAGATCGCCGTGCATGACGCGGAAACGCTCAAGCTCAAGCGCACCTTCGCCTTTGAGCCCAAGTCCGGCCAGGAGGAAGTCTCCGGCATCACCGTCGACCCGGTGAAGGGCACGGTATGGATGTGCTCCTGGGTGGGCGAGGAAAGCGGACGCTACCTCTACGAATACGACCTCAAGGGCAAGTACCTGCGCAAGGTGCATCTCCAGCCCGTGCCGCAGTGGGTGCAGGGCGTCTACTATCTGGACGGCGCGCTCTACGTCACCGCTGACGACGGCACCGCCGACGACAACGAGCCCGACCATATCTACCGCGTTGAAGTGAGCTCCGCCACCAATGCGCCGGTGGTGCTGGAAAAGACCCTGGACGAGGCCATCAAGCAGGGCGAGATCGAAGGGCTCTGCGTCGACCCGGCCAGCGGCGACCTGCTGGTGCTCATGAACCGCGGCGCGCGCATCGTTCTGGGCATGGGCAAGGGCTTCTACCCCGGCTATGACAAGGAAGTGAGCGAGATCTACCGCTACTCCATGACGCCCAAGGGCGCTCCCAAGCGGCCGTAATCTCCGGCGGGCTCCGGCCCGCATTCGGATGGACAACAAGGGACGCCGTTCCGGAAGGGGCGGCGTCCTTTTGCGTGTGACATTGACAGCTCCAGCCATTCCCCGCAGAGCGGGACAGGCGGCGGGAAAGTATGGTTTCACGCCGTATCACGGCGCGGGCGTCTGCTGCCGCAGCCCAGGCCAGCAGCCACATCAACAGGTCCGGACTTTAGGCTCAGACCTCATTAAACTCCGTTATGGTTTCTCCAGCGCGGAAAAGAGTTTTTCCGCTGGCCGCCCGAAGCGGAGCGAAGGGCGGGGGC
>URHE01000078.1 GCA_900547595.1 uncultured Desulfovibrio sp.
TGCATAAGCTGCCGCAGCCCAGGCCAGCAGCCATATCAATAGGTCCAGACCCTAGATGACCGCTTCACCGGAAGAGATGGCGTCGCACTGACGCACGGGACGGCCATGGAGCACGGGCACGGCCCTGGCATCGAAGAACTCGCCGTACTGGAGCTGGACATTGCCCGCGTCGGAATTCTGGAGCTCCAGGGCGGTGAGCACGTCGCTGTTGGCGTACCACACGGCCTTCTGACGCAGATGCTGGGGCATGCGGTTCTTGGCCTCGATGGTCAGTTTCTGGAGGTCGATGAAACCGCTCTGGCCCTTGCGCTTGCCGAGGGCGGCCACGGGCAGGTTGGCCACGCGCACCACGCCGCGCCAGTCGCGCACGGCCAGGCCGCAGCGCCAGTTGTACTTGTCGCCCACCACCTGGTACTTCCGGCCATCCGGGTCCTGCGTCATGTAGGAGTGCAGGTCCTCATGGGAAAGGCCGCCCGCGCTGCCCCTGGGGTAGATGCCGTGCACGGCCTGCGCGCCCCAGGCCACGAGCCAGAGCGAGGTGCAGGCCGTGTCACGGCCGCCCGCGTCCAGCACGTTGTTGGCGTCGGCGGCGGGATAGCGCATGGCAAGGCCGTTGAACTCGTCGGGATTGAGATTGCTGTCGCCATAGAACAGCGTGGCGGCGACCTTCTGGCGCATGGCCTCGGCAAAGGCCACGCCCTCGCTCATGCGGAAGGCGCGGTCGCGGCTGCCGTAAAGGCGCAGTTCCTCCACGTCCAGTTCCATGATGGCCTCAAGGATGCCGCAGCCCTCCTTGACCTGGCTCCACTGCGACTTGGACGGCGGCGTGCCCTGGTAGAGCCTGCGCCAGTACACGGCGGGCAGGCCCGTGCGGATGCGCGTCAGATGGCCGTCGGACTGGTTGGCCTCCATCCACGGCACATCGTCCATGATGTCGTTGGTCCTGTTCATGAGCTCGATGATCTGCCCGGCCCTGTCGCCGCGATAGAACTGCTCCATCTCGGCCAGCGTGGCCACGAAACCAAGGGTCTGGGACATGCTTCCTCCTCATGTTCTGGGGTTGCCGGGTCTGACGGAAACTTCCGGGAATCAGGAACGCCAGCCGGCGTACATGCGCTCCTCCAGCGGAGCCAGACCGCCCTCCGGGCTGCCGGGCGCGGGCACGTCCTCCATGACCGCGTCCGCCAGGCGGTTGAAAAAGCGCACGATGTCCGGGTGGTTGCCATAGCCGGAGCTCTGGAGCAGACGCCCGATCCTGCCGCTTTCGTCAAAGCGGCCCAGGGCAAGCTGGGCGCGGGCGATGCTGGCTTCCAGGCGTTCGCCGCCCAGCTCGGCATCCCGCGCCACCTCGTCGCGCCAGGCATCCACACGGGAGAGCCAGCGCGCGCGTTGCTCCTCCTCGCGCCGCCGCATCAGGCCCTCAAGCCGCGCCGTGTCGTCCGGCCCCCCGGCCTCCGTTCCCGCAACGCCGGATGCCGCGCCGGGTCCCGCCGGGGCCGGTACCGAGACGGCGCCGGCCGCCTGTTCCGCGTCCGCCCCCGCCTCATCGGGCATGAAGCCCGGCAGGGGGATCTCCTCCGCATCCGTCCGCATCATCATCGTCCTCCCGTGTCAGTAAAAGATTGGGAAAGTGCGCCGCATTGGCCGTCTGCAGGAGCCGCAGCAGGCGCATGCCCACCTGCCGGGCGCCCTCGGCAAAGATCAGGCGTTCGGCCAGCGGGCTCGCGCCCGCGCCCGGCGCCTGCGCCTCGAAGCTGCGGCAGACGGTCAGGAGCCAGCGCAGGAAGTCCCTGCCCTCCGGGCTGGTCATGAGCCCGTCCACGGCGGCCGCCAGACGGGCGTCCCGCCGCCCGCCGGAAGCCTCCCGCGAGGCCGCCGCATCCTCCCGGAAAACGCCGTCGCTCATGGCCGCGCCTCCGCGGACGCCGGGGCGGCGGCATCAGCGGAAGCGCCCTCCCCGCCCGGCCCCACCGCCCGGCCCAGCAGTTCCAGCAGCACGTCCAGCACGCTGCCCCGGCTCCCGTCGGGAAGCGTCAGGGGGCTGGCCGCCAGCCGCTCCACCACGCCCGTGCTCTCGCCAAGCAGTTTGAGCGCCCGCTCCCGGCCCGCGCTTTCGGCGCGGTCCCTTCGCAGGGCGTCGCGCTCCTCCTGCGGCCGCGTCAGGCTCACGGGCAGGCCCAGGGTCTCGGCATAGGAATCCAGCAGCCTGTCCACATTGAGGCAGTCCAGCGCCTCGGGCCAGACAGCCGCCGCGCGCCCGGCCAGCGCCAGGTAGCGGTCGGCGGCGCCCATGCCCACGAGCTTCTGCGCCTGCGCCAGGAGCGAGACGAACTCCACCCGCAGGCGCCGCCCGGCAAGTTCCGGCGGCGTGGGCGGCAGCATGTCCAGCTCGCGCATGAGCTCAAAGGTGCGGTCGATGAGCGGCAGGAACAGCTCATCGTGCAAACGCTCGAGCACCGGCCCGATGAGCACCAGCTTTTCCTCTTCCCGCGCGGCGATCTCGCTGGCCGTGACCTGGTTCCTGCCTTCAAGCACAAGCTTGAAAAGGTCGTTGTACAACCCCGCGCGGATCTGGTTCTGCACCGCCTCCATGGCCTTGCGCGAGGTGGCGAGGTCAGGCCGCACCTGAAAGAGCGGCGCGGCCGCCTGCGGGCTCTGCCCGGGGATGCTGTCCACATAGTTGACGGCGCCGGGCGTGAGATCCAGCCCCACCGAGCGCAAGCCGGCCGCCACGCTCATGGGCGGGTCCACGGCCTTGTGGATGGCCTTGAGGGTGGTGATGCCCATCTGTTGCAGCATGCGGCAGTCCGGCAGGGCGTCCATGGCCGGGGAACGGCCATAGACGTCGTTGCCCGCCGCGTCCCAGCGCGGGCCGAAGCCCGGGAAGCCCCGGAAGCCGGAAACGCGCAGGGGGTGCGCGCCCTCCCGCCCCTCCAGCCAGTGCAGGGAGGCAAAGGGCATGCCTGCCGCATCCACCCGGCCCGGACGGCGTTCCATCCGGGGAAAGACCGCCTGGGCCACCGGAAAACGCCGGTCCGGGTCGCGGCCCAGGGTGGCGCGCAGTTCCTCCGGCAGGGCGTTGGGCCCGAAGGCCGCGGCCATCTGCCGCAGGCTCATGAATACCCGGCGGAAAACCGTATCCACCCGGCGGCGCTCGTTGCAGTCCAGGGCGTATTCCCCCGCGCAGAGCGGCACGAAGCTGAAGCCCCAGCGCGGGTCCGCCAGCTCGAAGGCGAACGCCGTGCCAAAGGTGCCGAGCTCCGCGTACAGTGTGTGCATGACATTGTAGAAGTTGGAACGGTGGAATACCACCCGCATGCGGGCCGCGCATTCGTCCAGCCATTCCTGCCCCTGCCGGCTTCTGGCGAGATCCGCGTCATCCAGCGAAAGGCGGAACCATGGCCGCGCCGGACTGGTGAGGCCGCCCTGGAGCCCCGCCGCCAGCACCCGCATGGCAAGGATGCCCGTGGCGTCCACCAGCCGGCTGTTAAGCATGGGGCCGCGCTCCTCCCCGTCCCGCCCCTGTTCCGCCGCGGGCCGGAAGCGCGTGGGCAGGAAGTGCTCGGCCAGACTGCGCCATGCCCCTTCCCACGGGGCGCGGCGCCGCATGAGCTCCCGATGCCGGCGCGAAAGCCGCGCCACTTCCGCGCGCAGCCGCTCCCCCGCACCGGAGTCCTCCGGCCCGGGGATGCCGGATGCCATGTTCGCGCGAGACAATGCGCGCATGCTTCCTCCCAGAGGTTTTTTCTGCGGAAAGTATCTGTCGGAGCGTTTCCGCACTTCCATTGCGAAAACGCGCTACTGTCCCAGCAGGGTCTTGCGCTCGTCGCCGCGCGCGCGGCCAAGCGGGCTTGTGTAGATGGAACCGCCGATGCCCGCCGCCTTCGCCGCCTTGTCGCGCTGGTTCTGCCGCGCCGCCGTGGCGGCCTCGGTGACGGGCTTCGCCACTTCCTGCTTGGGCGCGGGCGCCACTTCGGGCACGCTGGGCGTGCTCATGCCTCCTCCGAATCCCATGGCAAACTCCTGTGTTGCGCCGCCGGGGGAGAGCGCTTCCCGCGGCATCCCCGGCGGCTGGTTGTCGTCCCCGCGGGCCAGCGTGACCAGAACGCCGTCCACATACCGGCCCTTGCGGGCGTAAAAGCAGGCTCCGGGCAGCCTGCCGAGCACGCGGAAGCCGCACGCCTCCGCCAGGCGCCAGGCATGCCGGTTGGGCAGCGGACAGATGCCGACGATGCCCGCGCACGCAAGGTGCCGGAATATCCAGGCAAAGGCGCCCCGCGCCATGCGCGGCGCGAGCCGCGCGCTCTCCCGGAAGGCCGTGAAATCGAATTCCAGCAGGTTGCCGCGCCAGGGGGAGAACAGGCCGCAGCCGAGCAGGCGCCCCCCGGCATCCTCGCAGCGCAGGAGGAGCCCGCGCGCCGTCACCGCGCGCCAGTCCCCAAGGTTCGGAGCGGCGAAGGCATACATGGCGCAGCCAAGCAGCCCCTCGGCCGCCATGCGCCGGAAGGGCTCGTCGCGTTCGGCCTCTCCCCTTGCGGGACGATAGACAAACTTCATGCCCTGCCTCCGGACCCTTCCCCAAAAATGTCGTAGCCGGTGCGCGCGCGGGCGGGCGCCGCCGTTCCGGCGGCCATGTCGGGCCGGAACCCCGTGGCCGCGTAGCGCAGGGCATCCGCCGCATGGCTCGTCCAGTCATGGAGCGGGCCGGACGCCTCCCCGCCCCGCCGCCATTGCCGCCGGTAGGCCCGAAGCGCCCTGATGCCCCGCGCGCAATGCTCCGCATCGAACCAGAGGCGCGGGATGCGCCGGCGCGTGGCGTCGATGCCGTCCGCCAGCGGCAGGCCCGGCGCCACGCTGAAGCGGATACCCAGGGCCGCCGCGCTTTCCAGACGGCTTTGCCCGGTGCCGAGCTCGCGCACGCGGATGTCGCGCGGGGCGATGTGCTGGCCGTAGACGAAACCCCGCCCGGAAAGGAACGGCAGGTCGCCCGGGGCGCCGCTTCCCGCCGGCGCGGCCTTGCCGCGCAGGATGCGCGCGTAATGGGCGAGCCCTTCGCCCCCGGCCTCGTAATAGTCGAGCATGCGCCACGCGCCCGAAGGCTCGGCCTGGAAGAACCAGATGGCCGTGGCGTCATCCATGCCCAGGTCCCAGGCCGTATGGACGGGCAGGGCCGGGTCCGGCGCAAGACGCGTGATGCGCCCCTCGCTCTCGGCCTGATCCAGCAGGGCCGCGTAATAGGCCCCGCGCAGGGCCGCCGCGAAGGAGCACTCGAACTCCTGCCGGTATTCGCTCTCGTCCATGGCGCGCCGCGCCGCCGCCAGTTCCGCCTCGGGCAGACAGCCCGTGACCGAGGCCGGAAAGCGGAAGCGCGACCACAGCCCCGAGGTATCGGCCCCGCTTTCCTGCCAGACGTCGTAGAGCAGATTGTCCGTGCCGCGCGGGGTGCCGCAGAAGAGCGCGCGCCCCTGCCGGTCCGCCAGCATGGGCCGGAATACCTGGCTCCAGACCTGCCGCTCCATGTCCGCCGGCTCGTCGAGCACCAGGTCGTCCAGATAGAGGCCGCGCAGGGCATCCGCGTTTTCCGTGCCCACCAGTCGGATACGCGCGCCATTGGGCAGGATGCAGACAAGCTCGCTCTCCAGGAAGCGCGTCCCCGGCAGGGCGCCCGCGAAGCGGCGGCAGTAATCCCAGGCCACGGCCTTGGCCTGCCCGAGAAAGGGCGCGGCGTAGGCCGCCCGCCAGTCCTCGCCGCCGCGCCGCAGGGCCTCGCGGATGAGGTCGTTGATGGCGGCCACGGTCTTGCCGAAGCGGCGGTGGCAGAGGAGGACGCAAAAGCGCGTGCGCTCCTCGTGGAACCGGCGCTGGAGCGGCCGGGGCGCGTAGGGAATGACGCAGGGCATGGGGACTCCCTCAGTTACCGGCACGTTTCGGCCTTTGCGGATTCGCTCCCGCACCCGGAAGCGGTGTCCGAAAGGGCCGGGGCATCGGCCCAGACCACCACCAGCCGCCCGCGTCCGGAGTCCTGCGCGGCGGCCTCGTTCAGGGAACGGAGCAGGGCGTGGACTTCCCTGATCTCGCGCACCACGTCCATGCTCTTGTCCGCGATGGCCGCCGCATCCAGGGTGTCGGCCAGCAGGTCGAGCCGCCGTTCCAGCCGCGCCAGCAGTTTGCCGTCCCGCCGCGCGCGTTGCGGACGCGCCGCCATCAGCGGGACCGCCCGTCGGCGGGGAGCCGCCCCAGCCGGTCTTCCTGACGGTCAAGGCCATGCTCCAGCCGTTCCAGCAGCCGGTCCAGCCCGGAAATGCGGGCGTTGAGCGCCTGTATCTCGCCGCGCAGGGCCGCCAGTTCGCCATACAGCCCGGCCAGGTCCCCGGCGGCGGGCAGTTCCCGCACGCGCTCCTCCAGCGCGCTGAGACGCCCGTTCATGGCCGACTCGCGGCGGCTCTCGCGCTGAAGATGCAGCAGCCATTCGTCCGAACGCACAAAGGCCCGGCGCAGGCTCCAGAGCGCCAGCGCAAAGAGGCCCTGGATCACAAGAATGAGCAGGGACGCGCCATTGGCGGCAAAAATCCCGTGCGGCAACAGAAACTGGTCAGCCATCATTTCCTCCCCTTTGACCCGGTTCAAAAACCCAGGCCGAGCATGCCCAGAAGCACGGCGAGGATCTGGTCAAGCGCCGAGGGCGGCAGGCGCCGTTCAAGCTCCGGCAGCAGGAGCGGAATGACGATGAGCCGCCCCACCACTTCCCAGGCGAAGAGCAGGCTCAGGGTCCAGCCGAGAAAGGAGCGCCAGAGCCGCAGGCGGCTTTGCGGGGCGCCCGCGATCTCGCTCTCGTTGATCCGGCTCTGGGCCTGATCGCGGCCGGCGCGTTCCGCGAGCGCGCGCTCCGAGGCCCGCGCCAGTTCCCCGGCAAGGCCCGCGTCCTTCCCCGCGGCCACGCCCCCGCCCCGGCGGAAGAGACCGCCCAGGGCGCCCCCCATGACCGTGCCCAGCGCCTTGCCCAGCAGGGCCCACATCAGAACGCCCCCCGTTCCAGCTCGCCGAGATACGCGGCAAGGTCGGCCACACGGTTGCGCCAGCCCTGCAGAAAGACCTTCATGGAAGGGCGCCGCTCCGCCAGCTCGCGGTAAAACGCCTCGCGGCGGCGCAGGCTTTGCCGGGCCGTCCGAAAGGCAAGGTCCACCCCGTCCAGGGCCTCGGCCAGTTCGCGCGTTTTCGGGCCCATGAGGCCGTCCTCGGCAATGGGGCTCCAGTGATCGAGCTCGGCCTCGCCCACCAGATTCATGGCGCTCTGGAGCTGGCGCACGGCGCGGGCCGGCCCCATATTGACGGCCCCGTCATAGAGGGTGACGGCCAGCGGCAGGGGAAGCCGCCCGCAGGCGAGCCTGTCCCAGAAGTGGCGCCGGAACAGCGCGGCGGCCTGGGCCCTGGTGCAGGCGCGCACATCGTCGGCGTCCACATCGCCGTCCATGTCCAGGTCCAGCGCCTGCCAGGCGCAGTCTCCGGCGGCGGGGCGGACGCAGCCGTCGCAGCTTTTCCGCAGGCGCAGGCATTCCTCCCGCGCCTCGCGGGCGAGGTCTTGCACCCAGCGCAGGGAAACCCCGTATTTTGTCAGACCGCCGGGATCGGCGGGATGTTCGGCAAGGCCGCCCTCCCAGCGGGCGGTGAAGGCATGGGCCAGAGGAAACATGTCGCGCATGGTCTGCTCCCGGATGAGGTGCCCGAAGCTTGCGGGCGCCGCCCGGCGCGGCCCCCGTGGGAGCACAATGCCAGAACAGGCCGCGCGCGTAAGAGTGAAGGGTTTCACTACCCGCAAACACGCGCATGGCGCGGCTTTTCCCGCCCCGGGGGGCGGTTTTTCGGCACAGCGGCGCAAAAAAAGCCCGCGATTTCGCGGGCATAAAAATATTCCGGCCTGTCTGTTTTCCGGATTCCCTTATGATTTCCCCTGGTTAACCCGAAATCTCCGGTTCCTCCTCGCGCACCGCTTCCAGCGTTTGGGGCAGCCGGCGCAGGGCGGCCGCCTGCCTGGGCGCGGACGCCGTTGTCTTGAGTATCTGCCAGATGCGGCGGTCGGACAGATCATGCCGCGCGGCCAGCCGGGCCACGGCGGTCACGCTGCTCATGCCGCGCGATGTGGCGTGGTTGAACTCCGTGATGATCTCCCGCTGCCGCAGCCGCGCGAGCAGGCGCCCGCAGGTGGGCACATATATCTCCGTGCCGCCGAACTCCGCCACGAGCCCGCGCAGGCAGGCGGCGCCCAGACGGCGGCGCAGGGCATGCGCCGGCGGCGGCAGGGCGCACGGGATCCGCAGGGTGCGGCCACCGCACGCGGCAAGCACCCGCCACAGGCGGCGCATGTCGCCCAGAGCCGTCCAGAGCCGGCGGACACTGTCCGGCAGGTGCGGCAGCAATTCCTCCCAGATGCGGATCTCCTCCGCC
>URHE01000079.1 GCA_900547595.1 uncultured Desulfovibrio sp.
GGCGAGCTTGAGCAGGACATAGGGACGGTCCGTGGTCTGCCAGACAAGAAAATCCGCCGCAAGGTCGCGGCATTCGGCCTCCAGCACGGGACCGGGCACGGCAAGGCCCGCGGCCTCCAGCAAGGCCGCGCCCCCGCCCGCCACGGGATTGGGGTCCCGAAGGCCATAGACCACCCGGCGGATGCCCGCGGCCAGGATGGCGTCAGTGCAGGGCGGCGTTTTTCCGTGATGGCAGCAGGGCTCCAGCGTGACCACCAACGTGCAGTCCGCGGGGTCCACCCGCCGGGCCGCCGCATCCGCCAGGCAGTCCACCTCGGCGTGGGGCAGTCCGGCGCCGTGGTGCCAGCCGCGCGCCACGACCTCTCCGCCGCGCACCAGAACGGCGCCGACCATGGGGTTGGGGCAGGCGCTCCAGCGCCCGCGCCGCGCCAGGGCGATGGCCTCGCGCATGAAGGGGGCGAACTCCTGTTCCGCTGCGGCTGTCTGGTCTGGCATTTCCGGCATGGCGTCATTCCGCGATGGTTCCGGCTTCGGGCGCCCACGTCACGGCAAGCCGTTCCACCGGAATGCCCGCTTCGCGGAGCATGGTCGCGGCCAGTTCGTCGGGGTAGTCCTCAGCGTAGAATATCCTGCTGATGCCGCAGTTGATGAGCATCTTGGCGCAGAGCACGCAGGGATGCGTCGTGCAGTACAGCGTTGCGCCGGAAATGTTGATGCCGTGTACCGCGGCCTGGATGATGACGTTCTGCTCCGCATGCAGGCCGCGGCAGATCTCGTGGCGCTGGCCCGAGGGGATGCCGAGTTCCTGGCGCAGGCAGCCCACCTCCAGGCAGTGCGGCGTTCCGGCGGGCGCGCCGTTGTATCCCGTGGCGAGGATGCGCCTGTCCTTGACGGCTACGGCGCCCACCCTGCGCCGCGTGCAGGTGGAGCGGCAGCTCACCAGCCGGGTGATGCTCATGAAGTATTCGGGCCAGGGCAGTCGTTCCATGCCGCACTCGCGTCCGGTATCGAATTACCAGGAAAAGAGCGGGAACTGGCGCGCGAATTCCTCCACCCGCGTGCGGATGGCGGCCAGGGCCCGCGCATCGTCGCGCCTGTCGATGCTCTCGGCAATGAACGCCGCCACCGTGGCCATGTCGTCCCGCGAAAGGCCGCGGGTGGTCAGGGCCGCCGTGCCGAGGCGGATGCCCGAGGTGACGAAGGGCGACCGCGTCTCGAAGGGGATGGTATTCTTGTTGACCGTGATGCCGGCGGCGTCCAGCGCGGTTTCCGCATCCTTGCCGGTGACGTCCCGGCGCGTCAGGTCCACCAGGAGCAGATGGTTGTCCGTGCCGCCGGAAACGAGCTCGAAACCGGCGGCCATGAGCGCATCGGCCAGGGCGGCGGCATTTTCCACCACGCGCTGCGCGTAGCGGGCAAAGGCGGGCCGCAGGGCCTCGCCAAAGGCCGCGGCCTTGGCCGCGATGACGTGCATGAGCGGGCCGCCCTGCATGCCGGGGAATATCTGGCTGTCAAGGCGTTTGGCGTTGGCCTCGTCCGAAAGGATCATGCCCCCGCGCGGGCCGCGCAACGTCTTGTGCGTGGTGGTGGTGGTGACATGCGCGTGCGGGATGGGGCTTTCGTGCAGCCCGGCGGCCACCAGCCCCGCGATGTGGGCCATGTCCACCATGAGCAGGGCGCCCACCTCGTCAGCGATGGCCCGGAAGCGCGCAAAGTCGATGCGGCGCGGATAGGCGCTGGCGCCGGCCACGATCATGGCCGGGTGATGCTCCCGCGCCAGGGCCTCGACCTCGTCATAGTCGATGCGGCCCGTCTCCTTGCGGACGCCATAGGAGACCACGTTGAACAGCCTGCCCGAAAAATTCACCGGGCTCCCGTGAGTGAGGTGGCCGCCATGCGAAAGATTCATGCCCAGCACCGTATCCCCGGGCTTGAGGCAGGCGAAATAGACGGCCATGTTCGCCTGGGAGCCGGAATGGGGCTGGACGTTGGCATGCGCGCAGCCGAAAAGGCGGCAGGCGCGCTCGCGGGCCAGCTCCTCCACCATGTCCACATATTCGCAGCCGCCGTAATAGCGCTTGCCGGGATAGCCTTCGGCATACTTGTGGGTGAGCACGCTCCCCTGGGCCTCCCGCACGGCGGAGGAAACGAAATTTTCCGACGCGATGAGTTCCAGCTTGCTCATCTGGCGGTCGGATTCGAGGACGATGGCCTTGGCGAGTTCCGGGTCCTGGAGAATGAGTTCATCCATTGAGGCATATCCTTTTGCGGAAAAATCGCCCGCGCGCGGCGGGCAAAAGGCTGTGGCGGCCGGAACTTCGGCCGCCGTGGACAGCGCCGCCGCTGCGGGCGGTCATTTCCGGCACGTTGGCGTCAGTCGACCCATTTTTTGAAAATGACGCTGGCGTTGGTGCCCCCGAAACCGAACGAGTTGCACATGCCGTATTCGCAGGCCACATGCTCGGTGCCCCCGGCAAGGTAATCAAGATCGCACGCCGGGTCGGGAGATTCCAGATTAATGGTGCCCGGCAGGGCCTCCTCATGGAGCGCCAGGGCCGTAAAGACGGATTCGATGCCGCCGGCCGCGCCGAGCAGATGCCCGGTCATGGACTTGGTGGCCGAGATCCTGAGCTTTTTCGCGTGCTCCCCGAAGGCAAGCTTCATGGCCCTGGTTTCCGTGCTGTCATTGAGCTGGGTGGACGTCGCGTGGGCATTGATATAGTCCACGTCCCCGGGCTGGAGGCCCGCGTCGCGCAGGGCGCGCCGCATGGCCGCGGCCATACCCTCGCCGGTCTCGTGCGGCGCGGTCATGTGGTGCGCGTCGCCCGAGGCGCCGTAGCCCACCACTTCGGCGTAGATTTTCGCGCCACGGCGCCGCGCGCTTTCCAGCTCCTCAAGGAGGAGCAGGCCCGCCCCCTCGCCGATGACAAAGCCGTCGCGCCCGGCGTCAAAGGGCCGCGACGCCCTGGCGGGGTCATCGTTGAAATGCGTGGAAAGGGCCTTGAGCGCCGTGAAGCCCGCCACGCCCAGAGGCGTGACCGTGGATTCCACGCCGCCGGTGATGACGCCTGTGGCGCGGCCGAGCAGTATCTCGCTGTAGGCCGTGCCGATGGCGTGGATGCCCGAGGCGCAGGCCGTGGTGGTGACGATGTTCGGCCCCTTGGCGCCCGTGAAGATGGATATCTGCCCCGGGCCCATGTTGGAAATGAGCATGGGGATCATGAACGGCGAAATCTTGTTGGGACCGGCCTCGAGCAGCTTGCTGTGCCAGGTTTCCAGCGTGTGCAGGCCGCCCAGCCCGATACCGAGGATGACGGCCACGTCCTCGGCGTTGTCCGGGGTGATGGCGAACCCCGCATCCTCCAGCAGCATCCTGGCGGCGGCCACCGCGAACTGGGTGAAACGGTCCATGCGGCGCGCCTGTTTGGCGGGAATCCAGGCTTCCGGAGCAAACCCCTTGACCTCGCCCGCGATGCGCGAAGTGTAGTCCGACGCGTCAAAGAGCGTGATGGGACCGATGCCGGATTCACCCGCCAGCAGACGCTTCCAGGTGGTGTTGATGTCATTGGCAAGCGGCGTGATGCCGGAAACGCCGGTGATCACTACGCGGGGACGGTTCATGGAAGCTCCTTGGCCTCAGCGCGGATGTACTTCGGCTCTTTCCAAAGTCAACGTTGAAGGCACGCGCAGGCGCGCCTCCGCCTTCATGGGGTCCGGCCGCCTGCGCGGTCGACGGAGCATCTGGAACGATGCTCCTGTCAGGCGCCCCGGGCGCAATCCCTTTCGCCCGTTCCAGCGAAAACTTTCCGCAGGAGCGCCTGCAAAAACGCGCGGCGTTTCGCCCGTTCACACCGGCGTTCACACCGGTCAGCCGCCGTGCCCCAGACGGGGCCTGCGGCGGCTGCCCTTGCGCGCCGGGCGCCACAAACGCTTCAGGCTGCCGCCGGGCGCAGCCCGGCGTCAACCCGAAACCCCGCATCCGGCAACGCGCGCGGCACGGCTGCAAACGCCGCATCCACAAAGAAGCGCTCCGCGAACGACGGCAAATCCCCCAGGAGCCGCCACCGCCGCGCCAGCACGCGGGACATGCCCCGAACGCGCCGGGGCACGCCGCCTACTTCTTGTTTTCGATATAATTGATGGCGTCCTGCACCTTGAGAATCTTCTGCGCGTCCTCGTCGGCGATCTCGATGTCGAACTCTTCTTCCATGGCCATGATGAGTTCGGTGAGATCCAGGGAGTCCGCGCCCAGGTCCTCGACAAAGGAGGCATCGGGCTTCACTTCGTCGGCGCTCACGCCAAGCTGGTCAACAATGATTTTCTGGACTTTTTCCGCGACATCAGACATGGCGTCCTCCAGGTGTTCCATGTTCGTTTCGCGCGGGCCCCGGAAATCTCCGGCATGCCTTTCCGCGCATTCGTCAAAAAAAAGTCCGGCACGCTGCGCGCCACAAGCTTCCGCAACGCGCCGGGCGTCCCTTTCAGCAGTACATGCCGCCGTTGACGGCAAGCACCTGCCCCGTGATGTAGGCGGCCCGTTCCGAGGCCAGAAAGGCCACGGCCTCGGCCACATCCTGGGCGGTGCCCATGCGGCGCAGGGGAATGGCCTCCACATAGCTCGCCACGACCGCCTCGCCGAGCTTGGCCGTCATGTCGGTCTCGATAAAGCCGGGCGCCACGGCATTGACGGTGATGCCCCGCGCGGCGAGCTCGCGCGCGTTGGACTTGGTGAGCCCGATGAGCCCGGCCTTGGCGGCGCAATAGTTGGCCTGCCCGGCATTGCCCATCTGGCCGACCACCGAGGCGATATTGATGATGCGCCCGGTCCTGCGCCTGCCCATGATCTTGGCGGCCTCGCGGCTGCACGCGAAGGCGCCGCCGAGGTTGACATCCAGCACGCGGTCGAAATCTTCCGTCTTCATGCGGATGAGGAATCCGTCCCGGGTGATGCCCGCGTTGTTGACCAGAACCGCCAGATTGACCTTGTCCTTGATCTGCGCGGCAAAAAACGCCTCCACGGCGGCATCGTCGCCCACATCCAGCGCAAGGGCGCGCGCCCGGCCACCCGCAGCCGCGATTTCCTCCACGGCGCGTTCAGCCTCTTCCGGGCGGCTCACATAGGTAAGGATGACGCAAAAACCGTCACGCGCGAGCGTGCGGGCAATGGCCCGCCCGATGCCGCGCGAACCGCCCGTGACCAGAGCCGCGGGCGCATCCGCCCAGGAATCCGCCGATGCTGCGCAAGAATTCGTCATGCCGCTTCCCCGCTTTCAGTGTCGAGAGCCATGAACCTGCACCATACTCCATGCGCCGGGGAATTTCAATGCGCGGCGCACGGGGGAGCTAGAATCGCAGGAGCGCCGCGCCCCACGTCAAGCCCGCGCCGAAGGCCGTCACCAGCACGCGGTCGCCGGGGCGGATGCGTCCCGCCGCGCGGGCCTCGGCCAGGGCCAGCGGAATGGAGGCGGACGAGGTGTTGCCGTATTCCGCGAGATTCACAAAGACCCTCTCCGCGCCGACGCCCAGACGCGAGCCCACGGCCTCGATGATCCGGATGTTGGCCTGGTGGGGCACGAAGAGCTCCACATCATCCATGGTGAGCCCGTTGCGGGCAAGAAGCGTCTCGCACACCTGGACCATCTGGCGGACAGCATGCTTGTAGGTATCGCGCCCGCGCATGGAAATGAAGAACGAGTCATCCACGGGATCGCCGGGCGCGTACCGGCAGGCCGTGCCGCCGCCCACAACGATGAGGTCGCGCTGCGTGCCGTCGCTCTGGCAGAGGACGTCCTCCACGCGGGCCGAGCCCTCGCCGCCCTCGCTGTCGAGCACGCAGGCCGCGGCCGCATCGCCGAAGAGGACGCAGGTGCCCCGGTCCTGCCAGTTGACGCGCCGGGTCAGGGCTTCGGTGCAGACAAAGAGTATCCGGCTCTCCGGCGCCTGGGCCAGAAAGGCCCGGCCCAGGGAAAGCCCGTAGATGAAGCCCGTACAGGCCGCGCCGAAATCCATGGCCATGACCGGCCCGGCATCCAGCGCGCCGGCGAGGATACAGGCGATGGAGGGGGAAAGATGGTCCGGCGTGCAGGTGGCGGCGAGCACATGGGTGAGGGAACGCGCCGGGAGCGCCGTTTCCTCCAGGCAGCGCCGGGCGGCAGCCAGGGCCAGGTCCGAGGCGTTTTCCGTGTCGGCCAGCCTGTGGCGGCGGCGGATACCCGTGCGCTCGACGATCCACTGGTCATTGGTGTCCACAAGGGCCGCCAGGTCATCGTTGGTGATGACGGTCTCCGGCACATGGGCGCACAGGGCGCGCAGATGGCAGTTGAGAGTCATGGAGTGTCCGTGGGGTTTGCGGAACGGCAGCGCCCATGCGCTCAAATGGCGCGGGAAAACCGCGTCAGCTCCTCGTTGGCGAGAATGGTTTCGGCCAGGCGGGCGTTGGTCTCCTTGCGGACAAAGGCACCGCTCATGCGGATGGCGTTGGTCATGGCCCTGGCGTTGGAGCGCCCGTGGCAGACGATGGCGAGCCCCTGAAGGCCGAGCAGCGGGGCGCCCCCGTATTCCGCGTAATCAATGGTCCGCGCGAAGTTCCGGAAGGCGCCGCGGGCGAGGAGCGCCCCAAGGGCGGGCATGACGCCCGACGTAAAGACGCGCTTGAGCATCCGCACCAGCGAGGCGGCCAGCCCCTCGCTCATCTTGACCACCACATTGCCCACGAATCCGTCGCAGACGACCACGTCCACATCGCCGGTAAAGATGTCGCGCCCTTCGGCATTGCCGATGAAATTCAGGTTGTGGGCCATCTTCAGGAGCTCGTAGGCTTCCTTGACCTGGCTGTTGCCCTTGCCCTCTTCCTCACCGATGCTGAGCAGGCTCACGCGCGGCGCCGCATAGCCCAGTAGGTCCCGGGCAAAGGCGTCGCCCATGAGCCCGAACTGGAAGAGGTGGTAGGGGCGGCAGTCCACATTGGCCCCGGCGTCCAGCACGACCACCGGCTCCTTTTCCGTGGGCAGCAGGGCCGCCAGCGCGGGGCGCTCCACGCCGGGAAGGCGCCCCATGATGAACATGCCGCAGGCCACCGTGGCGCCGGAATGCCCGGCGCTCACCACGCCGTCGGCCGCGCCTTCCTTGACAAGGCGGCAGGCCACCTGAATGGAGGCGTTCTTCTTGCGCCGCAGGATGTCCGACGGCCTTTCGTTCATGTGCACCACGTCATCGGCCTGGACGATCTCGCACCCGATGCCCTTCAGATCAAGCCGGGCAAGCTCGGCCTCCACCTTGGGCGTATCGCCCACGAGAAGGACATGGAGGTCGTGGAGGCGCGCCGCCTCCACGGCACCAGGAACGACCACGGCGGGGCCGAAATCCCCGCCCATGGCATCCACGGCGATGACGGGCTTTTCGCGCATCACTCGGCGTCGGGCTTGGCGATCACCTGGCGGCCCCGGTAGGCGCCGCAGTTGGGGCAGACGCTGTGGGGCGCGGTGGGCTCCCCGCAGGAGCAATAGATGACGGCGGGCTTGGCCACACGGTCATGGGAACGGCGCATGCCCTTGCGGGAACGCGATTTCTTGTTCTGCTGAACAGCCATGGCGGATCTCCTTCTCGGCGGCGGCGCCCACGGACGCGACCGCACCTCCAGATTATGGGAGACAGTCCATAGCGGAATTTCCGCCGCTTGTCCAGACCCGGCGCAGCCGAGGCGCCACGCCGCCCGCTTGCCCCGCGCTTCGGCCTGTGCCAGAATGCGGGGCGGTGTTCCCCGCCGCCGGAGTTTTCATGCCGCTCGTGTATGCCTGCGCCCTGCCCGGTTTTGCCGACAGCCCGGCCCGCGACCGGCTGCGCTGCCTCTGCGCCCGCTGGGAGCGTCGCGCCGCGCCGCGTCTTTCCCCTGAGCAGCTCGCCCATATCCGCCGTTTCCGTCCCTCCGGGGATGCGCTTCTGGCCCGCGCTTCGCGCCTGCTGGCGCGGCTGCTCGCTGTGCGGGCCCTGCCGGGGAGCGCCCGCCTCGACATGGACGCCGCGGGGCGCCCCCGCGTTTGCGGCGCGCCGGGATGGGAAGTCGCCTTCAGCCACAGCGGGCGCGCCGCCTTCTGCCTGGCGCGTTCTCCGGAAGAAACGCGGGGCAGCGTCGGCGCGGCCGTCACTGCGGCCCTGGATGCGGAAGCCCTGTCATCGCCGCCCCCGGCGGACCTCGTCTTTGCCGGGCCCGCCCGCTCCCCGCGGGCTTCCCTGCGCCGCTGGACCCTGGCGGAAGCCCTGTTCAAGGCCCTCG
>URHE01000080.1 GCA_900547595.1 uncultured Desulfovibrio sp.
CGCGCGGCCTCAGCGTCCCGAACGCTGCGCTCTAGCCAAGCTGAGCCACATCCCGCCAAAAATGAATCTAGGCCATCGGCAAAAAATTGGCAAGTTTTTTTTGTTTGTCAAACGCGAACCTCTGGCGTATCATCCCTGAAAATATCGCGGAACAGATGAAAACTTCATGCGGAGTGGATGTTTTTATGATCCGTGTTCTTGTGGTTGATGATTCGACCTTCATGCGTCATGCCCTGGTCTCCATGCTGGAACAGGACCCGGAGATCAAGGTCGTGGATACCGCGCGTGACGGTCAGGACGCGCTGGACAAGGTCTCCCGCCTTGATATTGATGTGATAACCCTTGACGTTGAGATGCCGCGCCTGGACGGCCTTGAAACGCTCAAGCAGATCATGAAAACCAATCCCCTGCCGGTGCTCATGGTCAGCTCCCTGACGGAAAGCGGGGCCGTGAGCACGCTCAAGGCGCTCGAATACGGCGCGCAGGATTTTATCCCCAAGACGCAGAGCAACGACAGGGACGCCTTTGGCGAGGACCTGCGCCGCAAGGTCAAGGCCATTGCCCGCCGCAAGAGCATCATCCGGCTCAAGTACCACCACCATGCCGCCCCGCAGCCGGCGCCGGCACACGCCGCGCCGCGCCAGACGCCCCCCGTCTGCTCCGCGGCCTCGGCCTGCAAGGGGCCGCGCGATCTGGTGGTCATCGGCGTTTCCACCGGCGGGCCGCCGGTGGTGCAGAAGATCCTTTCCGCCCTGCCGGCGTCCCTGCCCGCGTGCGTCCTCATCGCCCAGCACATGCCCGCGACCTTTACCGGGCCTTTCGCCAAGCGGCTTGACAGCGTAAGCCAGCTTTCCGTGACGGAAGCGGTGGACGGGGACAAGCTCAAGAACGGGCATGCCTATGTGTGTCCGGGCGGCAAGCATATCGGCGTGCGCCTGCGCGGTTCGCTGCCTGAAGTGTCCGTGACCGAAGAACCCAAGGACGCGCTCTACAAGCCCACCGTCAATGTCCTGATGGAAACGGCGGGCATGATCATGGGACGCCGCGTCCTCGGCGTCATGCTCACGGGCATGGGCTCGGACGGGGTGGACGGCGCGCGCGTCCTCCGGGAAAAGGGCGGCTGCCTCATCGCGCAGAATGAAGCCTCCTGTGTGGTCTACGGCATGCCCAAGGCGGTCGTGGACGCCAACCTCGCCAATCTGGTCCTCGACGCTGACGAGATCGCCAGCGCCATCATCACAACGGTCAAAGGCTGACCCTCCCAAACGAGAAGACACCATGAGCATGGAAACTCCTCAAGCCAGCGCGCCGGATATTCTGGAAGCCTTGAGAACCGGCGATAACGACGCGGCCCGCAGCGCGGCTTTCAGCGCCGGAGATCTCGCTCTGACCGAGGCCGTCCCCTTCCTCTGCGAGCGGATCAAGAGCGGCAACATCGGTGTTCAGGAGGCGGCGGAGTATGGCCTGCGCAAGATTCGCGGCCCCAAGGCCATCGAGGCGCTCCTGCCTCTTCTGGCCAGTGACGAGGCCCCGGTGCGGAATGTCGCCATGGACATCCTGCGCGAAATCGGAGTGGACGGCATTGATGCCATGCAGCCGTATCTGCGTGGGGACGACGCCGATCAGCGCATCTTCATCACCGACATCCTCGGCTATTGCCGCAGTCACAAGTCGGCCTTCCTGCTGGGCGAGGCCCTCCTCAAGGATCCGGAAGTCAATGTGCGCTATCAGGCCGCGGTGAGCCTCGGCAATCTGGCCTTTCCCGAATCCGTGGGCAGTCTCTGCCAGGCCATGCATGATGAGGAATGGGTCCAGTTCGCCGTGGTGGAAGCCCTGGCAAAAATCAATGATCCCGCCGCCATCAGCGCGCTGATCAAACTCCTGCCGCTTTCCTCGGTCCTGGTGAGCGCGGCCATTGTCGATGCGCTTGGCGAACTTGGCGACATCAAGACCGTGCCCATGCTCTTCAACGCGCTGGAGAACGTCAACGTCATTCTGCGGCACAAGATCGTCAAGGCCATTGTGCAGATCCTCAGCGGCCGCTCGCTTTCGCTGCTCGCGCCCAAATCCCAGGAACGGCTCCGCGTTTACCTGCTGGACGCGCTTACGGACAATGACGAGGAAATCCAGATCGCCGCGCTTCAGGGCCTGAGCTCCATCGGCACAAGCGAGGCCAGCAACGACATCCTCACCCTGGCGCTTACCATTGACCCCGAGCGGCAGGCCGAACTTTACGAAGCCGCCATCCGCGCCCTGGCGGCCATCGGCTATAATGAAGTGGTGCGTGATGCCCTGCGCAGCGATGACGAGACCAGGATCATGATCGCCATGGAAGCCTGCCAGCTTATGGATGACACCCGCCCGCTCGAGGAATTCAAAAATCTCTTCTGGCGCGTGGGCCGCGAGCTTCAGCGCGCCGCTGTGGCCGAAGTGGCCCATCTGGGCACCTGCGATGATGTGCCCTTCTTCCTCTCGATCATCGACGAATGCTCCGATGCCGAAGTGCTCAAGAGCGCCCTCGCCTTCTTCGGCAACCAGCACACCTGCCCCGATGTGGAGGATGTGGTATTCCATCAGCTTGACCACCGGTATGTGGACGTGAAGGAAATGGCGCTCGAAGCCTGCATCAACCTGCACAGCGCCATGCTCAACGAACGCTTCAAGGAACGCGCCCGCAGCGACGACGTCATGCAGCGGATGATGGCTGTCTATGCCCTCGGGCGTTACAGCGTCACCGAAAATATCGCGGAAATCACCGATGCGCTGGAAGACGCCGACCCCGCCATCCGCCGGGTGGCGGTGGAAGCCTTCCTGAATATGGGCACCGCGGCCGAACGCTACCTGCCGCGCCTCTTGCCGCGTCTTTTTGATGAGGACAAGGATGTACGTCTGGCCCTTGTGGACCTGTTGGGCCAGATCGGCACACCGGCTGTGATGCCGCACCTCATCACGGCACTGCGCGATGAGAACGACTGGGTCCGCATCCGCGCCATCGAGGCCCTGGGCGTGAACAAAAATGTCGAGGCAGTGCCCACCCTTGCCGAGATGCTCGAACATGCCGAACCCATGGTGGTGTTCCGCATCATTGAAGCCTTGGGCCGCATAGGCGGCAATGTCGCCTTCAGTGTCCTTCTGGGCATGACGGATCATGAAGACCCGGAAATCCAGCATGCGGCGGCAGATGCCGTGGCCGCCATCCAGGCCGAACAGGAGTAGTTATGGCGACCTCTCCTTCACAAGACAAACCTTCGTTTTTCAAGGCCGCCGACACGGCGCAGCGTTCTGCGGCCCCCTCCGCCCCGGCCATGCAACGCCGGGATGCCGAGGCGGACCGGCCGACCTCGCTGTACAAACCACGGCAGCCTTCCGCCTTTTCCGCCGGCACCACGGACAGGGAAAACCCGCAGCGCCCCTTCGGCGCGGACCGCGCCGCCTCTCCCTTTGGAACCGCCGGACAGAGCGGGGCGGCACGGCCCTTCTCCTCGTTGCGCGCCAATGCCCAGACGCCATCCTCCGATGGCGCGCCTTCGCGCTTTTCGTCCCTGACGCGGCCCACCGCCCCGGCGGCCGGCGCCCAATCGGGCGCGGCCCGTCCCGCGACGGCGTTTGGCGCAAGACCTGTTTCCCTGCGTTCTGCCGCCGGCGGGGAGCCAACGCCCTCCCCCACCAGCGCCTTCCGCAGCAAGACAGATACCCAGGCGCCGCGCCCCGCCTCTCCCTTCCGCAAGGACCTGCAGATCAGCGATGAGGAATTTCTGCTGCTCCGGGATTTCATCTACCAGCAGTGCGGCATCTTCATTGCCGAAAATCGCAAGTACCTGGTGGAAAACCGTCTCTCCAACCGGATCAAGGAGCTGAATCTTAAAAGCTATAACGAATACTACAATTTCCTTCGCTTTGACGCCAGCCGCAAACAGGAGCTGAACAAGCTTTTTGAAGTCGTCACCACCAACGAGACGAGCTTCTTCCGCAATCCGCCGCAACTGGAGGTCTTTCAGCGTGTAGTGCTCGGCGAGGCGCTGGATCAGTGCCGCAGGAGCGGCCAGAAGAAGCTGCGCATCTGGTCGGCTGGGTGTTCCACAGGCGAGGAACCCTACACCCTCGCCATCATCCTGCACGAAACGCTCAAGAACGACATCAGCAACTGGGACATCAAGATCACGGCCAACGACCTCTCCGAGGCCGTCCTGGCCGCCGCGCGCCGGGGCATCTACAATGAATATGCGCTCCGCACAACGCCCAAGGAAATGGTGGACAAGTACTTCCACAAGGACGGCAACGTCTACAAGCTGGATGCCGCCCTCAAGCGTCTCGTCTCCTTTGGCCAGATCAATCTCAGCGACAAGGAACAGCTCAAGCGGGTCGAGAAGTCGCAGATAGTCTTTTGCCGCAACGTCATCATCTATTTCGATGACGACATGAAGCGCAAGGTCATCAACGCTTTCTACGATAACCTGCTGCCCAAGGGCGTGCTTCTCATCGGCCATTCGGAATCGCTGCACAATATCAGCCGCGCTTTCCAGCTTGAGCACCACAAGGGCACCATCCTGTATCGGAAAATAAGCTAGCAGAGCATGCCCCGCCGTGCGCGGGGCGCGCTCCCGACCTGCGGAACGTGTGTGAATGCGAAAGTTCTGACGATCGCCAACCAGAAAGGAGGCGTGGGCAAGACCACCACTTCAGTGACGCTCGGCAGCGCCCTTGCGCGAGAGGGAAAGAAGGTCCTCCTGCTTGATCTTGACCCGCATGCCTGCGCCACGCTCCATGCGAGGATATTTCCCGAAGATGTCACGGAGAGCCTGTATGACATCTTCCTCTCCGCGGAGGAGGCATGGCCGTCGCTCTGGTCAAGGGTCATCCATGCGGGCGCGCTTCAGGGCATGGATATTGCCCCCGGGCATATCCGGCTTTCGGAACTCGAAGTGGACTTCCGCGAGCGCCGAGCCAAAGGAGCAGTGCTGACGCGCAGCCTCATGGCGCTGAAAGACCGGTATGACTTTATCATCCTGGACTGCCCGCCCCATGCGGGCATCCTTCTGGTGAACGCTCTGGTGGCCGCGGACTTGCTGATCATTCCCATCCAGACGGATTTTTTCGCGCTGCATGGGCTGAAGCTGCTCTTTGACACGCTGCATATTCTGAACAAGGTGCTTCCCACTCCCATCCGGTACCGCGCGGTGCCGACCATGTACGACAGGAGAGCCAAGGCATGCACGCGGGTTCTGGAGCTGATGCGGCAAAAGATGGGCGAGGCCGTCTTTCGGACGGTCATCAGCGTGGACACGCATTTTCGGGAGGCGAGCGCCCGCGGCTGCTCCATTTACGATATTGACGCCCGCTCCCGGGGCGCGCTCGGCTATGCGAGTCTGGCGCGCGAAGTGCAGGGTTTATGGTAAAGACACCCGAGGAGTATTTTTCCGCTCTCAACCTCACCTGCGCCCAATCCGGCGCAAGTGACGGCTTGAATGACGCGGAGCGCGCTTTTGTCGAAAAGTATGTCGGCATGGAGATGCTGGAGCACCTGCCTGCCGTCGCCTCGGCAGACGCGTCCGCTCCCGCGCGGAGCCCCTCACCGGTTGCGGTGTCATTACGGGAGCGGTTGCAGGCTGAAGCGCGTGTCCAGATGGTGTCGTTTTTTGTTCAGGAACAGCTTTTTCTGCTGCCGGTGGCCGGGATCCAGGAGGTTTTGCGCCATATAGAGCTTGTCAAGGTTCCGCTGGCGCCTTCATTTGTGGCCGGTGTCGTCAATCTGCGCGGCCGGGTGACACCGCTGGTATTCCTTGCCGAGCTGCTCACCGCAAGGAATGGCGAATACTCCGAACGCAGCTCCATCATTGTCTGCGGCACGGAAAAGCTGCAACTGGGGCTGATCGTGGACAAGGTACACACCATGCACATGGTGGAGCAGGAAAAAATTCTGTGGAATGCGGAATCAAAACTGGGAGAAAGCGCGGATTTTCTTTGCGGCGTTGTTGATCTGGATGACCATGTGTACGGCATAGTATCGCCGGATATGGTCACGCAACGTCTGCTCGCCTCATGATACGGACAAAACTACTGGAAACTGTGGCAGGAGTGCCGCCGCGCGGACGCGCATTCCTTCAGCGCAACTCACGCCGGGCTTTCGCGGAGCCCGACAGGACGTTCGGGAACAGGTGCCAAAATGAAACATATCATGGTCGTCGATGACTCAAAGACCATTCGCAACCTCGTGGCCTTTGTCCTCAAGACGGAAGGCTTCAAGGTAACGACCGCCGAGGACGGGCTGGACGCCATTGAAAAGCTTTACAGCATTGAACCGGTCGATCTGATCGTCTCCGACGTCAACATGCCCCGCATGGACGGCTTTACCTTCATCAAGACCCTGCGGACGCAGGACGCCTACAAGGATATCCCTATCATTGTCCTTTCCACGGAAGGCCAGGAACAGGATATCCAGACAGGCATGAGCCTCGGCGCCAACCTCTACATGGTCAAACCCGCCCAGCCGGAAAAAATGGTGCGGAATATAAAGATGCTTCTTGGCTAGCCGATAAGACCAGCAGTACATTCCCGCCGGGAGCGGCGCTGCTTTTAGCCAAATGAAGGACTGGGTATGAGCCAAGAATTCTTTGATCCGGAACTCGTTGCCGACTTCATCGCGGAAGCCAAGGAACATCTTGAGACCATCGAACCCAACCTCCTCGAACTTGAGAAGGCTCCCGACAATCTTGCCCTGCTGAACGATATTTTCCGGCCCATGCATTCTCTCAAGGGTGCTTCCGGCTTTCTTGGGCTGAACCGCATCAACCATCTTGCGCACAAGTCGGAAAACATCCTTGACGAACTTCGCAAAGGGAGCATGCACGTCACGTCCGAAATCATGGACGTCATCCTTGCTTCCACGGACGCCCTGCGCCAGATGATCGAAAACCTCGAAAGCACCAATGCCGAGGGCGATGTCGAGACGGAATCCATCATGGCGCAGATCGACGCCATCATGGCCGGCGAAAGCGCCCGTCCGGCGGCGACGGCTGCCGATGCTCCCCAGGACGCTGCCGTCGATGCCGCCACGCCCCCCGTGGAGGAAACATCCGCCGAGGCCCCCGCGGAGGAAACGTCCGCCGAGGCCGAGGCCCCCGCGGAGACTCAGGAAAACACGGCCCCGGCGCCCTCGCAGCCAGCCGCCGAGCCCGCGCCGCAGCCTGTTGCCGTGGATGCCGAAAAGCAGCAGGGCATGAGCGCCAAGGAGTGGGTGGCAAGCCTGCCCAGCGGGGCCCCCTATGCCCTGACGGCCTTTGGCGAGGGGCATCTCAAGGATTTCATCGATGAATCCTATGAAATCATCGCCAATCTGAACGACGGCCTGCTCGACCTTGAAGAGAATCCCACCGGCCGCGACGATCTGGTCAATGATCTCTTCCGCTATTTCCACAATATGAAGGGAAACAGCGGCATCATCGGCTATAATGAACTCAACGGCCTGACGCATGAGGCGGAAACGCTGCTCAACAATGTGCGCCAGGGCAAGATCACCCCGAGCCACGAACTCATCGACCTGCTCCTGCTGACGGTGGACGTGATGGAAGGGCTTGTCCAGACCATCGATGTTCCCGCCTGCCAGGCCACTCCCTTTGACACCAGCCCCATCGTCAAACAGCTCCAGCTCGCCCTTGCCGGTGAAGGCATTGCCCTGCCCCCGGCGTTGCGGGCCGCGCAGGCTCCGGCAGCGCAGGAAACGGCGCCTGCCGCCGCAGAAAGTGGCGCCGCGCCTGCGGAAACAGGCACTGTGGAAGTGGTGCAGCCCAGCATCATTCCCGTGGGTCTTGAAAATGACGATATTGACGTTTTCCGCGTCACGGTCAAGCAGCAGCAGGAAATCATCAGCGCCGCGCTGGCTACCCTGCGGAAGGACGGCTCGCACAAGGATTCCATTGACGCTCTCTATCGTTGCCTCATCGCCATCAAGAATGCCTGCGGCTTTGTAGGTCTGGACGAGATCAAGGTTTATGCGGAGCGCACGGCGGGCATTGTGGATCAGGGGCGCAGCACCGGCGTGGATTTTACCCTCATGGTCGATCTTCTCGGTCAGGAGACCGACATTATCAGGGACATGGTGCAAAAGGCCCTGGACGAGGGCAAGGTCTGCGTCAATACCGATAAAGAGAAAAAGGACGAAGGCCAGGCCACGGCAACAGAGGCTGCGCCTGTGGCAGCGCCCGTGGCGCCGTCCGCGCAGGCGGCCCCT
>URHE01000081.1 GCA_900547595.1 uncultured Desulfovibrio sp.
GCTTCGCGCCGCCTTCGGTCGCGTCACTGTGCAATTTTTGTCGGTCATGTACATGAGTACACTCCCTCCCAAAATCGCACATTTCCTTGCCGGCGTAAAAAATTCTTATTTTTTAGGATTCTTGCGGCGACAGCCCCCGCCCTTTTACTGGCAAACAAAAAAACATAGCGTACTTTGTCTTTTTAATGAGGTCTGAGCTTTTAGTGTCTAATTGTAAAAGCAGACACTACAAAATCCGCAAGGATATTGCGGCGGCGTAGCTGCCGAGAGAGAGCGAAAAACCATGCTTTTCGGCGGCCGCCCCCGCGCGATGGCCGCGCCCATTGCCAAATTTCCGCTGCCGGGCTATGCTGGGAGGGACTGGGCCGTACCCTGCCGGGGCGGCGAACCACTTGCCGGGATGCCTTCATGCTCACGCTCATCGTGGCCGTCGGAGTGGCCGTTTTCGTTTCCTTTTTCTGTTCCCTTGCCGAAGCCGCGCTCTATGCGGTGCCGTGGTCGGCCATCGAACGCCTGCGCAGCGAGGGCAAATCCTCCGGCGAGCTCCTCTACGCCATGCGCAGTGATGTGGAGGGCCCCATCGCGGCCATCCTCACGCTCAATACCGTGGCCAACACGGCCGGGTCGGCCATTGCCGGCGCGGCGTTTCTCGCGGTGTTCGGGCCGTCGCAGATGGCGCTCTTTGCCGTGGCGTTCACCATCATCATCCTGGCCTTCGGCGAGATCATGCCCAAGACGCTCGGCGTGGCCTACGCCGCGCCCGTGGCCGCCATGCTGGCGCGGCCCATCATGCTCATGGTCAGGGTGCTTTCCCCCCTGCTCTGGCTCACCGGGCTCATGACGCGCCTGTTTTCGTCAAAATCCGGCAAGCCGGAAATTTCCGAGGATGACATCCGGGCCATGACCAGCCTTTCGCGCAAGGCGGGCCGCATCCAGCCCTATGAGGAGCATTTCGTCCGCAATGTGCTCTCCCTTGACCAGAAGCGCGTCCACGAGATCATGACCCCGCGCACCGTGGTCTTTTCCCTGCCGGACGACCTTACCGTGGCCGACGCCTACAAGGACCCGCGCATCTGGCATTTCAGCCGCATCCCCGTCTATGGCGAGGACAACGAGGACCTCGTGGGCCTGGTGGAACGCCGCACCCTTGGCCGCTGTTACGCCGAGGACAAGGTGGATGTGCCCCTTTCGTCCATCATGCGGCCCCTGCATTTCGTGCAGGAAAGCCAGACCCTGGACGTCCTCCTGCGCGAGCTTCTGGGCGCGCGCGTCCATCTTTTCGCCGTGCTCGACGAATATGGCGGCCTGGCGGGCGTGGTTTCCCTGGAAGATGTGCTGGAAGAGATACTCGGCAGCGAGATCATGGACGAAAGCGACAATGTGGCCGATTTGCGCGCCCTGGCGCGGGAGCGGCGCAAGGCGCTCACCCGCCGGAGCGGCCCCGCGGCCGGGCAGTGAGCGGCGGCGCGGTCTTCCTGGGCTGACAGGAATGATTCTTGTCAGCGGCGGGAAAATCCGCTAGACTGCTGCCTCCCGGAAGATATGCAACAGTGGCGGGAGCCTCTCCCCGGCGGGCGGTTCCGGACGCCAGAGGAGCACGCATGGCGCGCAAGAATTCCACACCCCTGTATGTGGCCGCCTTTCTCCTGTTTCTGGGCGGGGTCGGATTTCTCGCCTATACCGGTTTTTCGGAAAACAGCGTGTATTTCCTCAATGTGGCCGAGGCGCGCGCCGCGACCATGGACAGGCTTGCGGCGGCGCGCATCTTCGGCACTGTGGCGCCGGCGGGCATTGAAAAGCCGGCTGATGCCATGGGCGTGACCTTTCGCCTCGAGGACAAGGACAACGCGGCGGAGACCCTGCTCGTCGACTATCGCGGGGTCGTGCCGGACGCGTTCAAGCCGGGAGCCGAGGTCATCGTCGAGGGCGGCATGGGCGCGGACGGGCGTTTTTCCGCCAAAGTGCTCATGACCAAGTGCCCCTCCAAATATCAGAAGGAAAATCGCGCGGGCTGAGCCCGGGGCCGTTTCCGCGCGGGGCGCTTCCGCGCTCCGGTTTCGGCGGTCTTGCGGCGTGGGGGCCGCGTGTTCCCGGCCGTTGCGGTGCGGGCCGTCCGGGATGGGCGCGGGCCGCGCCGGTTCGGCCCCCCGGCCGCCCCGGCAATCCTCCCAGTCAAGGAATATCCATGTACATCTTCGCGTATGCCATGCTTCTTCTGGCTCTCCTCTGCGCGCTTGGCGGCGGGGGCATGGCCCTGCTCCAGCTCTGGCAGGGACGCAGCGACCATCTGCGCCTGCTGGAAAAAGCCCAGTGGGGCGTGACCGGCGCCCTTGTGCTTGCTTCGGCCTGTCTGCTCCACGCCCTGTTCTGGCAGGACTACCGCGTGGAATATGTGGCCTCGTACACGGACGCCATTCTGCCGCTGTTCTACAGGCTCACGGCGTTCTGGGCCGGCCAGCCCGGTTCCCTGCTGTTCTGGGCGCTGGCGGCGGCGCTGTGCGGCAGCCTGTTTTCCGTCACGCGCGCCCATGCCGGGCTCTCGCCGCGCACGCGGCTCTGGTATGAGGCGTTCAACTGCACCATCATGGCCTTTTTCTGCCTTTTGCTCACCAGCTGGAGCAATCCCTTCATCATGCAGGAGCCGGTGCCCGTGGACGGCAACGGTCTCAATCCGCTGCTCCAGAATCCCGGCATGATCTTCCATCCGCCGCTGCTCTTTCTGGGCTATGCCGGGTTCGGCGTGCCCGCCTGCCTTGCGCTGGCGCAACTGCTCTCGGGCGGGGGGAGCGGCGAAGGCCGCTGGTTCCGCCTGACCCGGCCCTTCATTCTGGCGGCATGGCTCCTGCTGACGGCGGGCATCGTGCTGGGGGCCTGGTGGGCCTACATGGAACTGGGCTGGGGCGGCTACTGGGCCTGGGACCCGGTGGAAAACGCGTCGCTCCTGCCCTGGCTCGCGGCCACGGCGGCCCTGCACATCCTCGCCGTGGAGAATCGCAGCGGCAAACTGGGGCGGGCGGCGGCCGGGCTCATGGCCCTGACGGTCATCATGGCGTTTTTCGCCACCTATCTCACGCGCAGCGGCGTCATCCAGTCGGTGCACGCCTTTGGCGACGGCGGGGTGGGCACGCCGCTGCTCCTCTTTGTCCTCGCCTCCCTTGCCGTCACGGGCTGGACGCTCTGGTGCGCGGGGCCGCAGGGGCGCCCCCTGGCCTCCCCGGAAAGCCGGGAGGGCGCGCTGGTGCTGGTGGCATGGATATTTCTCGCCCTGGCGGCCATCATCCTGACGGCGACCATGTGGCCGGTGCTGAGCAAACTCTGGAGCAGCGCGCCGCGCGGGCTGGACGCGAGTTTCTACAACCGCGTCTGCCTGCCGCTGGGCGCGCTCCTGCTGGTCCTGCTGGCGGCCTGCCCGTGGCTTTCGTGGAGCGGCGGCGCCGATGCCCCCGGCGCCTCGCGCGCCAGGGGACAGCTTCTGGCGGCCGCCGGAGCTTTCGTGGCCGCCGGGGCCGTCATCTGGCTGCTTGGCTACCGCCGTCCCACGGCGCTGGTGGCCGCCGCCGCGTCCATCGCCATCCTCGTGGATGCGGGGATGCTCCTGGCCCAACGCGCGGTGCGGCATGCCCCCCGCGCGCGCGCGGCCCTGGGGGCGCATTGCGGCCTTGCGCTTCTGGCGCTGGGCATTGCCTTTTCCGGTCCGTACACGCAGGATCGGGAGCTTTTGCTTGCCAGGGGCGAGAGCGGCGAGGTGGGCGGCTATACCGTGAAACTGGAAGCCGTGGAGGACGGCGAACGCCCCGGCTATGACTATCTTGCGGCGCGCCTGGCCGTGAGCCGGGACGGCGAGGCGCTTGGCACGGTGGCGCCCGAACGCCGCATCTACGCCAAGTTCGGGAGCATGCAGTTCTCCGAGGTGGATGTCATTTCCGGACCTGTGCGCGATATTTACGCCTCCCTTCTGGGCATGGACGAGGACTTGCGCGTCTATGTCAAGATCAGCGTGGAACCGCTTGTCAACTGGATATGGATCGGCGGCGCGCTCATGTGCCTCTTGCCGCTGCTCGGCCTTGGCGGAGGGACGCGCGGCGGGAGCGGGGCGGACGGCGCGTCCGGCGCCGAGGGAGAGGCCCCCCATGCCTGAGCTTGTCCTTGAGCGCGTGGGCAAGCGCTACGGCCCTGCCCAGGTGCTCAGGAATGTGGACTGCGCCCTCACGCGCGGCGTCGTCACACTGGTGACCGGCGGCAACGGCGCGGGCAAGAGCACGCTGCTCAAGATCATGGCCGGGCTTTCCCGGCCAAGTTCGGGCCGCGTCCTCCTGCGCCCGGAAAGCGGCGCCCCCGGCCCCGAACCGCGCCTCGGCTATGTGGGCCACGCCACGTTTCTCTATCCGGACCTGACCGCTCTGGAAAATCTCGCCTTCTGGCGCACGGCGCACCAGCTGCGGCTGGAGCGGGACGCGCTTTTGGCCCTGCTGGAGCGGGTGGGCCTTGCGGACCACGCCCATGAGCGCGCGCGCGTCTTTTCGCGCGGCATGGCGCAGCGGCTCAATCTGGCCCGGGTGCTCATGCTTGCGCCCGACATCCTGCTTCTGGACGAGCCCGCCACCGGACTGGACGCGCCGTCGCGCGGCCTTTTGCGCCGGGAGATCGCCGCCGCGCGGGAGCGCGGGGCCTGCGTGGCCCTTGTCAGCCATGATCTTGCCGGGGACGCCCCCCTGGCGGACCGCGTGCTGGCCCTCGCGCGGGGCGCCGTGACCTACGATGGTCCGGCGGCGGCGTTTTTTGCCCCGGAAGGAGCGCGCGCATGCTGCGCCTGAGCCTGGCCATTGCCCGCAAGGACCTCGCGCTTTCGCTCGCGCGCGGCAACGGGCTCGTGCAGGCGCTCCTGCTCGGCCTGCTCCTGCTCTTTGTATTCAGCCTCGCGCAGGCGCCCGGCGAACGGGTGGGTCCCCAGGCCGCCGCCGCCATGTTCTGGCTGAGTTCCGCCTTTTCCCAGGTGCTCATTTTCAACCGGCTCTATGATCTGGAAGAGGTCAACGCCGCGCGTCTCGGCCTTGCGCTCTGCCCCGCGGCCATCCAGGGGGTCTGGCTCGGCAAGATGCTGGCCGGGCTTGCGCTCCTTTTGCTGGCGCAGGCGGTCTTTCTGCCCGCGGCCATGATTTTTCTCGGTCAGAGTCTGGCGGCGCAGCCGCTGGCGGGACCGGCCACCCTGATGCTGGTGGATGTGGGCATGTGCGCCCTGGGCTCGCTGCTGGGCGCGCTCGCGCAGGGCCAGTCCGGGCGGGAGTCGCTTTTGGGGGTCATTCTCTTTCCGCTGCTGACGCCCCTCCTGCTGGCGGGCATCGGTGTGGGCGCGCAGTGCCTGGGCGCGGCGGCGCCGGACGGCCCGCGCGCCTGGCTCAGCCTTGCGGCGGCGTTCGACGCGGTCTTTCTGGGCGCCGGGCTTGCGCTGTTCGGCTTCATCTATCCGGGAGAGGACTAAATGCCCCAGTTGCTCGCCATTGCCGGCGGTGTGGCCCTGGCGGCCTGCCAGTGGCTCATCTACCTGTACGCGCCGGAGGAAGCCACGCTCGGCCTGATGCAGAAGGTATTCTATGTCCATCTGCCGCTGGCGTGGTGGGCGCTGTTCAGCTTTTTCCTCGTATTTCTCGGTTCCATCGCCGTGCTCGCGCGCCGCAGCGCCGCCGCGGACCGGCTGTGCGCCGCCGCCGCCGAGGCGGGGGTGCTCTTCAGCGGTCTGGCCCTCGCCACGGGCATGATCTGGGCGCGCAAGTCCTGGGGAGTCTGGTGGACCTGGGACCCGCGCCTGAGCACGACACTTGTCATGTGGTTCGTCTATGCGGCCTACCTGCTGCTGCGCGGGCTGGACATGGCCCCGGAGCGGCGGCGTCTCGTCTGCGCCGTGGTGGGCGTGGCCGCCTTTCTGGACGTGCCGCTGGTCTTTGTTTCGGCGCGCATCTGGCGTTCCATCCATCCGGCGGTCTTTGCTTCCAGGGGCGGCGGCCTTGAGCCGGAGATGAAGCTTGCGGCCACAGCCTGCGTGCTTGCCCTGGGGCTCTTCTGGGCCGGGCTTGTGTGGCTGCGCAAACGCCAGCTGGACCTGGCGGCGCGGCTGGAGGCTGCTGCCGGCGATGACGGCGACACCTGCTGACGGTTTTGCGGAGGAAATACATGGATACCATCGTCTGGCTCATGGCGGCCAATGTCGTGGTCTGGCTCGGGTTCGGGGCCTATCTTGCCTTCATGGGCAGCCGGCAGCGCGGGCTTGCCGCCCGCCTTGCCCAATGGGAGCGCGCCCGCCGTGGCTAGGGACAGTGCGCTCACAGGTCGCGCCCGGGTCCTGGTGATCGCGCTCGGGCTGGGGCTGGCGGCCATGCTCGTGGCGTCGCTGGCGGAACGCTTCACCTCGCCCGGCCTCACGGTGCGGCATTTTGCCGCGCAGACGACCGGTACCGGGCAAACGCCGCCCGACAGCCCGGACGAAGTGGGACGCCTCATGCAGGAAGTGGCCAGGGACCCCGGCAACAAGGCCGCTCTGGTGCAGATCGCGGAACGGCTCATGACCATGGGCAGCTGGGACGGGGCCGAGAGTTTTGCCACGCGCGCCCTTGCGCTGGACCCGCAGGACGCGCGCACGCGGTATTTGCTGGGCGTCATCCGGCACAATCAGGGCAAGCACGCCGAGGCCGCGAAACTCCTCGAAGAGGCGCTCCGCACGCAGGAAAGCGCGCCCATGCGCTACAGCCTTGGGGTGCTCTATCTCCATTATCTCAATGAACCCGCCCGGGGGGTGGAGCAGCTGAGCATGGCGCTGCATGACCCGGATGCGGACGAGAGCCTGCGGCAAAGCATCCGCGCGGAGCTGGAAAAGGCCCCGTTGCCCGGGGACGGGGGGAAACGCGCGGATGAGCGCGATACGGCGAAAACGGCGCGGGAACGGAAAGCCGCTCCGGAAGGCGGCGCTGGGGGGCGCTCCGGCGGCAAAGCGGACAGGCGCTGAAAAGGCGCCTTGCCTCTTTTTCCCTCCGGTTGTAGAGATGGGGGGAGAACCGTGCCCCGGAGCCGTGCCTGGCGCCGGGCAGCGGGGCCGCGTCGCGGAGCATGTGGCCCGGCGGGGCGCGCCGGAGCGAGGTGGAGATGGCCCGTCGCAGATCCAGAAAGAATGCGGACGCCCCCAGGAGCGCATCCGCGCCCTCCCTGCCGGCAGAAACGGCGGCGCGGGAGGCTTCCCGCGCGGAAGGTCCTTCCGCCCCTGTGAGCGCACGCGGGGAACGGTCCCGCCGTAGCGCGGCGCCCTCCGCGCCTGTCGGCGGCATGGTGCGTCTTTCCACCTGCATGGCGGGCATGGCGCTGACCCTGGTCCTCGGCCTCTATCTGGGGACGTTGCTCCCCGGCGTTCTCCGGGACATGCGGGGGGTGGCCGCATCGCCGCCGTCCGTTGCGGACGGGGAGGGCCCGCGCGTTCCCGGCGGTGGCGAGGGGCGGGCCGTCGCCGCTCCGGAGCCGTCGGCGCAGGATTTGCCGCCCGAGCTGGCGGCGCGGCTCGCGGCCCTGGAATCCGCCGTCCGCAAGGAGCCTGATTCCGCCGGAAACTGGGCGGAACTGGGGAACCTGTTTTTTGACGCGGGCCGTGTCCGCGAGGCCATCAACGCCTATGAGCGCTCGCTGGCGCTTGCCCCCGGCAACGCCGACGTGCTCACGGACCTTGGCGTCATGTATCGGGAAAGCAGGGAGCCGCAAACGGCGGTGGACTGTTTCCGCAAGGCGCTTGCCGCCGATCCCCGCCATGAAAACGCCCTCTTCAATGTGGGCGTGGTGCTGTACACCGATCTGGGCCGCAGGGACGAGGCCCTGGCGGCCTGGCGCAGGCTGCTCGGGGTCAATCCGCAGGCGCGCGCTCCCGACGGACGCCCTGTTTCAGAAATGGTTCGGCGGTTGGAAGAGCCGCTTCGGAGACAATGACGCTATGACGATCAAGGGGATATGGGGGCCGGGGTGGCGCCGCCTGCTGCGGGCGGCCGCGCCGGGCGTGGCTCTTGTTGTGCTGGCGGGGCTTGTTTTTCTGACGGTTCCGTGCCGTGCCGCAGAGGCCCTTTTGCCGGAGGCGCGGTCCGACATCCATTCCGACGCGCGGGAGAGTGCCGCAGCGCCGGCGGTCGCCCGCGCCCCGGCGCTTGCCGCCGCGCAGACTTCCCGGCCCGCGGGCGTCCGC
>URHE01000082.1 GCA_900547595.1 uncultured Desulfovibrio sp.
GCCCCGGCGGCGTCCAGCCCGGCCGGATGCGGCAGGCTGAAGAGCGCCAGCAGCGCCGCCCAGAGCCAGAGCGCGCCCGTGCCGTAGGCGCCGAGCGTATCCGCCGTCTGCACGAGGAGGGGCCAGGGCGCCAGGGCCCCGGCCAGCGGCAGCCAGGGAAAGCCCAGCAGGACGGCGTAGGCGTATTCGAGCAGATACCAGCACAGCGCGAGGGCCGCGGCCAGACGCCACGGGGCGCGTCCGCGCCAGGAGCGGGCGGCGGCGCAGAATACGCCGCCCGCGCTGGTGATGCAGGCGGCGATGAATACCGCGCAGGGCAGGGCCAGCGCCCAGGGGAGGCCGCCCACGTCATGCACGGGGAGGCTGAGCCAGTACAGCGCGGCCGTGCCGCCGGCAAGACTGACGAGCCAGCCCCGGCGGAAGGCCGCCATGGCGCCGGGCGCCGTCAGGCCGAGGGCCGCCAGCGAGAGCGGCCAGAGCAGGACGAGCGGCGGCGCGCTGAAAAAATCGTTGGGAACGCCGAGCCAGAGGCCGAGGACTCCGGCGGCCGCCCAGAGGACGGGCAGGGAAGGGGTCACGGCAGCGCGGGACCCTCCGCGCCCCCGCGGGAGTTCCCGTCCGTCACAGTTCTTCCTCCGGGATGGCGGCGGCATCTTTGGCGGGCTCCATGCGCAGGAGACGGATGAGCTTCATGTCCGCGTCGATGATGGTGAACGTCCAGCCATGGAGGGTGAAGGATTCGCCCGCGCCGGGCACATGGCCCGCCTCCATGCTCAGGTAGCCGCCGATGGTGTCCACCTCGTCCGAGGAGATGTTGACGCCGAGTTCCTCCAGATCCTCCAGCAGGGCGCGGCCCGTGAGTTCGTAAACGCGGTCGCCCACGGCGCGGATATCCTGCTGGCGCGGGGCGTCGTGCTCGTCCTCGATGTCGCCCACGATCTCCTCCAGCACGTCCTCGATGGTGATGAGGCCGGAGGTGCCGCCGTATTCGTCGAGAGCGATGGCGATGTGGAGCTTGCGCGCCCGGAATTCCTGAAGCAGGGTGCGGATGGATTTGGTTTCGGGCACGAAGAAGGGCTCGCGCATGACCTCGCTCACGGGCGGGGGCGTGGCGTTCGCGTCCACCAGGCAGCGGAGTACGTCCTTGGCGTGGAGGATGCCCACCATGTTGTCGCGGGTGTCCCGGAATACCGGGATGCGCGAATGGCCGG
This sequence comes from uncultured Desulfovibrio sp., assembly GCA_900547595.1. Lineage (GTDB taxonomy): Bacteria > Desulfobacterota > Desulfovibrionia > Desulfovibrionales > Desulfovibrionaceae > Desulfovibrio. Next base: position 1,212 of record URHE01000082.1, read on the forward strand.
AATCCACGATGACGCGGGCCACCTCCGGCAGGGGCATGTCCTCCGGCACGCAGTCGATGTCCGTGCGGGGGATCATGGTGTCCTGGACCTGAAGATCGTTGAAACGCAGGATGCCGAGGAGCATGGATTCCTCCTCGGGTTCCACCTCGCCTTCGGCGCGCGCTTCAAGGATGGCCTTTTCCAGCGATTCCTCGCTGTCGTGCCCGAACAGGCGCCCCAGGCGCGACCAGATGGTACTGTGACCTTCGGAACCTCCGTCCAAAACTGCCTCCAGGGTAACAGGGAAAAAACGCGCGGCGTGCCGGGCGCCGGGGGCGCCGGGCCAACCCGCGCATGCCTCAGAGCATTTTGCTGATGAAAATATCTGTTTTACAGATATTTTCATCAGGTTTCGCTGCCTCCATTTCGGCGGAAAAGCGTGGTTTTCCGCCTTATTACGGCGCGGGCGTCTGCTCCCGCAGCCGCCAAGCGTTTACGCAATTTCATTGCGAAAACGCTCTAGGTTCTGCGGGCGCGTTTTTTGTCCATGCGTTCCACCCACTGGAGGATCGGCCTGACCCCGCGCGAGGGCGAGCTGTGCGACCAGTGGATCTCGCTGCCGCCCTGCTCGAGGACGGCCCAGTTGGTAAATTCCACACCCAGGATGCGGGCCGGCGGCGGGCCGCTGCTGTACCGGACATTGACCACATCACCCGTGCACCAGAAGGCCGTGGTCTTGTCCTGCGCGCAGTCCAGCACATAGACGACCAGGCAGAGCAGGTGCGCGCCCCTGTCGACGCCGCGCAGGGCTTCCGCCTCGCGGACGGGAAAGCGCAGGGCCAGGCCGGAGGCGGAGATGTCCTCCACCTGGACGGGCTTGTCCGCCATGCCCGGCGTGGCGTGGGTGAGCGGCGGCCCGATCTCCTCCGTGGAGCGCGGCAGCGGCAGCCCCTCGGGCAGCGTCCAGACCCCGATGACGCGCACCGCGTCCTCCTGGGGCCGCACGCGGATGAAATGGCGTTTCTTTTCCACGCGCAGCGTCTCGGGGAGGGCGATGATGGCGCGCGCCTTGCCGAAGTCGGGGCTGATGTCGAGAAAAACCGAGCGAAAGACGTAGAAAACCGGGCCGTCCTCCCCGTCCACGCGAAAAAAGGCGTCCACGGGCAGGCCCTTCCAGGCTTCATCCATATAATCCGTCACTTCGAGATGCAGGGTCCGCTCGTCCACGTCGAGGAGGATGGCGGAGAGCCCGCTCGTGCCGGGCGTATCGGAAATGAGGCGGAGATTGAAGGTGGAGAACTGCTCGCGCGCGATCTCCAGCGTGCCGAGCAGCTGGGCGCGCCGGTCACTGGCCCTGCGCCGCTCGCGCCGCAGACGCCAGAACAGCCAGGCGCCGCACAGGGCCAGGAAAAAGAATACGGAAAGAAGCAGTTCGCCGGTATTCGTCATGGGCGTAGTATGATCCACGCACGCCTCGCCGTGCGCGTTTCCCTGAGCGGTGGCCTTCAGAAACCGGGGCTGTCCGCGCCCGCGTTCATCGCGCCCGCGAAACGCGCCTGTGCCAGCGCGCTGACCGCTCGCGCATGCGGTCGCAGGGCGGCGGGAAAGATGCCGTTGCCCTACGCCGTGCGCGGGCGTGTGGCCCGCGCCCCGCATTCCCTTTCCCGGGTGTCCGGGCGCCGCAGGAGGCCGAGCTTGCGCAGATGTATCTCCAGGCAGGCCACGGCCGCGGGCGTCACCCCCGAGATACGGCCCGCCTGCCCGAGACTGCCGGGCCGGACGCGGGCAAGCTTTTCTTCCACCTCGCGGGAAAGTCCGCTTACTTTGGCATAATCCAAATCCAAGGGCAAGCGTGTGTCCTCCAGTCCGCGGGAGCGCCTGGCCAGAGCTTCCTGACGCGTCAGGTAGCCCGCGTACTTGAGGTCCGCCTCCACGCCGAAGCGCGCGTTGGCGTCCATGGCCGCCATCTGGAGCGAGAGCTCCCGGGCCAGTTCCCCGCAGGCGCCGCCCCGCGCGGCCAGCAGGTCCGGAAGGCGCCCGAGGTCCAGTTCCGGGCGGCGCAGCAGTTCGGCCAGGCTCCGGCCCGCTTCCAGACCCTGCCCGGTGTCCGTTCCGGCATCGTCCCCCGCGGGCACGCGCGCCTCCCGCAGCCGGGCGGCCAGCCGCTGGCGGCTTTCCCGCGCTGCCTCGAAGGCGCGCCATTGCGCGTCGCCCACCAGACCGAGCTCCCGCCCCAGGGGGGTCAGCCTGAGGTCCGCATTGTCCTCGCGCAGGAGCAGCCGGTGCTCCGCGCGGGAGGTGAACATCCGGTACGGCTCCTCGGTGCCCAGGGTCACGAGGTCGTCCACCAGCACGGCCATGTACGCGCTGTCGCGTCCCGGCGCGAACGGGGGCCGTCCGCGCTCGGCGCAGGCCAGGTTGAGCGCCGCCCACAGGCCCTGCGCCGCGGCCTCCTCATAGCCCGAGGTGCCGTTGATCTGCCCGGCGAGCCAGAGGCCGGGCACGGCCTTGCTCTCCAGCGTGGGCCAGAGCTGGACGGGGTCGGCGTAGTCATATTCGATGGCATAGCCGGGCCGCACCATGACCGCGTTCTCCAGCCCGGCGATGCTGTGGATCATGGCCTCCTGCACGTCCAGGGGCAGGCTCGTGGAGATGCCGTTGGCATAGACCTCCGGGCTTTCCAGCCCCTCCGGCTCGAGGAATACATGATGCCGCTCCCGGTCGGGAAAGCGGGCCACCTTGTCCTCGATGGAGGGGCAGTAGCGCGCGCCCGTGCCCTGAATGACGCCGGTGAACAGCGGCGAGCGGTCAAAACCCTGGCGGATGATCTCGTGGGTGCGGCCATTGGTCCAGGTGATGTGGCAACTGGTCTGGGGCAGCGGCGGTCTGGGCCCGTGAAAGCTGAACCCCTGCGGCGGCGTGTCGCCGGGCTGCTCCTCCAGACGCGAAAAATCGATGGACCGGCGCAGGAGGCGCGGCGTGGTGCCGGTCTTGAGGCGGCCGAGCGTGATGCCGAGGCCGCGCAGGCTGGCGGAAAGGCCAAGGGACGGCGCGTCGCCCATGCGGCCCGCCGGGCGGTGCGTCAGCCCCACATGGATGCGGCCGTCCAGGAAGGTGCCCGTGGCGAGCAGGACGTGGCGGCAGCGGAATTCCCGCCCCAGGGCCGTGCGTGCCCCCGAGACGCGGCCATGCTCCGTGAGGATGTCCGTGACCTCGTCCTGCCAGAGCGTCAGGCCCGGCTGGCTGTAGAGGCTGCGCCTGACCGCGTCCTGATACGCCTGGCGGTCCATCTGGGCGCGCGTGGCACGCACCGCCGGGCCCTTGCTCATGTTCAGCGTGCGGAACTGGATGCCCGCGGCGTCGGCCCAGAGGCCCATCATGCCGCCCAGGGCGTCGATCTCGCGCACCATATGGCCCTTGGCGAGCCCGCCGATGGCCGGATTGCAGGAAAGGTGCCCCAGACGGTCGAGATTGCCGCTCACCAGCAGGACGGAAAAGCCCAGCCGGGCCAGCGCCATGGCGGCCTCGGTCCCGGCGTGGCCGCCGCCGCATACCAGGCAGTCGAAGGCGGCGTCAGGCATGGGCCGCCCCGGAACCTGCCATGAGCAGATGGCCGAAAACGGCCGCATCCCCGCAGATATGGCTGAGGGACGCCCGCTCGTCCGGCTGGTGGCAGGTATTGAAAATGCGCGACCAGACCACGGCGGAAAGGCCGCGGGCGCGCAGCAGCGCGGCCACGGTGGCGCCCCCGATGCCCACGGGTCGGAGACGGACCCCGTACACATGCTCCACGGCGGCCGCCAGCGCGGGGAACAGGGGCGCCCCCGCGGGCCGGTCCGTCGGCGTGGCGGAGGCGGGCTGGTCATGCTCCACCTCCACATCGATGCGCACGCCGCGCCGCGCTGCCACTTCCGCCACGACCGCGCGGGCGCGCTCCAGCACTGCCTCGCGGGAAACGCCGGGCAGCAGGCGGCAGTCCATGAAAAAGACGTCCCGCCCGGGCAGGATGTTGACGGCGTCCGCATTGGGCTCGTGGCGGGTGGGCTCGAAGGTGGAGACCGGCGGGGAAAACAGGGGATCGCGCGTGGAAAAGGCGCTGTTCAGGCCCTCATGGCAGGCCACGACGGCCTCGGCCCCGGCAAGGAAGGCGTTGCGTCCGCGCTCCGGCGCGGAGGCATGGCACTGGCGTCCGCTGGTGGTGATTTTCAGCCAGAGCTGGGCCTTTTCGGCCATCTCCGCAACGTCGCCCTCCGGGGAGCCCGCGTCGGGAACAAGATACCAGTCGTCGGCGCCGAAGCATTCCGGCGCCGCCTCCAGCACATGGCCAAGGCCGTGGCGGCTGCCGCATTCCTCGTCGGCCATGAAAACGAGGCCGAGGCTCAGACGGGGGCGCGTGTCCGTGGCGGCCAGCGCCTCGGCGAGCAGGAGCATGCCCGTGACCGCCTGCTGGTTGTCCTCCACGCCGCGCCCGAAGATGATGTCCCCTTCGCGGCGCACGCGCCAGGGGTCGGACGTCCAGGCGGCGGGGTCGCCCGCCGGAACCACGTCCATATGGCCGAAGAGCCAGAGCGTGCGGGAAAGTTCGCCGGGGACCCGCGCCACCAGGTTGGGCCGGATGCCGGAAGGCACGCGGACATCCGGCGAATCCACGCGGCGCACGTCCGTGACGCCGCAGGCGGCCAGCACTCCCTCGATGAAGGCGGCTTTTTCCGCCTCGCCGCGGCCGCCGTTTTCCGGCCCCAGCGCGGCCATGGCCGTCAGTTCGGCCTGAAGGACCGCCGCCCGTTCATTCTGGGCGCGAAGATGGCGGATGAGCAGGTCACATCGGCGCATGGGGCCTCCCGGAAGTTGCGGGGAAAATCCTGCGCGGCGGCCGCTGCCGGACGCCGCCGGGAAACGGCAAAAAGGCTGCCGACACTGTCGGCAGCCCCGAAACGCCGGTGCGTCGTCGCCGGGCAAAAACGCCGGGCCGGAGGCTCTAGCGGCCCTTGGCGGCGCGCTTGGACGCCTTGAGCGGGTTCACCTTGGCGGCGGCTGCCGCCTGCACCTTCACATGGGTGGCGAAGTTGCAGCGCCCGCCCGCCCATTTGCTGGCCGGGTCGGGATAGCTGGAGCAGAACTGTTCGCTTTCAAATTCGCGCACGCGGTCACAGCCGTTGCACTGCTCCACGCAGGGGGAAAGGACAAAGCCGTTGAGGACGACGCCTTCGGCGGTCCTGACGGCATTCTGCAAAGGACTCATAGCCAACCTCCATGCGCCGGAGCGCGGGTTTTTCGCCTGTTGCGCGCCGGGGTCGCGCTCCGGGGCCGGGAAACGGCCACGCGCGAATACCCGGAATGCGGAAGGGGTACTATAGCCCCCTGCGGTCCCCTGTCAAGGGAAAAGCGGGCCCCGGGGGGGAGCGGCGGCAGGGGGAACGGGCTTTTCCTCCGGGGCCGCGCCATGCCCCGCCAGCGGGCCAGGGGCGCCGGTCCGGGCCGCGTCCCTCCCGTATTGCATTGCGCGGCATGAAACGATACAAAGAGGCCCATGTCCAACCGACGCCTGCTCTTTCTCGCGCCCGCCCAGGCCGTGACCGCCGTTTTTCCGCAATTGCGGGACGCGGGTTTTGAGGTCGGCATTGCCGAAACTCTCAAGGGCGCTTCGGTATTCATCCGCAAGTCCGGCCCCGGCGTCATCTTCGCCCGGCCCGTCCTGCCGGGCTTCCGAGTGGAGGACCTGCTCGCCGTGGGCGCGGAGGACCCCAATTTCCCTCCGGTCATCGTCATCACGGACAGGGGCTCTTCGGCCGAGGCCGAGCGCCTCATGGGCCTCGGCGCGCGCGATTACTGGCTGGAGCCGCTGGATGTGGAGCGCATCATGGCCGTGGCGCGCGAACCGCGCAGGGCCGCGCCCGTGCCGGACGCCACCACCCTTGGCGGCCACCGGCCCGCGCCGGGCGAGGGCGCTCCGAAGATCGTGGGCAGGCATCCGGCCATCGAGCGGGTGCTCCGGCTGGCGCGGCAGGTGGCGCCGTCCAGGGCCACGGTGCTCATCACCGGCGAGTCGGGCACGGGCAAGGAAATGTTCGCCCGCTATCTCCACGCCATGAGCAAGCGCGCGCGGGGGCCCTTTGTGGCCGTGAACTGCGCGGCCCTGCCGGAGCATCTGCTGGAAAGCGAGCTTTTCGGCCATGAAAAGGGGGCCTTCACCGGGGCCATCGCGCGCAAGCTCGGCCGTTTTGAACTGGCCGGCGGCGGCACTATCCTTCTGGACGAGATCTCGGAAATGGATCTGGCCCTTCAGGCCAAGCTCCTGCGCGTGCTTCAGGAAGGCGAGATCGACCGCGTGGGCGGCTCGGAGACCGTGCGCGTGGACGTGCGCGTGCTCGCCACCACCAACCGCGATCTGGAAGACTGGGTCAAGCAGGGCAAGTTCCGCCAGGACCTCTATTTCCGCCTCAATGTCATTCCCCTCCGGCTGCCCGCCCTGCGCGAACGCGGCGACGATGTGCTGGACCTCGCGCGGTTTTTTGTGGACATGTACGTCCGCGAATACGGGCTTGCGGCCGCGCCGCTTTCGGACGCCGCCGTGAAGTGGCTGCGCGGGTACGCCTTTCCCGGCAATGTGCGCGAATTGCAGAATCTCATGGAGCGCGCCGTCCTGCTGGCCAACGGGCGGCCCATCGAGCCCGCGCATTTCCTGCTGGAAAATGACGACTGGCCGCTGTTCGCGGAAGAGGACGGGGAGGCCGCGCCCGAGGATGGCCCGGCTCCGGCGCCCGCGCC
>URHE01000083.1 GCA_900547595.1 uncultured Desulfovibrio sp.
GGTCGTCGGCGGTCATGCGCGGGGAGGAAAAAGCGGACATGCGGTGGCGCAATGCGGACGGCCAGCCGCGGCCCCTGAAAGGGGACCCGCGACTGGCCGCGCACAGAGACCCCGGCGCGACGGCGCGGAGCCGCCGCACCGATGCGGTCCATTAACGCTTGGAATACTGGTACCGGGCGCGGGCGGCGCGCAGGCCGTACTTTTTGCGTTCCTTCTTGCGCGCGTCGCGCGTGAGGAAGCCCGCCTTCTTGAGCACCGGGCGCAGGGCCGGGTCCACCAGAAGGAGCGCGCGGGAAATGCCGTGGCGCACGGCCTCGGCCTGGCCGCTCACGCCGCCGCCGGCCACATTGACGCGCACTTCCACCTTGTCGGCCACCTTGCAGAGGGTGAGCGGCTGGCGGATGATCATCTGGAGGGTCTTGCGCGGAAAGTATTCCTCGTAGGGACGGCCGTTGACCAGGATGCTGCCCGAACCGGCATAGATGCGGGTGCGGGCCGTGGCGGTCTTGCGGCGTCCGGTGCCGTATTCGAATTTGTCGCTCATGGCGTGCGCTCCTTGCGGGGTCAGTAGGGCAGAGTCAGGGGCTGGGGCTTCTGGGCCTTGTAGGGATGCTCGGGGCCGACGCAGACCTTGAGCTTCTTCAGCATGGCCCGGCCAAGCCGGTTCTTGGGCAGCATGCCGCGCACGGCCAGGGTGATGGCCCGGTCGGGATGGGTGGCGAGCATGTCCGCGAGGGTGGTGGTCTTGAGGCTGCCCACCCAGCCGGAATGGCGGTAGTATTTCTTGTCTTCGAGCTTCTTGCCCGTGACGCGGATCTTTTCGCAGTTGATGACGACGATGAAGTCGCCGTTATCCATGTGCGGGGAAAATTCGGGCTTGTACTTGCCGCGCAGGCGGTTGGCTATCTGGCTCGCCAGGCGGCCGAGCACCTGGTTTTCGGCATCGACCACAAACCACTGGCGGTCTATGTCCCTGGGCTTTGGGGTAAAGGTCTTCATCGGAAGAAACTCCTCGGTGAATATGCAGCCATTGGGGCGGCGACGGCTTCGGCGGCAGAAAAAGCGACATCCGCGCCGGGCCAACGGGGAAGGCCGGGCGGGGACACAGGAGCGCGCACCGAAACTGCGTTACGCCGCAAGGGGAGTTTTGATACGCCGCCGCCGCTTTCCTGTCAAGTGGGCGGGGGAAGGGAGACCGTTTTTCCCCTGAAAATGCCGGGCGCTCACGGCTTTTTTGCCGACTCCCTGCGGGGGGCTTTTTCCCTGGCGCCCCTGGCACCGGACTTGACCGCCGGCGCCGCCGCGGCGCTCTGAGCGCGGAGCACGGCCCTGGCGTCCGGGTCGCCGTTTTTGGCGGCCAGGCGGTACCAGCGCGTGGCTTCGGTGAGGTTGCGCTCCACGCCGGTGCCCTGGTCGTACATGAGCCCGAGGCTGAACTGGGCCGCGGCCTCGTTCTGGTCCGCGGCCTTGCGGTACCATTCCACGGCCTTGGCGTAGTCCTGTGGCACGCCGCGCCCCTGCTCGTACATGAAGCCGAGGTTGTACTGCGCCTCCGGCGAGCCGCGCTCGGCCGCGCGCGCATACCACTGGACGGCCCTGGCCGGGTCCTGCGCGAAGCCCCGTCCTTCGGCGTACATGAAGGCAAGGTTGTTCTGCGCCTTGAGGTGGTCCTGTTCCGCGGCCTTGGCGAACCAGTGCGCGGCCTTGGTGTCGCTCTGGTTCTCGCCCTTGGCGTTGAGATAGGTCCAGCCCAGGGAATACTGGGCATCGGCAAGGCCCTGATTGGCCGCGCGGCCGTACCAGTCAAGGGCGGCGTTTTCGTCCCTGGGCACGCCCCGGCCATGGGCGTAAAGATAGCCGAGATTGTACTGCGCCTCGGCCAGCCCCTGCTCGGCGGCCTTGCGGAACCAGCGCGCTGCCTCCCGGTAGTTGCGGCGCGTGCCCTGACCGCGCGCGAGCGCCGTGGCCCAGGCGTTCTGGGCGCTGATGTCGCCCTTTTCCGCCGCCTGGCTGAACAGCTGCGCCGCGCGCTGCTCGTTCCGCTTCACGCCCCTGCCTTCAAGGCGCAGGCGCCCGAGCACATACAGGGCCTCGGCATTGCCCGCGTCGGCCAGGGGAGTGAGCAGGGAGACGGCGGCCTCGTAGTCGCCCTTGTCCAGCGCGGCCTGGGCGGCCTGAAGGCCGTTTGCCGGGTCGGGGGCGGCAGCCCGCGCCGGGACGGCGGCGGGCAGGACGAGGAGCAGGCTCAGGGCCAGCGCGCGGGCCGCGCGCGTCCAGTGCGACATGCGAAACGTGGTGTTCATAGCGTATTCAGCGTTTGCGTCCAGAGGGAAGTTTCATCACCGTCCGCCAGCAGGGCCTGATGCTCGCAGAAATCGCGCCGCGCGGCCTGGATCTCGGGGCTTTGCCACCAGGCGGCGGGGTCGCGCCAGACCGCGCGCGCCCTGGCGGCGGCCTCTTCCGCCGTGGGAAACCAGATGCCCGCCGCGGCCAGCCGGTCAAGCAGGGCGTCGGCCTCGCTGGTGAGCGGCCAGTGGGCGCGGTTCCAGTAGAGCACCATGGGCGCGTTGGCGGCCATGGCCTCCAGCAGGGTGGTGCCGTGGTGATCCAGCACCAGCAGGCGGCAGCCGAGCATCTGCGGCGTGAGCGGTCCGGTGCAGAGCTTGAGCCGAGGCATGCGCGGCAGCAGCCACGCCGCGTCTTCCAGACAGCCGGGCAGGGGAAAATAGGGGCGGTACTGGGTCTTTTCCTGAAGGTCGCGGCCCAGGGCCTCGAAGAACCATTCCTTGTCCTGACGGTAGTCCACCAGTTGCAGGGGCGTGGGATGGGAGTCGAGGCGGTAGCCCCAGGCGGCCATTTCCGTGCCCACAAAGAGCAGGCGCTCCCCGTTGTGGCCGTGCCATTTTCCCGCCAGACGGGCCAGATGCGGCGGCGGCAGTGGCAGAAAGTTGCCCCGCGCCCCGCCATGGCGCCGCCAGCCCCAGGTGAAGAACACATCCTGGCTGTATTCCACGAAGGCCGTTTCGCAGGCCACGGCTTCCATGCCGTAGTTGCCGCCGTGCTGGACACAGGCCAGACGGTGCCCGCGCCCGCGCCAGCGGCCCAGCCGCTGCCGGTAGGCCGCGTCCTCGTAGGCGAGGATGCCTGCCACGCGCAGGCGGGGGCGCCGGGCTGCCGCGAGCGTTGCCGGATGGGACAGGACGCGCAGGCTCCGCGGGCATGCCGCCTGGAAGAGCGGCAGCGGGTCAAGCGGCAACTGCGCGAGCGGCGGGGGGCTGTCCTGCGCGGCCCGCGCCCCCTCCCGCCGGCTGCCGAAGGCCGCCGCAAGGTCCAGACTGTGGTCCGGCCCCTGGCAGGGGTGGCACAGCGCCAGCGAAAAGCGAAGCGTCTGGATTGCGCCCATGCCCTTGAGCCGGGGAAAGGGCAGGGCCAGCAGGAGCGCGCGCGCCGTGCACCGCAGCCACTGGCGGAAGGGCGGCTCGCCCATGTCATCGGGGGCGTCCCCCTCCTCCGGTCCTGTTTCGGCGTCGGCGGCGGGGGTCTCCGGCGCGGGGAAGCGGCGCGTCCACGCCTCGGGCCAGCGCGCTTCCAGCAGGCGCGACAGGAGCCAGTGGTTGAAATCCGTCCCCAGGGCGCCGCGCAGGGTAAAGTCATGCTCGTCCTGAAACTGGAAGGCATGGTCCGCGGGGAGCAGTTCAACCTCCAGCGGCAGGTGCCCCCAGGCGCGCGTCATGGCGTCGGCGCGCAGGCCGCGTTCCACCAGCTGGCGCGCCACATCCACGGCCCAGGGCGCCAGCAGGGTCTGCCAGTAGGCGGCGGGCAGGGCATCGGCATGGGGGCAGAGCCACGCCGCCAGCCGGGGGATGCTGTCCGCGGCCAGCGCCTGCGCTGTCCGGGCGGCCCGGCGGGCGATGGCCGGGTCGGCCAGGGGTTCGGGCGCAAAGGTGAACGTCGTTTCCCAGTCCGGAAAAAACTCTTCCCGGCCCGCGAAGCACGAGGGGCCCACGGCCAGGACGCGCGCGGGATCAGCCCCGCGCGGCATGGCGCCCAGAATGAGCTCCCGGGGAACGGAAGAGGGAGAAACGGGACCCTGCGGCATGGAAGTTCCGGCGTTCAGGCCCGTTCCAGGTCCGTCCACTGGAGCACCGTGTCTTCCGCAAGGTCGCGGCGCGCCGCCAGGCCGAGCACTTCGTCATAACACCGGGGCGAAATGCCGTGCGCCGGGCGCTTCCAGGTCAGGTCCGCCGCGGTGAGCGGCTGCCCCTTCGGCACGGCCCTGGCCGTGACCAGGGAGCGGCGGGCATGCCTGCGGGCGGGCTCCTCTTCCGGCAGGGCGCGCACCTCGAGCTCGCCCACGCTGGCGAGCGTGGCGCGCATGCGCCGGAAGAAATGCTTGAGGTCTTCCTTGTCCATGGCGTGGTAGTGGTCGTTGCCGGGCAGGGTCTTGTCGTGACTGAAGTGCTTTTCCAGCACGCGGGCGCCCAGCAGGGTGGCGATCTCCAGCGTGTGCATGTCTTTGGGCAGGGTGTGGTCGGAATAGCCGATGACATGCGTGGGGAAGATGCGTTTGAGCGCCGGGATCATGCCGAGGGCCGCGTTTTCGTCGGCGGTGGGATAGTTGAGCACGCAGTGCAGCAGGGCGAGTTTGTTGCCCCTGGCTTCGATCCACTCCACCGCCTCGGCGATCTCGTGCAGGTGGGCCGCGCCTGTGGAAAGGAGGATGGGCTTGCCGTAGCCGCAGAGGATGTCGATGAAGGGTTTGTTGGTGATGTCCGAGGAAGAGATTTTGAACACGTCCATGAGGTCATTGAGAAAGCGCGCGGACTCCACGTCGAACGGCGTGGAGAGAAAGGCGATGCCCGCGGCGTCGCAGTGTCTTTTCAGGGCCTCGAATTCGTTTTTCCAGAAGGAATCATGGCGCTTGAAGAGCTCGTACTGGCTTTGCGTGGGCTCCTTGCTGGTGTCCCAGTAGGCGGGCGAATCCCTGGAGGCCAGGGTCTCGGCCCTGTAGGTCTGGAACTTGATGGCGTCGGCGCCGCCCTCGGCGGCCTCGTCGATGAGGCGGCGGGCGATGTCCATCTTCCCCTCGTGGTTCACGCCGGCCTCGGCGATGACGCAGGGCATGGGGATGCGCGTTTCGGGCGCGGGATGGGCAAACAGTTCTGCCAGAGTCATGGCATGCTCCTTGAACTCGTGTCTACCTGCAAAGGCAGGCACTCCGAACCCCGCGAGGGGTTTGCGGCGGCGCAGCCGCCGTGAGTGAGCGAAAAACCGCGTTTTTTCGCGAACGATCTTCATACTTCAGCCCCTGGGCTGAAGTATGAAATGAGTTCTAGCCGCGCGGGCGCAGGCCGAGCCGCCGCGCCACGGCTTCGGCGCCGATGCGGGCAAAGGCGGCCACATCGCGCCCCTCCCGCTCGGCGGGGGGCAACAGCAGCTCGGGCCGGTTGGCAAGGCTCGCGTCCGGCGTGACGCCGTATTCCGGCGGAAAGCCGTTGCTGAAATACAGTTCCTGAAACCCGGCGAACTTGAGGCTGTGCGCCGTGGAGTCGAGCACGGCGCGCTCGTCCTTGTCCACCAGCCCGGCGGCGAGCGCCGCGCGCAGGCCGGCGAGGCATTCGCCGCCCTGGGTGCAGGCGATATGCCCGTGGCGGTTGGCCTGGATCATGGCATCCATGATCTCCTGCTCGGTGACGCGCACCACCTGGAAGGCGCGGTCGGCACCGTCGCCGAAGGCGTCGGCGTAGCGCTGCGCCAGGGCGCGCACGCGCGGGAAGGAGACGGGGTTGCCGATCATGGCGGCCTGGGCCACGCTGGGTTGCACGTCCACCGGGCGCCAGACGCGCTCGGCGACAGGCGCGGCATAATAGCGCCAGACAGGGTCCGCATGTTCGGACTGGACGCCGAAAATGCGCGGCAGCGCCGTGATGATGCCCAGCGCCCTGAGCTTGAGCAGGCCGGACATGATGGCCGTGATATTGCCCGCGTTGCCCACGGGCACGAAGAGGCACAGGCCGGACACGTCCCAGCCGTGCCATTGCGCCACTTCGCAGGCGTAGCTTTCCTGCCCGAGGATGCGCCAGCTGTTCTTGGAGTTGAGCAGGGCCACGCGGTAGCGTTCGGCCAGAATCTCCACCACCTTCATGCAGTCGTCGAAAACGCCCGGCAGTTCCAGCACCACGGCGCCGCTGCCGAGCGGCTGCGAAAGCTGCTGCGGCGTGACGCGCCCGTGCGGAAGCAGGACCACCGAGGTGAGCGGCGGCCCCACATAGGCGGCGTAGAGCGCGGCGGCGGCGGACGTGTCGCCCGTGGAGGCGCAGACCGTGAGCACCTCGTCCCAGTCATGACGGCGGCAGAGCCATTTCAGATAACTGAAGGCGCAGGCCATGCCCCTGTCTTTAAAAGAGGCGCTGGGATTCTGGCCGTCGTTCTTGAAGGCGAAATGGCAGCCCACTTCCGCGCGAAAGCGGGGCGCCGCGTCCACAAGGGGCGTCTGCCCCTCGCCGAGATAGACGATGTCCTCCTCGTCCAGCACCGGCGCGAGCAGCTCGTAAAAACGGAAAATGCCGCGCAGGGCCGTGACGCGGCTGGCGGCGCGGGCGTCAAAGGTGTCGCGCCACTCCTGGCCCGTGCGGCTCCGCAGCTGGTCGAAGTCGAGATTTTCCAGCAGGAATACGCCGCCGCAGGCCGGGCAGGTGTAGAGCAGGTCGTCCGCCGGGTAGCGGGCGCCGCAGTCAAGGCAGACGTACTCCAGACGTCCGCGCCAGGTGGGAAACAGGTCGGTCATGGGGTGCTCCTTGCGCGCGGTATGGGCGCGGCAGGGCAGTTGTAGCCTTCCGCCGCGCCTTTGTCGAGCGGGGAAAGGAGCGGCTCAGCGGCAGAGGGCCAGGGCGGCCTCATACCCGTGGCGCACGGCGGCGAGGATATTCCCCGCCATGCGGGCGTCGCCCGCCTCCGTCACCTGAAGCCCCAGTTCCCGCGCCGCGTCGGCCAGCGTGTGCCCGGCGCGATAGCCTGTGGCGAGGATCAGGGCGCCCGCCTCCGGCGCGAGGGGATGCCGCAGGGGGCTGCCCTGCGCGTCCAGTTCAAGGTGGTCCGCGGCGGCGGCAAGCACGCGCGTGCCCACGAGCACGCGCACGCCCAGCTGCTCCAGACGTTGCAGAAGCAGGCCACGGGTGCGCGGCTCCACGTCGGCGGCCACTTCGGCGCGCATTTCGATGAGCGTGACATCCGCGCCCGCCGCCGCCAGCGCCTCGGCGCATTCGGCGCCCACCATGCCGCCGCCGATGATGGCCACCGTGTCGGGAAGGGTGCCGGGCCGCGCGGCCAGCGCCGCCTCAGCCGACAGCCAGGGGCGTTGGGCCAGGCCGGGGATCGGCGGGATGAACGGTTCGGCGCCCGTGGCGATGATGACATGGTCCGGCGCGAGCGCGGCCAGGTCGTGCGCCGTGGCATGGCGTCCGAAGCGGGTCTCCACGCCGCAGGCGCGCAGTCTTGCCTCCAGATGGGCCGCGTAGGCATGCAGGGGAGCCTTGAAGGGCGGCAGCCCCGCCGCATGCAGGCGCCCCCCCGGGCGCTCCCCGGCCTCGAGCAGGACCACCTTGTGCCCGGCGGCGGCAGCCGTGCAGGCCGCTTCGCAGCCGGCGGGGCCGGCCCCCACCACGAC
>URHE01000084.1 GCA_900547595.1 uncultured Desulfovibrio sp.
GGGCGCGACGCCTGGCTCGCGGGCGCGGGCGCGGTCAAGGGCCGGGGCGAGGGGGCCGAAGCCTCGTCGCCCCTGACGGGCTTTTTGCGCTGAGGGCGCGGTTGTCGGGTGTTTTTCACGGGTCCGGGTGCATGATGGAACAGTTTCAGGAATTTTTGCGGGCATGGCCCGCCGAACGGCGCGCCGAGCTGGCGGCCCGCGCCACGCCGGACGCCGTGCAGGCGGTGCTGGACAAGCTGGAGCGTCACTGGCTCTCGCCGGAGGACTTTCTTGTCCTCCTTTCCCCGGCGGCGGAAGGGCATCTGGAGGCCATGGCGCAAAAGGCCCATGCGCTGACCCTGCGCTATTTCGGCCGGGCCGTGAGCATTTTCACACCGCTCTATATCTCCGATGTCTGCACGAACCAGTGCCGCTATTGCGGCTTCAATGCCAGGAATAAGCAGCCGCGCCGCCATCTGAGCGTGGAGGAGGCCGCCGCAGAAGCCTTTGCCATCGCGGACCTCGGCTTTCAGCACATCCTCCTGCTCACGGGCGACGCGCCCAGGGTCTCCACGCCGGAATATATCGCGGAAGTGGTGCGCCGCATCAAGCCGCGCTTCGCCTCGGTGGGCATCGAGGTCTATTCCCAGACCGAGGAGAACTACCGCCTGCTTGTGGACGCGGGCGTGGACTCCATGACCATGTTCCAGGAGACCTACAATCCCGAACTCTATGCCTGGCTGCATCCGGCGGGCCCCAAGCGCGATTACGGCTTCCGGCTTTCCGCGCCGGAACGGGCCGCGCGCGCGGGCATGCGCTCGCTGGGCGTGGGCGCGCTCCTCGGCCTGGAAGCCTTCGAGCAGGACGCGTTCGCCACGGGCCTGCACGCCTGGTGGCTCCAGCGCCGCTTCCCCGGTGTGGAGCTGAGCGTCTCCATCCCGCGCATCTGCCCGCACGAGGGGGACTTCGAGGTGAAGCACGGCGTGGATGACCGGCATCTGGCGCAGTATGTGACGGCCCTGCGCTGTTTCCTGCCGCGCGCGGGCATCACCTGCTCCAGCCGCGAGAGCGCCTTCATGCGCGATCATCTCGTGCCGCTCGGCGTCACGCGCGTGTCGGCGGGCGTGTCCACCGCCGTGGGCGGCCGCGCCACCGAGGACCTGCACAATCCCGGCCAGTTCGAGATCACCGATCACCGCAGCCTTGAGCAGATGATGGCCGCGCTCGCGGCCAACGGCTACCAGCCCGTGCTCAAGGACTGGGAAGACCCGGCGGCATGAGCGCCGACGGCGCGCCGGCATGTCCGTCCGGCGCCGGGGACGTCCTGCGCGAGGGGCTGCGCCGCCATTTCACGCCGGAGCAGCTCGGCCGGCTCGGGCGGGCGCGGGTGGGCATTGCCGGGGCCGGGGGGCTGGGCTCCAATGCGGCGCTCATG
The DNA here is from genome assembly GCA_900547595.1 of uncultured Desulfovibrio sp. GTDB lineage: Bacteria > Desulfobacterota > Desulfovibrionia > Desulfovibrionales > Desulfovibrionaceae > Desulfovibrio. Next base: position 1,415 of record URHE01000084.1, read on the forward strand.
CTCGCGCGTTCCGGGGTGGAGGATTTCCTGCTCATCGACCATGACGTGGTGGAGCCCTCCAACCTCAACCGCCAGCAGTTCTGGCCCCGGCATGTGGGGCGCCTCAAGGTGGAGGCCCTGGCGGAACTTTTGCGCGAGCTCAATCCCCATATCCGTCTGGAACTGGCGCCCCTGCGCCTGGATGAGGGCACGCTGCCGGGGCTGCTTCCCACCTGTCCCATCTGGGTGGAGGCCGTGGATGCGCCGGAGACCAAGACCCTGCTGGTGGAGCGCGCCCTCCTGGCGGGCCTGCGGGTGGCGTCGGCTTCGGGCATGGCGGGCGTGGGCGGGCCGCCCATGGGGCGCCGCCGTCTGGGCAATCTGACGCTGGTGGGGGATTTTCAGTCGGATGTGGCAAATGCCCCGCCCCTGGCCCCGCGTGTGACCCAGGCGGCGGCCCTGCTGGCCGATGCGGTCCTGGAATTCATCCTTGCCTGAGTCCAGAGCGTTTTCGCAATGAAATCGTGTAAATGCTAGATGTTTAGTCCCTTTGAGTAATGGTATATGTTATAACCAGCTCAGGAGGGAAGATTTATGGGCCATATGCTCCATGCTCGCGCCAGAGCGACTCCGGAAGTGCGTCGAGAAATACAAAATAGTCAAGAGCCTGATGTATCTTGCCAAACGCTATGGCGTGAACATCAAAACCGTTGCAAAATGGCGGAAAAGGGATTTTGTCCATGACGCCCCCATGGGACAAAAATTCATTCATTCAAAAAGTCCGACTGAGATTGAGGAGGCTGTTGTTGTGGCTTTCAGGGTACTTACACAACTGTCTCTGGATGATTGTCTATATACATTGCAGACAGAAATACCCCATTTAAGCCGATCTTCATTGCATCATTTTTTGCAAAGATATGGCTTGTCACAACGCTCCAGGGGAAAACAGCGCACTGAGAAGAAAAAATTCAAACCTTATCCCAGTGGATACTTCCATGTTGATATAGCTGAAGTTCAAACAGAGGAAGGAAAAGTCTATTTGTTTGCAGGTATTGATAGGACATCAAAGTTTGCATATACTGAATTGCAAATAAAAGCGACAAGGGCCACGGCAAAGGAGTTTCTCGAACATTTTCGGGTCAGTCCCGTATAGAATTTATACTATTTTAATAGATAACGATATTCAGTTCGTAAATCGCAAAAAAGATACAATGGCTTTTTTTGACGCCGTTTGACCATATCTGCATTCAGTATGGCATTGAGTACCGACTGACCAAGGTAAGCCACCCCTGGACAAACGGACAAGTCGAACGAATGAAGCGGACACTTAAGAAGCTACTGTCTCCCGCTACCACTATTCTTGCCATGCGGAGTTGAAGAAGCATTTACATGCCTTTCTTATGGCGTATAACTTTGCGGGAAGATTGAAAATCCTGAAAGAAAAATCTCCCTATGAATTTGTGAGAGCAATATGGGCTGCCGAGCCCGAAAGGTTCCATAGCGACCCAAACCACTTCAATGTGGGGCTAAACAGCTAATAAATTATTTTGACTTTGATACACAGGCAAACAGTTTATTTTGTAACTGGATAATCTTGTATGCAGGATTGATTTCCAGAATAATTTTCTCCAGTACTTCTGGATCATCCACGGAGTGATAAGTACAAAGGACAATTTTTGGAGAAAACTTACGGATTGTTTCGTGTGCGCCAGCAAGAAGACGCCGTTCTGCTCCCTCGATATCTGCCTTTATGAAGTCAATATGATCTAAGTTTTGAAGACGTACAAATTCATCCAATGTAATGGTAGAGATTGTTTCGGAGGCAATTTCCTGCTTATTTGAACATTTCAAATGACGATTCCCTGTGTCACAACCTTGGAAAAGTTCCATTTCTGTACATGAATCAGCCAATGCATACCTGGAGACATTAATTTCTTGAGGACGATTCAGTGCTGCTGTGCGCTCTAAGTACCGAAAAGTTTTCGTGTCCGGCTCGAATGCAAAAACACGGGCACCCTTATTTGCTGCATAGGCACTGAAATCACCAATCCATGCTCCTGCATCGATTACTATATCTCCAGAATTGACTGTTACATCAAAATTTTTTTTCTTATCTTTGTATCCATAAGGGCCTTCAGTCATAAAAATGTCTAATAGGCGGATGACATCTGCTGAGTGGTTGTCATTGAAAAAAAAAGGAACGAAAAAAGTATCGCTAAAAATACACCAAAAGATGTCCATATAGGCAGAATCGTTCCGGATGTCAGGCAATTTTGCGCCACAAATATCGAAATATTTTTCCCCATTTTCCCCTTCCCGTAAAAAATAGTCCATCATTATAATATTTTTATTGAGTTGTGCGTTGCGCATGCGATGTGCAATTCGTTTTTGCATTTCTTCCTGTTCGGAAATTTGAAGTTTGTCCTGAGCGTTAAATGTTGTATTTATTTTTCCATCTTTAATCTTTTTCCATACGACAATTATCCCGTGTGGAAGGATTGCTTTCAAAAATTTTTTTGCGAATATTTTATAGCTCTCTCTCTCTCTCTCTCTCTCTCTCTCTCTCTCATGGCAAGCACCTCTCTTGGTATTTGGCATAGACGATGTCCCCTCAGAAAGTATTATGCTTTGCTCTTGACTCAGCGGCGGTGTCGGTATCCGCCCCTTCCGGGCGGATATTCTTGTCGTGGACGAGGATGTGCCGCGTGATCCAGAGCCGCAGGATGGTCAGGAAGCGCTGGATGGCGTCCGGCGAATACCCGGCGGCGGCCAGATGCCCTTCCACGCGGGGCAGCACCCTGGTGCGGAAGCCCTCGTGCTGGAGGAGGTGCCCGGGCAGGCCGGGGTAGCGGATGGCGCGCATGTACGCCTCCTCATCCTCGAAGTGTTTGAGCGCATAGCGTTTGAGGTATTTGATGCCTTCCTCGGCGACCCACTGGTAGCGCTTTTCCTGCTCGGTGATGATGTGCAGGCGGCGGACGATGGCAAAAAGCTCGCGGTGGGCGTTGTCGATGCTGTCCACGCCCACGGCGTATTCCCTGACCCACTGGATGTCATCAGGCGTCATGACATGCTCCCCCCGGCGAGGTTGTAGCCCCGCCTGGAGGGCATTGCAATGCCCCGAGCATGTCCGCGTCCGCCGGGAGAAAGTTCAGGGCCGCCGCCTGGGCCGGCGTGACCCAGGCCAGGGCCTGCCCCTCGCGGGCCGCAGGCTCGCCGCTGAACGCCGTCACATGGAAAAAGTGGAGCCGCACGCGGAAGCCGCGCTCAGGATAGGCATGCTCCGTGGCGCGCCAGAAGCGGGCCGCGCGCACCGTGACCCCCAGTTCCTCGGCCAGTTCGCGGGCAAGCGCCTGCGCCGGGCTTTCCCCGGGTTCGAGCTTGCCGCCGGGCAGTTCCCAGAATCCGGCCAGCGGCTTGCCCGCGGGGCGTTGCGCCGCCAGCAGGCGCCCCCGCCGCCAGAGGATGCCCGCGGCCACGTCCACCACAGGGAGGGCGGGGCGCCCGGCACCTGTGGCGCCTGTGGCATCCGTGGCGCCTGCGGCACCTGGGGCGCCCGCGCCGGGCGCTGCCGTGCCCGCGTTCATGCGTCCCCGGCGCCGTAGCGGGCGCGGATCTCATTCTGGGCGCTTTCAATACCGGCCATTTCCTCCACCAGCGTCTCGCTGCGGGCGCGGCATTCCTCAAAGCGTTTGAGGAGTTCGCCCGAGCGGGCGTGGTCCGCATAGACCTCGGGGTCCGCCAGCTCGGCCTCGGCGGCGCCCTGCGCTTCCAGAACGCGGGCCAGTTCGGCCTCAAGGGCCGCGTACCTGTCCTGAAGGGGTTTGAGCGCCTTGTGGAGCGCATTGCGCTGGGCGGCCTCCTCGCGCTTGCGCCGTTTCTGGTCATCGCGCGAGAGCGGGCGGCTCTGGGGGGGCGGGGACGCGTCGGCCCGCGCCACGCTCTGGCCGCCGTCAAGGCTCAGCAGGGCGCTGGCGGGCGTCCCGGCGAGGCGGGCCCTGCGCGCCGCGTCGTAGGCCGCGAAATCGGCATGCACGGTGATGCCCCGGCTGTCCAGCTCCCAGGCTTCGGCGCCCACCTGCGAGAGCAGCCAGCGGTCATGGGCCACCATGAGCAGGGTGCCGTCGAAATTTTCCAGGGCGCGCGCCAGGGCTTCGCGGCTTTCCAGATCGAGATGGTTGGTGGGCTCGTCCAGCAGGAGAAAATTGCAGCGCTTGAGGAACAGGCTCGCCAGGACCAGACGGCTTTTTTCGCCGCCCGAAAGCGCGCTCACCTGCCGGTCGAAGTAGCTTTGCCCGAGGAGGAAGAGCCCGAGCACGCTCATGAGCTCCTCCTCGGTGGTGCGCGGGTCGGCAAGGCGGCGCAGTTCCGCCAGCACCGTGGTGTCCGGCCTGAGCGTCTCCATCTGGTGCTGGGTATAATAGCCGAGCCGCGTCAGGGAGCCCGTGACCATGGAGCCGCCCGTGCGTTCGAGGCTGCCGGAGAGAAGCTTGAGCAGGGTGGACTTGCCGCAGCCGTTGTGTCCCACCAGGGCGATGCGCGAGCCCCGGTAGAGAGTGAAGGTGAGCGGCGGCCACATGGCCTTGCCGTCGGGAAAATGAAATTCCAGCCCGGCTGTGGCCAGCACCACCTTTTCCGAATGCGGGGCTTCGGGCCAGGCGAAGTTCAGCTCGCGCCGCTTGGGCTCCGGCCGGTAGTCCTCCAGCTCCTTTTCCAGCTTTTTGGCCATCTTCTGGCGCGAACCCGCCTGCCGCGCCTTGGTGGCCTTGGCGCGGAAGCGCTCCACAAAGGCCATCTTGCGGTCCAGTTCATCCTGAAGGGCCCTGGCCTCGCGTTCGCGCTGGGCGTTGTATTCCTCCTGGAGGCGCAGGAACTGGGTATAGGTGGCCTTGCGGAACACAGGTTTGGAAAGGCCCAGATAGAGGACATGGGTGCCCACGCTGTCCATGAAGACGCGGTCATGGGCCACAAAGACAAGGGCGCCCGCGAAGTCGCGCAGAAAGCCCTCCAGCCATTCCACGGCTTCCATGTCCAGATGGTTGGTGGGTTCGTCCAGCAGGAGCACGTCCGCCCCGGCCACCAGCACGCGCGCCAGCTTGGCGCGCTCGCGCCAGCCGCCCGAAAGCTCCCGCAGGGTGCGCCCCCACTTGGCCTCGGAAAAGCCCAGGCCGGACAGCACCGCCTTGGCGCGGTGTTCGGGGTTGTAGCCGTAGACCGCCTCCAGCTCCGCCTGCCGTTCCATCAGGCGGTTGAGCCGGGCCTCGTCCCCCTGCCGGGCGGCCTCCTCCCACTGCGCCCAGAAGTCGTTCCAGTCATGGAGCACATCGAGGACATAGGTCAGGAGCGGGGTATCCAGGGCTGTTTCGGAAAATTCCTGTTCCACATAGCCCAGGCGGCAGCCTTTGGGCAGGAGGACGCGACCTCCGTCCGGGGCTTCCACGCCCGCCAGCAGGCGCAGCAGGGTGGATTTGCCCGTGCCGTTGGGCCCGCAGACGCAGAGCCGGACCCCGGAATCCACCTCCAGCGAGAAATTGCTGAAAATGTCCCGGCCGCCAAAGGCCTTGGAAAGTTCCTGAACCGCGATCTTCACAGCCAGCCCTCGCGGCGGTAGCCCTCCACGGCTTCGGCCATGCCCGCCTCCAGATCCATGCGCGGCGCATAGCCGAGCTCGTTCATGATGCGTCCGGCGTCGCAGAGCCAGCCGGGGGCCCGCGCCTCGCGGTATTTGTCAAGATTCCAGTTGGGCGCGCGCCGGAGCGCCGGAAGTATCCCCCGGCGCGCGAGCCATGCGGCGCAGAGCCCCGCGCCGCTGCCCAGGGCGGCGGTGACGCCCATGACGGCGAGTGGCAGATGCAGGACGCGCACGCGCTCCCGCCCGAGGGCCCGGCCCATGGCCCGGCAGAAGCCGTCCATGTCGTGCCGGGCGCCGTCGCTGAGGAAATAGGCGCCGGAAGCCGCGGGGCCGCAGGCGCGGAGGATGCCCTGCGCCGCGTCATCGGCATGGACCACGGAAACGGGAAAGCGGCGAAAGGCGCCGGGGCTCACGGCCACGCCCCGGGCCACGCCCCTGAATACCGGAAGCAGCCCCCGGTCGCCGGAGCCGTAGATGATGGGCGGCCGCAGGATGACGAGCCGGGAACCCAGCGCGCGGCCCAGAATCTCTTCCGCCAGCAGTTTGGACCAGCCATAGGCCGAGACCGGGCGGCAGGGAAGCTCCGGGGCGCCGGGCGCGCCGGGCGCCCGGGCCGGGTCCG
>URHE01000085.1 GCA_900547595.1 uncultured Desulfovibrio sp.
CAGCGGCCGTGCGCCGGGCACTGGAGGCGGCAGCGCCGGAAGCGGCGCGCGCGGCGGCGGGCGCCTGGGGCCTGGCCTTTGCGCCCGGCGCCCTTCCGGAGGAAGTCCTCGGCATGTCCCTGACGGAGCTGCGGGCTGCGGGCGCGCTGGAGTTTCAATCCGCCGGTTCGCAGGCCGTTCTTCAGGAACTGGGGCTTCTGGACTGGGATGCTCCGGTCTGGGACGCCTGCGCGGGTGTGGGTGGTAAATCCCGTGCCCTGCTGGAGGCGGGCGTCCCGGTGCGCCTCGCCACGGACCTCTCGCGCGGGCGTCTTGCGCGATTGCGGACGGGCCCCTCCCCGGGAAGCAGGGGTGCGCCGTTGCCGGTCATTGCGGATGCGGCGCAGCCGCCGGTCCGGGCCTGGAGCGGGCATATTCTGGTGGATGCTCCGTGCAGCGGCCTCGGGGTTCTCGGGCGCCGTCCGGATATTCGCTTTCCGGGGCGCCGCAGCGTGGCGGTATTGCGCGAATATCCCAAAACGCAAGGGCGCATTCTGGCGGCCCTTGCCGCGCGGCTCCAGCCCGGAAGGGAACTGGCGTATCTCACCTGCACGCTCAACCCTTCGGAAAACGAGGCGGCGGTGGCCTCCCTGATGGAAGCGGACACGGGGCTTGCGCTTGTCCGTTCCTGGAGCACGCCCATGACCCACCCGTGGCTTGAGGGCATGTACGGTGCGGTCGTGCGCCGTCGCCCGCACCCCTGACACGGAACGCACCGCAGCGCATCTCCGCAATGGAATTGCGAAAATGCGCTGGCCATGTCCTCGTTCGGTTCAGGATCCCTCGTGGGCGAGTCCCAGGCGTTGCAGGAGCTCGCGCAGATCCTCCGGGCTGGCATAGGCAAGGGTGATGCGTCCCTTCCGGGGGCTGCCGCTGATGCGTACCTGACAGGCCAGGGCGCTGCTCAGGCGCGCCCGCAGGTCTTCCAGCGCAGCGGGGGCGGGCTTTCGCGCTCCGGCGCTTTTGCTGCGCCCGGATTCCGGCGCCGCTGCCGCCGCTTCCCAGGGAAAGGCGCCAGTCTCGCGCCGGTGGGCGGCGGCTTCCTCGGCCTCGCGCACGGTCAGGCCATCGGTGACGATGCGCAGGCGCAGGGCCTCTGCGGCCTGTTCCTCATCAATGCCCAGCAGGCAGCGCCCGTGCCCGGAGGTGATGCGTCCCTCCCGGAGGTCGTCCAGCGCCGTTTCGCCCAGTTGCAGCAGGCGCAGGGCATTGGCGATGGCCGGGCGGCTCTTGCCGAGCCGGGAAGCCAGTTCCTCCTGGGTGAGACCCAGCGTTTCGCGCAGTGCCTGGAGCGCCTGCGCCTCTTCCACGGGATTGAGGTCCTCCCGCTGGAGATTTTCAATGAGCGCGGCGGCCATGGCCTCCTGTTCGTCCATGTCGCGCACATAGACCGGAACCTCGCTGAGGCCGGCCCTTGCGGCCGCGCGCCAGCGGCGCTCCCCCGCCACGATCTGGAAGCGTTCGCCGCCTTCCAGCGGCCGCACCAGAAGCGGCTGGATGATGCCCTGCCGGCGGATGGACTGCGCCAGTTCTTCCAGCGCCTCACCGTCGAACGCGCGCCGCGGCTGCGCGGGATTGGTGACAAGCGCATCAAGCGGCAGTGTGCGCGGAGGCTCCGGAGCGCCCTGCGGCGCCGAACCCTCGAATAACGCGTCCAGTCCACGGCCCAGTCCCCGAGCGGCAGTGCCCATGGTTCTCCCCTCTTCTTAACCAGGCATCTTGTGCCTGCCTGGATGTTCCCGACAACGGATACGCCCGTTTCCGGCGCGCGCCCGGTGGCCTGCGTTTTTCCTCCGCGAGACACCTTCGCGGAGGGATACGGCTCCGGGCGCCCTGACTTTGACTTTTTCCCGAATTTCCGTTTAAGACACTTCCGTAAGGAGCCTCGCATGATGGAACATATCCACTATCTCACGGATGAACGCGGCAACATTGTTGCGGTCCAGATTCCCCTGGCCATGTGGGAGCGCCTCAAACCGCAGCTTCAGCCCCGGGACGGGGCGGAGCGGGCGGAGAGATCCCCCGCTCCCGAACCATTGGCGGCGTTTGAGGAATTCCTGCGGTACTGGGATTTCCGCTATCCCTACGATCCGGCGGTCCGCTGTCCGCAGTGCGGTCGTGAGGTTGCGGACTGGCGTTCTGATCCGGAACATCCCTTCCGGCTGGCAAATGCCAATCTGGGCGGCTTGCTCGTGTTTCATTGCCGGGGATGCGGGGCCACCATCCGCCAGAAACATTTCCGGGATCATGTGGCGCTGGAGTCCTCGCCGGGCGCCTGAGTCCTGGGGCGCATGGGCCGTCGGGAGGGACGGCGCAGCACCACTTCCTTGGCAAGGCCCAGATACGCCTCCGCGCCCTTTGACTTGATGTCATAGTGGATGATGGATTTGCCATGGCTGGGCGCTTCCGAGAGGCGCACGTTGCGCGGGATCACCGTTTCAAAGAGGTGATCGGGAAAGCAGCGGCGGACCTCGTTTTTTACTTCGCGCGTCAGCCTGTTGCGGATGTCGTACATGGTCAGCACAACGCCCAGCAGGCCAAGCTCCGGATTGAGGCGTTTCTTGACCTGTTCATAGGTTTGCAGGAGCTTGACGATGCCTTCAAGCGCAAAAAATTCGCATTGCAGGGGGATGAGCAGCTCGCGGGAGGCGCACAGGGCATTGAGCGTGAGCAGCCCGAGGGAAGGCGGACAATCGAGGATGATATACTCATACTCCTCGTGGACGCGCTTGAGGCATTCGTCGAGAAAAAATTCCCGGGCCATCTTGTCCACCAGTTCCAGCTCCACGGCGACGAGATTGGTACTGGCGGGCAGCAGGTCAAGGTATGGCGTGCGGCAGGAGATGATGCTCCCGCGCACGGCATCGGGCGTGTAGAAGGTGGAGTAGAGGTCTCCCCGCAGTTCTTCCTGACTGAACCCCAGGCCGCTGGTGGTGTTTGCCTGTGGATCGCAATCCACAAGCAGCACTTTTTTTTCCATGACGGCCAGCGCCGCCCCCAGATTGATGGCTGTGGTCGTTTTCCCCACGCCACCTTTCTGATTGGCAATGGAAATGATGCGCGCCATGAACTCTCCCTTCCCTGACGGTTTCCTGATTCATGCTTCTTTGCGGGCCGGGCGCCTGCCGCTGCCGTGCGTCAGGCGAGGCATGCGGGCCCCGGGCCGCGCGTTTCCGGCGGCCTGATGTTTCACGTGAAACATGGCGCCGGCGAAAACGAGGGCCCCGCGGCATGCGTTCCTGTGAAACTGTGCGCGGCAGGGCATGTTTCACGTGAAACATGCCGGCGGCCGCAAGGTTTTTGGGATGCCGCGTGATGCGGTTGTAAAAAAGCCTTGGCTGCGAGTCAAGCCGCCGGATGTGGGGGAGGGCCTTCCCGGAGGTGTGTTCCGTGCCGTCTGGCCGCATACAGGGCAGCCCGGGGAAGGAAGTTGATGTGACGCTTTTCAGGGAAAGCGGGAAGCGGCAAAGACATCATGGCGCAGGAGCCGGGGCTTGCGTCTCTCGTCCGTTCAGGCTATGCAAAAAAGCGATGGAATGGGCGCGGCCAGTGGCCGCCGGGCGTGTGCCGGCATCCCGGCACGGGAGAGTCCAGTTTTTCGCGGAGTTTGAAACCATCATGCAAAGGCCGTTTCCTTTTCTGGGCGCGCTTGCCGTGTGCGCCGCCGTGTCCCTGTCCCCCATGCCCGTTGCCCATGCCGCCACGCAGGAAGATGCGGCCCTGGCCGCCGCACTGGAGACCCTGCTGCGGGAACGCCCGGAGCTTGTCCTGGATGTCTTGCGCCGCAACAGCGAGGCGGTGCTGGATATTGCGCAACAGGGGTCCAATCTGCGCCGGAAGCACAATCTGGAGCTGCAATGGCGCAAGGACATGAAAGCGCCCAAGAGCGTCGGGCTGGAGAACCGGCCCGTGCTCGGGCCGCGCGATGCGCCGGTGCGGATCGTGGCCTTTTCCGATTTCACCTGCCATTTTTGCGAGCAGGCATCCAGGAGTGTGGAAGCCCTGCGCAAGACCTATGGCGACGGCATCTGCCTGATCTTCAAGCATCTGCCCCTCGATGAAAAGGGGCCGGGCGGCCTTGCCTCCGCCTACTTCGTGGCCATTGGCCTCCAGGATGAAGCCAAAGCCTGGGAGTTTTATGAGGCCATGTTCGTCAATCGCGACCGGCTGCTTGCCGAGGGTGAGCCCTTTATCAAGGAGAGCGCGCAGAAGCTCGGTGTGGATATGAAGCGGCTTGCGCGCGATGTGCGCGGCAAAAAGGTCAACGACATCCTTGCCGAGGATCAGAAAGACGCGCAAAAGCTCGGCGTGGAAGGGACCCCGTATTTTCTGGTCAATGATCTGGTGGTGCGCGGCGCCCTGCCGCTGGATCTGTTCCGCGACGCCGTGGAAATGGCGCGGGACGGCGCGCCGGGCGCCCGGCCATAGGGGCACCCCGTTCCGGGAGACGCGCAGCAGGGGCTCCCTGTTTGCCCGACCGGCACGCGCACGCACAGCGGGGCCGTTGCGGAGGCTGACGCGGTCGCCCCGGCATACTGGCGGGCAAGGCCGCTTCTTCGCAATGCGGATATGCGTTTTTCTCCGAGGGGGGCCGGTGATTTCCGGAGGTTTCCGTGGCCTTTCCGCACTATGTCGTTGATGTCTTCACCGACAGGCTCTTCCACGGCAATCCGGCGGCGGTCTGTCTGCCGGGGCGCGAGCTTTCCGAATCGCTCATGGCCGCCATTGCGCGGGAAAATTCCCTTCCGGAAACGGCGTTTGCGGTGCGCGATCACGAGGCTTGGCGGTTGCGCTGGTTTACGCCGCGGGGGGAAATCGATTTCTGCGGGCATGCCACCATGGCCACCGCCTTTGTCCTCGCCCGGCTGTCGCCCGCCGAGGGGCATCGCCTCAGCTTCGAGAGTGCCGCCGGTCCCATGAAGGCCAGTGTCAGCGGCGCGACCATCACGCTTGACGCCCCGGGCGGCACGCTCACGGAAATTCCGGTTACGGAGGCCATGGCGCGGGCCGTGGGGGTGTGGCCGAACGCCGCGTTTCTGGACAGGGATCTGCTCCTCGTGGTCGACTCGGAAGCCCGGGTGCGGGAAATGACGCCTGAGCGTCATCTGCTGGCGGCGCTCCCTGGCCTGTGCATTGCGGTTACGGCAAGGGGCCGCGTGGAGGATTGCGTTTCGCGCGTGTTTGTGCCCGACATGGACGACATGGAAGACCCGGTAACGGGCTCCACGCACTGCATGATCATCCCCTACTGGGCAAGGGTACTGGGAAAACGCGAGATTGTCGCTTTTCAGGCGTCGCGGCGTTCCGGGGTCATTGCCGGGGAAGTTGCGGGCGGGCGTGTGCGGCTTTCAGGCCGGGCCGTCCTCTATGCCGCGGGCGAGCTTTTTCCTGACGGCCCTGTTCCGGAAGTTTTGGAGGCCTGACAACTTCCCTGGCTGCCGCGTGCCGGGCGACAGGCGTGCGTTCCCTGTGCTTGCGCCGGTTCAGGCGTCAGGCGTGGAACCGCGTTGCGCCTCGGGGGCGCGCTGGCGCACCAGACGTTGCATCCAGGTGCGCAATTGTTCCAGGTCCTCCTGCTGGGTTTTTTCCGAGGTCTGGAGCAGCAGCCGCAGGGTCTCCAGGTCCGTGCGCAGGCGCTCCTGCCGGCGTCCGAGGTCGGAGGCCGTGTCCCCCTGCGGGGGCATGCGTTCCAGAAACAGGCGCATGAGTTCTGCAATAAGCTCAAGCGCGTGGGTCTGCCGTTCCAGCAGGTGGAGCGCCCCGGCGGAGAGCAGGTTCTCCCCGGCAGCCGCCGCCGGGCGGCAGGCATGTTCGTTGCTGACGGCCAGCGCATTGCGGGGAAAGCGGCTTTCCAGCGCGGTCTCCACCGCCGCCGCGGTGCGGGACCTCTGCATTTCCTCAAGAATGGCCGCGATGACCTCAAGCGTTTCCCCGCGGTAGCGGCGGCGACGTCCTTCTCCCACGCTGGGGATGAACGCGGAAAAGCGCTTGCAGTAATACCGCGTTGTGGATTCGGGCAGAGAAAAGTGCCGGGAAATATCCGCAATGCTCAACAGGCTGTCGTCCGTCAGCGCCTTGTCGGCCATGGGAACCCCCTTGGCGCGTTCCGCCTGCGGGCGGGGGACGCGCTTCGCGTCTCAAGATTTTTTAGAGATAGGGCAAGGGCGTAAAAAAAGCAAGGCCGCAAGTTGCGCGGCCAGAGGAAGGACTGCTGTCGGAAACGCCGTGGCGCCCAGCCGGGCGGACCGGCATGGGCATCGCGCCTGGCGGGGCCCTCAGCGCACGACGCGGCGAACGGCAATGAGCTTGCTTTTCCAGTACGGAATGTTCAGGCTTTCCATCCGCACGCGCTCACCCTTGCGCGGACTGTGGATGAAGGAGCCGCCGCCCGCATAGAGGCCGGTATGCAGCCCGCGCGGGCTGTTTCCCGTGCGGAAGACCACGATGTCTCCCGGTCTGGGACGCGCCTTGGGTACGGCCTGCCCGGCGCGGGCCTGGTCGGTGGTGATCCGGGGGACCTTGACGCCGTGCTGGCGGTAGGCCCACCAGATGAGCCCGGAGCAGTCAAAGCCCTTTTGCGGCGAGGCGCCGCCCGAACGATACTGCTTGCCCATCTGGCTGTAGGCTGTTCTGACCACCTTGTGCGCCTTGATGGAGGAGGGGCCGCCGTCCACGGTTTTCTGGCCGAAAAAGCCGCAGCCGCCCAGCAACAGGAGGGCAAGCAGCGGTGGCAGACAACGCCACAGGCGGGGGCGTACCGGCAATGAGCAGCGCATGACACTTCCGCATGGCTTGAGAGTCGCACGGGCGAATATGCCCCGGCGGGGCTGTTCCCTGTCCTGTCTATCGGCAGAAGAAAAAAAAACTTGAGCGGGGCGGGCGCGGCGGCGACATTTCCGGCGGCGTGATGTCCGCAATGCGTTCAGTGCCGGTTTGGCGGGATGCCGTGTCGTGTTTCAGGGGAAAATCGGGAGAATCCCCGCAGACAACGGCACGCCTTCCGCAAGCGCGTTGCGCCGCTTCGCGGAGAGCGGCGGCGAAGGCGGCGCGCGCGAGGCGTCCGCGACGGGGACGGGAGGGGCGCAAGAGGCGCGCTGTCTTGCTTTGCGACGAAGAACACGGTATGAAGAAAAAAATTTTTTTGTTGCAGAGGCGCTAGCGGATATGAGCAAGAGTCCCGTAACAGTCAGAGGCTATGTGACGAGCCTTCCGCGCTCGATGGATGCGCATCAGGCGAGCGTGGCCATCATCCAGGACGGCGTCGAGTACCGCATCCTCCCGCGCGGCGCGGGGGTGGACCTTGATGATGAAGTCAATGTGGCTGTGGAGGCCACGGGCCTGGTCGAGGACGTGGACGGCACGCTCTACCTGGCCGTTCGCGGGTACAAGGCGCTGGAAGACGCCGCCTGGGTGGACGACTAGGCTCAGACCTCATTAAACTCCGTTATGGCTTCTCCAGTGCGGAAAAGAGGTTTTTCCGCTGGCCGCCCGAAGCGGAGCGAAGGG
>URHE01000086.1 GCA_900547595.1 uncultured Desulfovibrio sp.
GCCGCGTGGTGGGCCTGCTGGCCTGCGCCGAAAACATGCCCGACGGCGGCGCCTACCGCCCCGGCGACGTGGTGACCGCCGCCAACGGCGACAGCGTGGAAGTCATCAATACCGACGCCGAGGGCCGTCTCGCCCTGTGCGACGCCCTGGCCTGGGCGCAACAGCGCTGGACGCCCGCCGCCATCGTGGACATCGCCACGCTCACCGGCGCGTGCGCCGTGGCCCTGGGCACCGGGCTGGCGGGCCTGTTCTGCGACGATGACGGCCTTGCGGAGCGCCTCACCGGCGCCGGCGCCGCCGCGGGGGAACATTTCTGGCGCCTGCCGCTCTGGCGGCCCTATGCCGACCAGCTCAAGAGCGAGATCGCGGACATCAGGCACACGGCCGGGCGCGAGGGCGGGGCCATCACGGCGGCGCTCTTCCTGCGCCATTTCGTGCGCGAGGGCGAGCTCTGGGCGCATCTCGACATCGCCGGCGTGGACTGGAACGCCAAGGCGACGCCCCTCTGCCCCGAAGGGGCCTCGGGCTTCGGCGCGCGCACCCTGCTTGAGCTGGCGCGGGGAGGCATCCAGTGAAGGTCTACCTGCTCGGCGCAGGGCCCGGCGACCCCGGCCTGCTGACGCTCAAGGCCCGCGACGCGCTGGCCGCCGCGGACGCGGTCGTCTATGACGCGCTCGCCAATCCGTCATTGCTGGACCATGCGCGCCCGGACGCCGAACGCATCTATGTGGGCAAGATCGCGGGCAGGCACGCCCTGCCCCAGGACGAGATCAATGCCCTCCTCATCCGCAAGGCGCGGGAGGACGGCGGCAAGGTGGTGGTGCGCCTCAAGGGCGGCGACCCCTACATTTTCGGACGCGGCGGCGAGGAGGCCGAAGCGCTCGTGGCCGCGGGCGTGCCCTTTGAGGAAGTGCCCGGCGTGAGCAGCGCCATCGCGGCCCCGGCCTATGCGGGCATTCCGCTCACGCACCGCGACTTCGCCTCTTCCGTGACCATTATCACCGGCCACGAAAGCCCGGACAAGCCCGGCTCGGTCCACAACTGGCCCGCGCTGGCGGCCAGCGCCTCCACCCTGGTCTTTGTCATGGGCATGAAAAACCTGCCCGACATCGCGGCCAGTCTCATCAGGGCGGGGATGGACCCGGCCACCCCGGCGGCGCTCGTCCACCGCGGCACCACGCCGCGCCAGCGCTGCCTGACGGCCCCGCTGGCGGAACTGCCCGCGGCGGCTGTGGCCCAGGGCTTCAGCAATCCCTCGATCATCGTGGTGGGCGAGGTGACGCGCCTGCATGCCAGTCTGGACTGGTTCGGCAAAAAACCGCTGCTCGGGCGGCGCGTGGTGGTCACGCGCGCGCGGGAGCAGGCCAGCGGCCTGGCGGACAGGCTCACGCGGCTGGGCGCGGAGGTCATCCAGTTCCCGACCATCGAGATCCGCGAACTGGAGGACTACGCGCCGCTGGACGCGGCCATTGCCGGGCTGGACGCCTATGACTGGCTCATCTTCACCTCGGTCAACGGCGTGCGCCATTTCTGGCGCAGGCTGGCCGTGGCCGGAAAGGACAGCCGGGCGCTGGCGGGCGCGCGCGTGGCGGCCATCGGCCCGGCCACGGCGGACGCGCTGGCGCAACGCGGCATCACGGCGGACTTTCTCCCGTCCAGATACCAGGCCGAGGATGTGGCCGAGGGCCTCAAGGCCCTGACGGGCGCGGCGCTTTCCGGCATGCGCTTTTTGCTGCCGCGCGCGCTCAGGGCCAGGGACGTGCTTCCGGAAACGCTGCGCGCGGCGGGCGCCGTGGTGGATGTGGTGCCCGCCTATGTGACCGTGCCCGCGGCGGCCCGCAAGGACGACGTCCTGCGCCTGCTGGAGAACGGGGAGCTGGACTGCGTCAGCTTCGGCTCCTCCTCCACGGTGGAGAACTTTCTGGCTCTCATCCCGGCGGAGCTGCTGCGGCGCCATCCCGAAACCGCGCTGGCGGCCATCGGCCCCGTCACCACCGCGACCCTGCGCGGCCATGGGCTGGAAGCGGCCATCACGCCGCGGGACTATACCATTCCCGCGCTGGCGGACGCCATCGCCGCGCACTTTTCGCCCTCTCGGCAGTGAGGCCCGCATGCCCCTGAAGATCGCCATTCTCGCCTCCGGCAGCGGCACCAATGCCCAGGCCATGATGGACAAGGCCGCCGCCGGGATCCTGGACGTGGACATCCGGCTTGTGCTCAGCAACCGCCCCGGCGCGGGCGTGCTGGAGCGCGCGCGCAAGGCCGGCGTGCCCCGCGCCGTGCTGGACCACACGGCCTTTGCCGACCGCGCGGCCCACGAGGCCGCCATGGTGGAGAAACTCCGCGAAAGCGAAGCCGAAATCATCGTGCTCGCGGGCTACATGCGCCTTCTGACGCCGCTCTTTCTGGGCGCGTTCCCGGGCAGGGTGCTCAATCTCCACCCCGCGCTCCTGCCGAGCTTTCCGGGCACGCACGGCGGCGCCGACGCCCTGGCCTACGGCGTCAAACTTTCAGGATGCAGCGTCCACTTTGTGGAAGAAAAAATGGACGGCGGCCCGCTCATCATCCAGGCGGCGGTGCCGGTCATTGCCGGCGAAGCGCTGGAGAGCCTCATGCGGCGCATCCACGCCATGGAACACCGCATCTATCCGCAGGCCCTGCAATGGCTGGCCCAGGGGCGCATCCGGGTGGAAGGACGCCAGGTTTACCTCGCCCCGGCCCCCGGCGAGACCGTCAGGCCCGACGGCGACTGGTTCGTCTGGCCGCCGCTGGAACGGGGCTTTTAGCGCATTTCGGCGCCTGACCACTCTCCGAGGCATTCTCCGGCGTTTCCATCAGGAACGGAACCTCATAGCCTGCCGGGCAAAGATGTTCCGCGCTCCATTGCACCATATGCATCAATACGGGCAGAAAGCTCATCCCGACTTCTGTCAGCGTATACTCGACGCGCAACGGAACTTCTTTGAAAATTTCCCTGTGAATGAACATATCCCTTTCAAGTTCTTTCAACTGTTTTGCCAGCGTTGATTGCGTGATGCCTTCCAGGCGCCGCTGAAGTTCATTGAATCTTTGCACCCTATAGAATGCAATATACCATAAAATAAGGATTTTCCACTTCCCAGCCAAAACAGCTTGCAGTTTGCTCATCGGCAAACATCTTGCCAGCGCCTCGTCAGAACTGAACTTGTTTTCAGCCATTCCGCCTTCTCCCTGCCGTCCCGCGCGTGCGTCGCCCAGGTGGCAAAAAAAGAACCATGTAGGAAAAAATACAGTTCTTGCAAAGAAAATTTTTTTGCATAGAAAATGTCATAAACGCTGTGACGCGCATGTTTCTTGCCCAAACCAGCCGGCAACCCGCCGCAGAAAACAGGAGAGGCATCACCATGAAAATCTACGCCATCAATGGCAGCCCCCGAAAAACCTGGAATACCGCAACATTGCTGCAACATGCCCTTGACGGGGCAAAAAGCCGCATTCCCGACGCTTCCACGGAGCTTGTCAATCTTTATGAGCATACCTATAAGGGCTGCACAAGCTGTTTCCAGTGCAAAAAACTGGGCGGACCCTCCTACGGCGCATGCGCCATGCGCGACGGGATCACGCCCCTTCTGGAAGAAGCGCTCCATGCGGATGCCCTGATTTTCGGCTCTCCCATCTACTTCTCGGACATCACCGGCATGCTCAAATGCTTTCTGGAGCGGCTGCTCTTTCCCTGTTTCGTCTATGACAGGAACTATTCATCGCTGGCGCCCAAAAAACTGCCGACAGCCTTTCTCTATACCATGAACGTTCCCCACGAACAAATGCTTGCCAATCGGTACCCGGAACGCCTGCATGCCATGGAGGCATTCCTGGGCCACATCTTCGGCGCAACGACACTGGTGCAGTATGTCACTGACACCTGTCAGTTCAGCGATTACAGCAAATACAAAATGGAACTTTTTTCCGGAACGGAAAAGGCCGCCCGGCGCGAAACCCAGTTTCCGCTGGACTGCGCCCATGCACGGGAACTTGGGGCACGACTCGCCGCCGCCCTGCCGCACCCGGAAAAATGACATCCGTCCCCGGAAAGGCCCGGAGTGCGGGTTCCCCGCAAGCGCGGCTTCCGCCTCGCGAAAAAAGGAGAAACGGCCACCCCCTGCGTGATGGCCGTTTCTCCTTGGAGCATTTTGTTGAGAAAACTATCTGTAAAACAGATGTTTTCCTTCTCCGTCAGCCGCCTATTCCTCGCCGCTGTTCTCGCTATTTTCAGCGGCGGCCTTGAGCAGGTCGCCCAGGCTCTGGCCGCTTTCCTGCGGGCCGGCGTGGAATTCCTTGGGCTTGCGGCGCTCCTCGTCATCCTTGATCTGCTTGATGGAGAGGCCGAGGCGGCGCTCCTCCGCGCTCACATGGATGACCTTGGCCTGGATCTCCTGGCCTTCCTGGAAGGCTTCGGCCGGGGTCTTGAGCTTCTTGCCCGAAAGCTCGGACACATGCACCAGGCCCTCGATGCCTTCCTCGACCTCCACAAAGAGGCCAAAGTCCGTGATATTGGTCACGGTGCCCTTGACGGTGCAGCCCACGGGATAGGTTTCCGGCACATGGGCCCACGGGTCATCGGCCAGCTGCTTGATGCCCAGGGTGAACTTCTCGTTGGCCTGATCCACCACGAGCACCTTGGCCTGGACGACATCGCCCACCTTGTAGAGCTCGTTGGGATGGCGCACCTTCTTGGTCCACGAGATGTCCGACACATGGATGAGGCCGTCGATGCCGTCCTCGATGCCGATGAACATGCCGAATTCGGTGATGTTCTTGATGACGCCTTCAAGCACCGTGCCTTCGGGGTAGCGCTCGGCCACCAGCTCCCAGGGATTGGGGCGCACCTGCTTCATGCCGAGGCTGATGCGCTTCTTCTCGCCGTCCACGCCGAGAATGACCACTTCCACCTCGTCGCCGGTATGCACCATCTGGGAAGGATGCCGGAGCTTGCGCGTCCAGGACATTTCGGAAATGTGCACCAGGCCCTCGACGCCGGGCTCCAGCTCCACAAAGGCACCGTAGTCCACCAGATTGGTGACCTTGCCGGTGATGCGGGCGCCCTGCGGGAAGCGGGCGGAAATGTCCTGCCACGGGTCGGGCACGAGCTGCTTGAGGCCGAGGGAGACCTTGTTGGTCTCGCGGTCAAAGGAGAGCACCTTGAGCGTGAGGTCCTGGCCCATGGTGATCATTTCCTTGGGATGGCGGATGCGCTTCCAGCTCATGTCCGTGATATGGAGCAGGCCGTCCAGACCGCCGAGGTCGACGAAAACGCCGTATTCGGTGATGTTCTTGGCCTTGCCCTGAACGATCTGGCCCTCCTCGAGGGTCTTGAGCAGCTCGGCGCGCTTGGCGTCGCGCTCTTCCTCAAGCAGGACGCGGCGCGACACGATGACATTGCTGCGCCGGCGGTTGATCTTGAGCACGCGGAACTCGAATTCCTGATTGACCAGGGCGTCCATGTCCGGCACAGGGCGCAGATCCACATGGGAACCGGGCAGAAATGCCTCCACCCCCCCGATGTTCACCGTGTAGCCGCCCTTGATGCGGCGCACGATATGCCCCTTGATGACCTTGTTGTTCTCCTGCACGTCCTCAAGCTGATCGAAGACCTGCATGCGCTTGGCCTTTTCAAAGGAGAGCGTGATGGTGCCGTCCTGCTCGTTCTTGCGGACCACATAGACATCCACCCTGTCGCCCACCTTGACGCCCACGTTGCCCGCCGCGTCACGGAATTCGGCCGTGGGAATCTGGCCTTCGGACTTGAAGCCCACGTCAACAAGCACATTGTCGTCATTGACGCGGACGATCTCGCCCTTGGTGATGGAGCCTTCTTCAAGATCGCCAAAATCGGGGTTGAGGTAGTCCTCAAGGGCGCTTCCGAAATCAATTTCGTCGTGCCCGGTTTCCTTGTCTGCCATAATTGCCATGCCTCCAAACAACCAGTGTATTTCCTCGTATACGAGGGAGTGGGAATATAGATGAAAGCGACCGGAAGCGCAAGGAAATTCCGCAAAAACCGGCAAAAACCATTGACTTTTCGTGCCTGAAGAGATAAGCATGCAAGATTGCGGGGAATTCCGTGAAACTCGGAAACAGTCGCGCTGCGGTAAGAGGGCACGGCGCTTCCTCGCCGTCCGGAACGGTTCCGGACGGCGCGACAGCCAGTCGGCGCACCTGCGGGCCTGGGCCCGCACCGGACGCCGGTGAAGGCGAAGCAATGGCGGGGTCCACGCCCCACATCCCTCAAGTCCGAAACCCGCCCGCGCCGCCGCACATTGCGGCGCGCTCCTCACGCCCTTTCAACGCACGATTGGAGGCCGTCATGTCCCGTGCCCGCGCTTTCCGCGCTCCCGCCGTTCTCCGTTTCCCGCCCTTGGCTGCGCTCGCCCCCCTTGCCCTGCTCCTGCTCCTCGCCACGACCGTTCCAGCCGCTGACGCGGCGCCAACGCCGCCGCGCGAGGGCATCCTGCTGGTGGCCTTCGGCACCAGCGTGCCCGAAGCCGAGGCTTCCTTCAGGACCATGGACGCGGCCTTCAGGGCCGCCTGGCCGGACAGCCCGGTGGTCTGGGCCTATACCTCGCAGATCATCCGCAAAAAACTCGCCCAGGAAGGGCGCCCCGTGGGCGGCATCGCCGCCGGCCTTGCCCGGCTGGCGCGGGACGGCGTTCAGGTGGTGCGCGTCCAGTCGCTGCACATCATGGCCGGGGAGGAATTCGCGGCCCTGGCGCGCGCGGTGCTCATCGACCTCCAGAAACATCCGGGCCGCTTCAGGGCCGTCTATCTCGGGCGTCCGCTGCTTGAATCCCGCGAGGACGCGCAGGCCGTCGCCAGGGACGTTCTCGGCGCGCTCGACGGACGCCGCGCGCCCGGCGACGCGCTGGTACTCATGGGCCACGGTCAGGAACATGGCCGCGCCGACCTCGTGCTGGAAGGCACCCGCGCGGCCTTCCAGACCGCCGATCCCCTGGCCTTCATCGCCACCGTTGAGGGCGCGCGCGGTTTTGAGGAGCTTCTGGCCGAGCTCAGGGCGCACAAGGTCCGCCGTGTGTGGCTTCAGCCGCTCATGCTGGTGGCCGGGGATCACGCCCGCAACGACCTCGCGGGCGAAGAGGAGGATTCCTGGGCCTCGCGGCTGAGGGCGGCGGGTTTTGCGGTGGAGACCAACCTCACGGGCCTGGGGCAGGTGCCGGGCATTGCCGCGCGCTTTGTGGAGCACGCCCGCGCGAGCCGGGACGACCTCACCGCCGAACCGCGCAAGGAATAGCGGGGGAAGAACACTCGTTCAGACCTCATTAACAAAAAAGTGTCCTGTGACCTTTCCATTGACGGTGAGGAACGAGACGTGTTTCCGCTCGCCGCCCGAAGCGGAGCGAAGGGCGGGGGCTGTCGCCGCAAGAATCCTAAAAAATAAGAATTTT
>URHE01000087.1 GCA_900547595.1 uncultured Desulfovibrio sp.
GGCCCTCATGGCGGCCTGCGCGCCCAGAGCCAGGGAGGCGGCGCGCCATGGCGCCCGCGTGAACGTGAGCGCGGGGGCGCTCCGTCTGGAAGTGGCCCCCGGCGAAGCCCCGGACTGGGGGCTTCCCTCCTGGGAAGCCGCGCGCGAGGAGATCCGGGCGGAACAGCGGGCCCGGCTCCACGCCGGGACGCGCCCGGACCGCGCGGAGCCGGGCGCCGTCCGGGAGTGACGGCGGCTGCGCCGGACAGGTCTGTGGTCCGGGAGTGTTCGCAATGGAGTTGCGGAAACGCTCTGGCGGCGGCGGGAGTGAATGTCCGCGCCGTAGTACGGCGGAAAACCGCGCTTTTCCGCTGGAATGGCGGTAGCCTTCAGCAGGCGCTGCCTGCTTGCGCCCGTCGGATGCCGGCGCCGGGGGATCTGAAAAATACGGGGTTTCGTGGCTGGCGGCGCCGTGGGCGCCCACCCGCTCTCTTTACAAGCACAGAGGGAACGGCTATAGGCTTCTGTCCCGGCTGGGCGCGGACTGTGCCGCAGCGGGACATGGCCTTTCCGCCATCCCCACCAATCCCCCGTGCCCTGTGAGCGGAGGTTCGTATGGATCACAATGATATTGAATATTTCCGCAAGCTGCTTTCCGGAAAGCTGGAAGAAGCCCAGCAGAACGGCGACAGCACCATCGAGGAACTGACGGACAGCAACGAAGTCTTTGCCGACCCGGCGGACAGGGCCACGGCCGAGTCCGACCGCGCGTTCACCCTGCGCCTCCGCGACAGGGAGCGCCGCCTCATCCGCAAGATACAGGCCGCCCTCCAGCGCATCGAGGACGGCACCTACGGCATCTGCGAGGAGTGCGGCGAGGAGATCAGCATCCCCCGCCTCAAGGCCCGTCCTGTCACGCGCCTGTGCATCAACTGCAAGGCCCGGCAGGAAGAAGACGAGCATTTGCGCGGGGATTAGCGGCGCCCATGTCCGGACTTTTTCCGTTCCACGTTCGGGGGGCAGGGCGCGCGTTGCCCTGCCTGCTCCGGTTTCATG
Source organism: uncultured Desulfovibrio sp. (assembly GCA_900547595.1). Taxonomy (GTDB): domain Bacteria; phylum Desulfobacterota; class Desulfovibrionia; order Desulfovibrionales; family Desulfovibrionaceae; genus Desulfovibrio. Next base: position 1,036 of record URHE01000087.1, read on the forward strand.
GCCTGTTGTCGGCCGCCCTGGCGCTGGGCGGCCTTTTGCTGTTTGCCGTTCCCGCGTCCGTTGCCGCCGCGGGCGGCGGGACGACCGCCGCCGTTGTCCGGGAAACGCCCGGCGGCAAGGAGGCGGGGGCGGGAACCGCGGCGGCCTCCGGGGCCGCTGAAAACGCCGGGGAAGAGAACGGTGGCGACGCCGCGGATGCCGCCGCGGCGCCCGAACCCGCCGAACCCGCGGGCAATGCCGCCTGGGAGGCCGTGTGGACCGGTCAGCGCGCCATGCTCGACGAGGTGCGCCAGACCGCGCTCAAGCTCAGCGACAGCTTCGCCGCCCAGACGGAGAACCTCTCGCGCCAGCTCCAGCCTTTTGAGGAGGAAGGGCGCCGTCTGCTCGTCTTTGCCAACACCTTCAAGGGCCATCCCAATGCCATGGAGGCCGTGAGCCGCCGCATCGCCGCCACCATCGGCGATTTCCATCTGGTGCTGGAACCCGTGACCCTGGCCCGGTCCGAGGCCGAGAGCCTGCTCGAACGCGTCAACTACATGGCCGGGAGCCTGCCGGATGAAGTCCAGCAGGGCCATATCAGCCCCGAAATGCGGGCCTATGTGGAGGGCGTCACCCGCGCGCGCCTGCGGCTTACGGCGGTGCTCGCCCAGTATGCTTCCCTGGCTCCGTCCCAGCGGCTGCTCACGCGGCTGGAGGAAACGCGCGCCGCCATCACGGCGCAGCTGCCGGGCCTCTGGAAGGACTATTATCTCCGGGGGCCGTTGCCCTGGCTCAGCCCCGACGCCTGGGCCGACTTTTCGCAGAAGATGTTCTATTCCTGGCAGGCCATGCTCCTGCGCCTGCCCGTGGAAATGCCCACCACGCCGCCGCAGTGGGGCATAGCGGGTCTGCGCTTTCTCATCTGCCTGCTCTTCACCGGCGCGCTCGCCACCCTGCTTGAGCGGCGCTGGCTTTCGCCCGGGGCCGCGCCAGCGGCGCGGCATCTCTTCCGCCGGAGCCTGCCCTGGCTCTGTCTGGGCCTGGCCCTGCTGGGGAGTGCCCTTACCGCCTATGGCGACTTTTTCCGCCTCTTTCTCGCCGTGGGCAATCTCTGCCTCATCTTCGGGCAGGTCTTTCTCGCCTGGGACCTGCGCCAGCTCCAGTATCCGGATGCGCCGGCGGCCGGTTCGCCCCTGCTCCGCCTCCTGCCGCTCACGCTCGGCGCCTACGCCCTGCTCTATGTGCCGCTCATCCAGCCGCTGGTGCTCGTCATCTGGGTGGGCTTCGTCACTTTTTCGCTCTGGCGCCGCAGAAAGACGCCCATGCCCGACCTCGGTCCGTTCAAGCTGGAGCGGGGCGCACTGGAAACCGAGCCGGTGATCCTCTGGATATGTCTTTTCCTTGCGCTCACCGGGCTGCATATCTACAGCATGGCCCTGTATCTGCTCTTTGTCTCCCTGACGCTGGCGCTTGAACTGTGCCGGGGCGGCATGGCGCTGGTGAGCAGCTTCAACGAGCATCTCCCGCGCGAGGGCGTGGGCGCCGCCCTGGCCCGGCTGGCCGTGGCCCTGGCCGCGCCGGTGGTCCTGGTGGTGGCGGTGGTGGGCGTTCTCCTCTGGGTCGGGACCCTGCCCGGGGGCACCTATCTGCTGAGCGAGTATGCCCTCAAGGGCGTGAGCGTGGGCCAGACCCAGTTCAGCATCATTCAGGCGCTGCTCATCATCAGCGTGTTCTTTCTCACGCGCACGGTGGTCTCCATGGGCACGCGCTTCCTCGCGCGCCTGCCCGCCAGGGGGCTGCGCTTCGATGCCACGCTCATCCCCCCGCTCCAGACGGCGCTGACCTATGCCGCCTGGGCCATTTTCGGCCTCTTCGTGCTGCGGGCGCTGGGCCTGGAGCTGAGCAGCCTCGCCATGGTGGCCGGCGGCCTTTCGGTGGGCATCGGCTTCGGCATGCAGACCATCGTCAACAACTTCCTTTCCGGCCTGATCCTCATTTTCAGCCGTACCCTCCAGGCCGGCGACGTGGTGGAAGTGGGGGGCGTCACCGGCAAGGTGCGCAAGATCAGCGTGCGCGCCACCATGGTGGAGACCTACGACAACGCCCTCATCTATGTGCCCAACAGCGAGTTCATGGCCAACCGCCTCATCAACTGGACGCGCTTCAGCCGCAGCGCGCGCCGGGAAGTCCGCGTGGGCGTGGCCTATGGCTCGGACACCGGCGAAGTGAGCCGGCTGCTCATTTCCGTGGCCAAGGCGCACGAGAATGTGCTCAAATATCCCGTGCCCAGTGTCGTCTTTATGGATTTCGGGGCCAGTTCGCTGGATTTCGCCCTGCGCTTCTGGGTCAAGGATTTCGAGCTGGGCGCGGGCACAGCGTCGGACCTGCGTCTGGGCATCGAAAAGCTCTTCCGCGAGGCGCATATCGAGATCGCCTTCCCGCAGCTTGATGTGAACATCAAGGAACTGCCGCCGCGTACCAGGGCACCCCAATCGCCCGCAGAGCCCCGCGCGAGCAAAAGGCGCGCCCCGCGCCGTCCGCGCCGGGTACTGCCCGCAACGGCAAAGGATGCAAAGCCGGGTAATAAAAAACCCGCCGCTAACCCCGATGACGGGGACGATGACGAAAACAGCTAAGCGCCTTTCGCGCGAATGATCGCCGCAGCAATGCCCGGTTATCACGCGGGCATGCTGGCGGCCTTGCAAAACAGGGAAACGCGCTCTTGCAGCCCAGTTTTAACCGGCGCATCCGCGCCCGAACCACAGGAGAACACCATGATCAACCGCGCTGATGCTCTGGAATGCTTTGAAAAAGAACTTTTTGGTGGGCCGGGCGCCGTCCATTTTACCAAGATCGTCAATGAGAACGGGCTGGCTGGCAAAGGCCGCCTGTTCAACATCGGTACTCTCAAGCCCGGCTGTGCCGTGGGCAACCACAAGCACAACGGCGAAATCGAGATATACTACATCCTTGAAGGCGAAGGCATTTACAACGACAACGGCGTTGAATCTTCCATCAAGGCTGGCGACGTGACCGTGTGCAACGATGGCGAAAGCCACGCCCTGCTCAATACCGGTTCCACGGATCTCAAGATGGTGGCGCTGATCCTGTTTACCAAGTAAACAGCGCCGCCCCTCTGATATAAAACAAACGAGGCCCCTCAGTGAGGGGCCTCGTTTGTTTTAGCATGCTTGTATCTGACCGTTAATACTGAATATAGGCCACATGAGTCTGGAGGTATTCCATGAGGCCGTGCTTGCCGTCCGCGCCGCCAATGCCCGACTTGCGCCAGCCGGCATGGAAGCCCTGCATGGCCTCGAAGTTTTCGCGGTTCACGTAGGTTTCGCCAAACTTGAGGCGGTTAACCGCTTCCATGGCCGTGGATACATTGGTGGTGTAGATGGAGGACGTCAGGCCGTAGTCGCAGTCGTTGGCAAGGGCCAGGGCTTCATCCAGATCGTGGAAGGTCATCATGGGCAGCACAGGGCCAAACACTTCGTCACGCACGATTTCCATGTCCTGGCGGCAGTTACGCAATAGGGTGGGCGTGTAGAAGTAGCCAGAATCGCGATCTGCGGGCGCGCCGCCGACAACGGCTTCCGCGCCGCCCGCTTCTGCGCGTTTGACCATGCCGCTGATCTTTTCAAGATGCTCGGCGCTGATCTGGCTGCACATGTCCGGGGCCGGATCGTCAAAAGGATTGCCCAGACGCACGGCGGCAAAGGCAGCCGCCAGTTTTTCGGCGAACATGTCAGCCACGCTTTCGTGCACGTAGAGGCGTTCCGCGCAGTTGCACACCTGCCCGCTGAACACCGTGCGCGAGGCCGTAACGGCCTTGACCGCCAGATCCATATCCGCATCGGCGCAGACAATGGCCGGAGCCTTGCCGCCCAGTTCCAGCGAGACCTTGGTGATGTTCTGCGCGCCAGCGGCGATGATACGCTGCCCGGCCTCCACGCTGCCCGTCAGGCTGACCATGTCGGTCATGGAGCTGGAAGAAAGGGCCTCGCCAAGGGTGCTGCCGCCGCCCGTGACAAAGTTCACCACGCCAGCGGGCAGATCCAGCTCCGTGAGCAGGTTGGCAAAATGCATGACCGTGGCTGGGGCAATGCTGCTCGGCTTGATAACCGTGGTGCAGCCCACCAGCAGCGAAGGGGCAACCTTGCGCGCCATGACAAAGAAGGGGAAGTTCCAGGGGCAGATGCCCACCACAACGCCGATAGGCTTGCGGTATAGGAGGATATTTTCGCGCGGGCGGTCGCTCTGGATGATCTCGCCCTCGTAGATGCGCGCCCATCCGGCATAGTAGTCAAAATACTCGGCGGTGAGGTCGATCTCCACCTGTGCCAGAGGATGGGTTTTGGCCTGCTCCTCGGCGAGGATACGGCCAAGTTCCAGCCGATGCTTGCGGATAAGATCCGCCATTTTTTTAAGATATCCGGCGCGGGCCACAGCCGGAAGCGCCGCCCAGGCATCCTGTGCCTTGTGCGCTGCCGCCAGCGCCGCCAGCCCGTCTTCACGCCCGCCATTGGGCGTCTGGGCCATTATTTTTCCGGTGGAGGGGTTCTCCACCTCAATCATTGCAAAGCCTGTAGGGGAAACCAATTTGCCGTTGATGAATTGTTGGTATGTACGCATGGATGCTCCTTGGTTTGGGAAAGCATAGGCACACATGGCAACAAAGGTAAAGATACACCTTTTTTTACGTATTCAGCAAACAGGTATGGCCGCAAGGCAGGAGCAACCGTGCAAAGGTTTCCATGCCCTGCGGCCATGCGCAACAGACGCCGCACAGGCGCTACGCTGTACGCGATTTTACATGTGCGAAATCACGGCCAACGCACCGTCCATAAAGTGCTGGTCAACATCCTCGATGGCGCCCTTGTCACAGGCCTGCGCGAGGGCAGGGTCAATGGGCAGGCGGGCAAGCACCTTGATGCCATGCTTCTGAGCCACGGCGTCAATATGGCTCTCGCCGAATATCTTGTATTCCTTGTTGTTATCCGGGCATTTGAAGTACGAATAGTTCTCCACCAGTCCAAGAATGGGAATATCCATCTGGCGCGCCATATCAATGGCCTTCTGCACGATCATGCTCACCAGTTCCTGCGGGGAGGTCACCACCACAATGCCGTCCACAGGCAGGGACTGGAAAACGGTCAGCGGCACATCGCCCGTTCCTGGAGGCATGTCCACAAACATATAATCCACATCGCTCCAGATCACATCCGACCAGAACTGCTTGACTGCCCCTGCGATGATGGGGCCACGCCAGAGCACGGCATCGGAATCGCCTGGCAACAGCAGGTTCATGGACATGATGTCCACCCCGCCCTTGCTGCGCTCGGGCACAAGGCCATCGCCCTCAACATGCGCCTTGCCGGTCAGGCCGAAAACGCGCGGGATGGAGGGGCCGGTGATATCCGCATCCAGGATGGCGCAGTGTTTGCCCTGACGGGTCAGAGCAACGGCCAGCAGGGATGTGACCAGCGACTTGCCCACGCCACCCTTGCCGCTGACAATGCCGATAACCTTGCCAACGCGGCTTTTTGGGTGCGGCTTGACGCGAAAATCCTCCTGCGCCTCCTGCCCTTCGCTGCGCTCGTTGCACTGCTCGCCGCAGGAACCGCACTGATGATTGCAATCACTCATGGTTCAATGTCCTCTCGGGATGGTTTGCTTTCAGAAGCTTTTTTCAGGAAAAGTACTTTGCCTGAATTTTTATTATTGACATATGTCGTAAACATTCATACCCCTGTTTATGACATATGTCAATAACAACAACTCAAGGAGGTCATCATGCCTCGTTTCGATCACACAGGACCGGAAGGCAAGGGCGCGCGTACAGGGCGCGGTATGGGCAGGTGCGGCGGCAAGGCTGCCAACGCGGCTGGGCGCGGCATGGCCAATGGGGCTGATGCAGACCAGAACGCCGCTCAGGATGCAGGCATGGGCGCAGGCCCCGGCATGGGCCAAAACATGAGGCAGAACATGGGGCAGAACATGGGGCAAGGCCGCTGCTGCCGCCACGGACAACGGCATGGCAACAGGGGCGGCAACTGTGCCGCAAATGGTCAGGAAGCTGGCCAGGGCATGGCCCGTGGCGCAGGGAATGGCCAAAGGAATGGCATGGCCCGTAACATGGCGCAATGCCACGGCCCCGCAGGGCAGGCAGAAAGCTGCGGCACAGGCCCGGCGGCGGGCAGTGACGGGGCGGACAATAACAGCTAAAGTGCCCGCATATGAATGAGCAAGGCCGCCCGGCCAGTGTGCGCACACCATGTGCGCCATCGCCGGACGGCCCCCAAGAGGATTACATGCCAAGACCCAAAAAATGGCGCAAAGTC
>URHE01000088.1 GCA_900547595.1 uncultured Desulfovibrio sp.
GGTTTCCCTCCCCGCAAAACTTTCTATTTCCCTCTTTTCTTCGCGTTGAAATCGGGGGAACCGTCCGGCTTGACCGGACAGGCCTTCTTGCACCCGGGGTAGCCGGAGCAGCCGTAGAAGTCGCCTTTCGCGCCGGAGCGTTTGACGAGGGGTTTGCCGCAGGCCGGGCAGGCGTATTCCGAAAGCGCGGGTTTGGGCCTGGCCTTGCCGGGCTTGCCGTTGTCGTCGGGCAGGATGACCGGGCAGTCGGGATAGGCGGTGCAGCCCCAGAACCACGCGCCGTCCTTTTTGCGCTTGCGGCGATTCAGGGCAGCGCCGCAGGAAGGACAGGGAAAGGCGGGCGTGCCGTCGCCAAGAATGGGGGCAAGCAATTCCGGCAGAATCCGGCACTGATCGGCCAGAAAGGCGTCCAGAGATTCCGCGCCCTGGGCGATGGATTCCAGCCGGGATTCCCATTCCGCCGTGGTGAGGGGGGCTTTGAGCGCGGGCGGCGTGAGGGCGATGACTTCCCTGCCGAGCGGCGTGGAGGCAAGGGCTTTTTTGTCGGCGGCGAGATAGCCGCGCTCCTTGAGCGTCTCCAGCACTTTGGCGCGGGTGGCTTCGGTTCCGATGCCCCTGGCGTCCTTGAGCGCGGTTCTGGCGTCGGCATCGGCCACAAAACGATGGACATTGGCCATCGCCTCGATGAGCGAGCCCTCGCTGAAGCGAGCAGGCGGGGAAGTCTTTTTCTTCAGAGTCTGCACGTCGCGGCAGTGAACGGCGTCGCCCTTTTCCAGCGGGGGAAGGGCCTGCTCGTCGGAATCGTCGTCTTTATCGTCATGACCGGCAAACGCCGTCCAGCCGGAATCGAGGATGCGCCGCCCCGTGGCTTCCCAACGGGTATCGGCAAGGGAGACAGCGACTTTCTGCGCCTCGTAGCGCATGGGCGCGTGGAATTGCAGACAAAAGGCCGTGGCGATCATGAGGTAGAGATCGCGTTCCTTTTGCGGAAGCGAGTCCGGCGGCACTTCGCCCGTGGGCGCAATGGCGTGGTGCGCCGTCACCTTTTTGGTGTTCCATGCGGCGCTTTTCAGGGAGGCGTCCGCCGTTCCCGCCACCCGCTCCAGACCGGGAAGCGAGGAAAGCGCGGCCAGCACGGCGGCATCCGCAAACTGTTCTTCCGGCAGATAGCGGCAATCGGTGCGGGGATAGGTGGTCAGCTTTTTCTCGTACAGGGCTTGCGCGGTATCCAGCACCTGCTGCGCCGACATGCCGAGCCTGGCGGAAGCCGCTTTTTGCAGGGAGGAAAGACTGTGCGGCAAAGGCGCGGCCTTGGTTTTGGCTTCCCGCGTGGCTTCCGTTACAAGGCCATCCGTGTTCTTGTGCGCCGCAACCAGGGCTTCGGCCACGGCGGCATCGGTCAGGCGTCCGCCGGAATCCAGCCCGGCCTGATCCTCGGAGGGCGCAAACGTGGCGGCGAAATCCCCGGCGCTGTGGACGAGCGAAACCCGTAGCACGAAATAATCAACAGGCTTGAAAGAGGCGATTTCATTGTCGCGGGTAACGACCAGCGCCAGCGTGGGCGTCTGGACGCGGCCCAGGGAAAGCACGTCCGAGCGTCCGTCCGCGCGCCCCTTGATGGTCAGGGCGCGGGTGGCGTTGATGCCCGCCAGCCAGTCGGCGCGGCTTCTGGCGCGGGCGGCGTCGCGCAAGGGCGCGTAGCGGGCGTTGTCCGTGAGGTTTGTCTCTGGATTTGGGCGGCATTGACTGCCCCGCCATCCCCATAAGCGACGCGCAGAGCCGCCTGCAATGCGTCAAGGCCATGCAGCCGGAGCTTTTCGGGCTGGAACCATTGCCGATGGGCGAAATGGCGCGTGGTCTGGACGTGGCCTTTCTTGGGCATCGTTCCTGCGTTGCCCATTGCGGTATAGGCGTGGAGACAAACGAGGGCTTGCGCGTGCTGCATTGTCCGGAGGCAGCCTGCGGGGTTGTTCCGGACAGTATCCCGGAACTGGCGCTGAGGGGATACTCAGGCCATGGGCCCCGGTTACAGCGGCAGCGGATTTTTCCTCCAACAGACCCTCCGGGGCCCCGTGACACCTGCGTTCCCCATCCCCATACAGGGAACGCACATGCCACGGGGCAGTCCCGCTGGGTGGGTGTCCGAGGAAAAGCGGACCCCCCTGCCGCTCCGTCAGCCTTGGTACGCTCGAGACTTCAAAAAGCGGAGACGGCAGGGGAGATTTGTCGTTACGCGCTTTCGTAAAGCCTGGTCATCACGAACTCGCGATGGCCGAGGGCTTCTGCGGAGGTGCGGCGCCCCTTGCAGGTGCGCAGCATCATGTCCAGCAGCTTGTCGCCGGCGGCATTCAGGTCATATTCCCGCTGGAGCAGCCCCGTCACATCCACGTCGATATGTTCGCGCATGGTGCGCACGGTGCGGGGATTGGCGGACAGCTTGATGACCGGCAGGATGGGGTTGCCGATGACATTGCCCTGGCCTGTGGGGAAGAAATGGACCACAAAACCGGCGGCGGCGGCGAGCGTGACCATTTCCGCCGCGGCGGAGGAGGAATCCATGAACCACAAGCCCGGGCCCGTCGGGCTTTCGGCCTTGTCCAGCGTGCCGATGACGGGGGCCTTGCGCCCGATCTTCTGGATATTGCCGAGAGCCTTTTCCTCAATGGTCGTCAGGCCACCCTCGATATTGCCCTTGGTGGGCTGGGAATCGCAAAGGTCATCGACCTTGTGGTCATCCACCACCTTGGCATATCGGTTGAAGTAATCCATGAATTCCTTTTTGACCTTCTCATTGACGCAACGGGCGGCCACGAGATGCTCGCCGCCGGTGATCTCGGTCGTTTCGCCGAAGAGCGTCGTACACCCCGCCTCCCACAGCTTGTCGAAGGCGTTGCCCACAGTGGGATTGGAGGCGATACCCGACGTGGTGTCGGATTCACCGCATTTGCAGGAGACCCACAGATCCTTGATGGGGCATTCCACCCTGTTGTATTCGCTGACCTGCTGCAGAAATTCCTTTGCCTTGCGCGATGCGGCGGCGATGGTCGCGATGTCGCCGTTCTTCTCGATGGAGAAGCCGGCCACCGGCTTGCCCGTTTCGGCGATGCCGTCAACGATGCGCTGCGTCCAGACGGGTTCGATGCCGATGACAACCACAGCGGCGACATTGGGATTTTTGCCGGCGCCGATGAGGGTCCGGAAATGGAGGTCAAGGTCCTCACCGAACTGCAGGCGCCCATAACTGTGCGGGAGCGCCAGGGTTCCCTTGATGTTGTTGGCCACAGCCTCGCACGCGGCGTTGGAGAGATCGTCAAGCGGCAGAAGAACGACATGGTTTCTGATGCCGACGCGTCCGTTTTCCCTTTTGTAGCCCCAGAACGTCTTGAGCATTTCTTCTACCACCTTTTGGTTTTGACATTGTGCACATGGAGATGTTCGCCCTGCCTGATGGGCTTGACCACCTTGCCGATATCCGTCCCGTACTTGATGACGGTGTCATCGGGCTTGAAATCATGCAGGGCGACCTTGTGCCCGATGGGGATGTCATCCAGGATCTTGAACTTGATGAGTTCGTCTTCCTGCATGATCCAGCCGGTGCATTCCTGGCCCTTTTTCAGCCCTTCAACGACAACAACGCCCACGCCGTCGCCTTTTTCATGAACCACAAAATCGATGCCCATGGTGCCTCCAACTTTTGCGCCGCTCGCCGGCCGAGAGGCAGCGCTGGTTATAGCCATATCCGGACCGGCCGGATGGAGGATCTGCCTGCGGCACTTATAACACTCCCAATTTTGCATAAATGTCCGGCAGTTTTTCCCTGATGCGGTCGTTCACCTGTTCATAGAGGTGGTTCCCGTGGCTATCCATGGCCACGGTCAGGGGCCCGAAGTTCTTCACACGAAAACGGTAGAGGGCCTCGGGGTGAAGCTCGGGGAAATACACGTCCTCCACCTCCTCGATCTGCTCGGTCTCAAGCGCCGCCGCGCCGCCCACGATGGCGAGATAGACCGCGCCATATTTTTTCATGGCGTCGAGACTGCCCTGATACAGTCCCCCCTTTCCGATGATGGCCCGAACGCCATACTGGGCGATGAGCAGGGGGGTGAACCGTTCCATGCGCGTGCTCGTGGTGGTCCCCACGCATATCTTTTCCCATTTGTCACCATTGCGGCGCAGGCTCGGCGCCGTATGGATGCAGGGCATGCCTTCAAGGCTCACCGGCGGAGGGTTGCCCCTGTCAAAGATATGTATCTGCGTGAGGTCCCGGATGCCAAAGAGCGGGCCGTCAAAGTACACGATATCCCCCGCATGCAGCCCACGGATAACTTCTTCAGAAAACGGCGACTGGAGATGATGTTCCTTGCTCATGGACGGCTCCTCAATATCCGTAGGTTACCCGGCCTTCGGGGGTTATGATGGCGCGCGCCCTGCGGGCGGGCCAGCACTGGGTATTCACGGCCACGGGATTCTGGGTGATGTGGGTGTAGGCGCTTTCGATGTGCACAGCCAGGCAGGAGACGTCGCCGCCAAGCCCCATGGGCCCCCGGCCTGTGGCGTTGATGGCCTCCTCCAGCTCTTCTTCCATCTCGGCAATCATCGGGTCCGGGTTGCGCTGCCCCACAGGCCGCGCGATGGCGTCCTTGGCGAGCTTCATGACGAGATCCGCTGTGCCGCCGATGCCCACGCCGATGATGCCGGGGGGGCAGGGATTGGCGCCGCTCTCGATGACCGCGTCCAGAATGAATTTTTTGACGGCCTTGATCCCGTGCTGGGGGTAGAACATCTTCATCTGGCTCATGTTTTCCGAGCCGGACCCCTTGGGGATCATCAGTATATCGAGATTGGGGCTTTCCCCGTCAAAATCGAAATAGGTCACGGGCAGGCCGGGGCCCACGGCAGTCTGCGGATTGATGCGCGTGATGGTATGGGTGGAGCTGCTTCGGAACGGAAATTCCTGGCAGGCGCGGCGCGCGCCCTCGGAAAGGGCCGTTTTGATCTTTGCGCCGTTCCACGGATATTCCGCGCCGATGCGCACCTTGAAGATGGGCAGGCCCGTATCCTGGCAGAGCAGGGTCTTTTTGCTGTCCGCGATGTCGATGGCCTTGAACATGGCCTCAAAAACTTTTCGCGCCTGGGGCTGCGTTTCGCGCGCATAGGCTTTTTTCAATGCCTGCCGGACATCGGGCGGCAGGTCGCAAAGCGCCTTGATGTAACACTGCTTGGCCGCTTCTTCCACGATGCCGTAATCAAAACTCTCCATTTTCCTCTCCTTACTGGCTGGCGCCATCGTGCTTCAACTGCCTGGAAGCGTCGTGCTTCTTCTTCCAAAGCTTTGTGCCCGGGATCTCGTCAGCCGGCTTCACCACCAGCTTCCTGTCGGTAAAATCAAGCGACATGAGGAACGCCACGATGTCCTTGAGCTGTTGCGGTGTGAAATCATAGGCAGGCATGGCCGTTCCGGGATAGATGGACTGGGGGTCCCTGATATACTGGCTCAGGTACTGCTCTGTCCGTCCCTTGCGGACGACGTTGCTCAGGTCCGGTCCGGTACGATGGCCGCCGATCCCCTTGATGTTATGGCAATAGGAACACTCCCTCTCCGCATAGAGCTGCATGCCCCGCTGAACGGGCTGGCTCATCTCCATCTCGGGGACGGCAAAGAGCTCGTTGTAGGGCTGGGCCTCCGCATAGGCCATCACCGTGAGATAGACCATGCCGATGATCATGGTGGCGGCCGCCGCGATGGACACGGGCCGGTTGCGGATGCCCTTGATCCTGCTCTCGCTGAAGAAGGGCACGCCGAAAAGCAGGACAAGCAGGCCGCCGAAGAGGATGAGGCTGCCGATCATCTCCCACGAGCCGTTGAAATAGGTCAGGAGCTGGAAGAGCCACATGTAATACCATTCGGGCCGCGGCAGATAATCCGCGATGAAGGTGCCCGCCCTGTCCTGCACCTCCGGCGGCGCGTAGCATGAAAGCAGGATGAGAACGAAAAACAGCAGCCCGAAGGCAAGGACGCTGCGCGACATGTGTTCCGGAAAAAACCGGTAGGGGGCGCCCGTCGCCGGGGGCAGGCTCTCGCCGGCGATGCGTTCACGCGGGTCGGAAAGGTTGTGGATGCGGATCAGGTAGATGTGGCAGGCCAGGAAGAATACCAGGCATGCCGGCAGCACGAGCGTGTGCACCGAATAGAAGCGGCTGAGGGTAAAGCCCGAGATGCTTTCGCCGCCCAGAATGAAGCGCGTGATGTAATTGCCCACGCCCGGGTACTGGCTGGGGATGTTGGCGCCCACCACGGTCGCCCAATAGGCTTTCATGTCCCAGGGCAGCAAATAACCGGTAAAACCGAGCCCCAGTGTCACCAGAAAAAGGCAGGCGCCGGTTATCCACGTCACCTGGCGCGGCTTCATGTAGGAACCGTGGACATAGGTCACGATCAGGTGGCAGAACACCAGGAGGACCATGGCCCCCGCCGCCCAGTGATGGATGCCGCGCAGAAGGCCCCCAAGCGCGACATCATTGCTGATGTACTGCACGGATTCCCATGCCTTGTCGGGCGAGGGAACATAATAAAAGGCCAGGATCATGCCCGTCAGCACCAGGATGATGAAGCATCCTGCGCAGAGGGTGCCCAGAACAGCGCTCCAGCCCGTGCAGGGCGGCAGCTTCTTGTAGAGAAAGGGCCTGAGATACTTGTCCCACCCTATATCATCACGAAAACTCATTTATACGACCTCCACCTTGAGGGTGCCACTTTCCACTTTCCAAGGAAGGCGCGGGAGCGGAGATGGCGGGGGGCCGGCAATGACTTCGCCATCCTTGTTGAACGCGCCGCCATGGCAGGCGCACTTGAACCTCTGCGAGAGTTCATCCCAGCTCACGGCGCACCCCAGATGCGGGCAGCTGCTGCTGAAGCAGATAAAGTCCTGCTCAGAAAGGCGGCGGATCAGCACCGGGAATTCGATCTGTTCGGAATGGAACGCCTGACTGCGCGTGAAGTGCAGCGTGACGGAGGAGATGGAGCCCACCGGGAACTCCTCCTCCTTTCCCACGTCTACCCACTGGAAGTTTTGCTTGCCCAGGGTCGGCTGCACAGACGTCACGCCCAGGACCGTTCCGAGCGCGCCCACGATGCCCGCGCCGACCAGGCAGGAGGCGCCCTTGATGAAGGAGCGGCGCTCCGGGTCGCTTGGGTATGAGGCACAGCGGCAGGCGTGGCCGTCCGGCGGCGGTGTGCCGCCGGAGGCGCCGCCCGTGGAGGGGGGCTGGGAGGCAGCGGGGGC
>URHE01000089.1 GCA_900547595.1 uncultured Desulfovibrio sp.
GGGCGGGCAGGCGCGGCGCGGAAGCGGCGCCCGGCAGCGCGGCGGGAAGCGCCCCGCCGGGACTTCCCGTTCCGGAACGCTCCAGAACATCCGCAAGGCCCAGAAGCGAGGTCAGGCCGGTGAGCAGGCGCTCCAGAAGGGCGGCGCGCGTGGTCTCCCTTTTTCGCAGCAGGGGCCGCGTGGCCGGCACCCCCGTTGTTTCCGCCAGCCAGTCCAGGGCGGCATCCTCGCCGCCCAGGGCGTCCACAAGACCCAGACGCTGCGCTTCCTGCCCGGTGAAAATCTTGCCGTCGGCAAGCCCGGCGGCACTGGCGCGTTCCATCTTGCGGCCCGTGGCCACGATGCTCACGAACTGTTCGTGCATGTCCATGAGCACATGCTCGAAATAGGCGCGGTCCCCGGGCGTGAGGGGGCGCAGGTAGGAACCCGCGTCCTTGAAGGGCGCGGTGACGAGCGTCTCCTGCCCTATGCCCACCTTGCTCATGAGTCCCTGGAGCTGCGGGATGTCCATGCGCACGCCGATGGAGCCGGTGACGGTGGAAGGGTTGGCGAAAACGCGCGTTCCGGCCATGCTGACCATGAGGCCGCCCGAAGCAGCGGTGGCGCCCATGCTCACGGCGATGGGCATCCTGCGGGCCAGGCGTTCCAGGGCGGCATACAGCTCCTGCGAGGCGGCGGCGCCTCCGCCGGGGGAATCCACGCGCAACAGGACGCCCCTGATCCGGGTGTCGTTTTCCAGCTGGCGGATCCAGGCGAGCGTGGGCGCGGGGTCAAGAATGGGGCCGCGCACCGTCACCAGGGCCAGACGCTCGCCACCGCCGGGCAGGGCCGCCATGCGTCCGAGAGCGGCGGCAAGGCCGAGCGCCAGCAGGCAGAGCCCCCAGAAAAGGACGGGATGGCGTTTGCGGAACGGCGGCCGGAGCAGCCCGCGCCAGACATGGGCGGGGATGCGCGCCAGCGGACAGGCGGCGGCACAGGCGGCAGCGCCCGCCGCGTCAGGGTCGGCGTGCGCGGCAACCGTGCTATCCTGCGGCGTTTCCATGGGGGGCTCCGGCGGTTGTTGCGGGTTCGGCGGCTGCGGCACCGGCCTGCGGCTCCTGGGCCGCTTCCGGCCAGCGCCGGGCGGCTTCCCCGCGCAGGAGGTATTTCTGTATCTTGCCGCTGGCCGTGAGCGGGAACCGCTCCACCACGGCCACATGACGCGGGATTTTGTGCCAGGCGATCTTGCCCCGGCACCAGTCGCGCACGCTTCGCGCGTCGGGCCGGGCGCCGGGGCGGGGAATGATGAAGGCGCCCACCTCCTCGCCGTATTTGCGGCTGGGGACGCCGACCACCTGAACATCCAGAACGCCGGGCATGCCGAGGAGAAATTCCTCGATCTCGCGCGGATAGACGTTTTCGCCGCCGCGGATGATCATGTCCTTGATGCGGCCCGTGATGCGCAGGTAGCCGTTTTCGTCCATGACGCCGAGGTCGCCGGAACGCAGCCAGCCCTCCGGGCTCACGGCCCGCGCCGTGTCCTCGGGCATCTTGTAGTAGCCCTTCATGACATTGTAGCCCCGGCAGAGGATCTCCCCGGCCTGGCCGCGCGGCAGCTCCTCAACGCCTTCCGGGTCGGCCACGCGCACCTCGATGCCGGGCAGGGCCCGGCCCACGGTTTCGCAGCGCAGGGGCAGCGGGTCGTGGATGTCGGACTGGGTCATGACCGGCGAGGCTTCGGTGAGGCCGTAACAGATGGTGATCTCGCGCATGTTCATGTCCTCCACCACGCGGCGCATGAGCGGTTCGGGACAGACCGAACCGGCCATGATGCCCGTGCGCAGCGAGGAGAGGTCGAACCGGGAAAAGTGCTTGTGCTCCAGCTCGGCGATGAACATGGTGGGCACGCCGTAGAGGGCGGTGCAGCGTTCGCGCTCCACGGCCTGGAGCACATGCAGGGGGTTGAAGCTTTCCAGCACGACCATGGCCGCGCCGTGATTGACGCAGGCAAGCACGCCGAGCACGCAGCCGAAGCAGTGAAAGAGCGGCACAGGCAGGCAGAGGCGGTCCCGCTCGGTGAAGCGCTGGCGGCGCCCGATCCAGTAGCCGTTGAGCCCCACGCCCGCATGGGTGAGCATGACCCCGCGCGGAAAGCCCGTGGTGCCGGAGGTGTACTGCATGTTGATGGCGTCATGCGGGTCCAGCGATGCCTGGCGCGCCTGGTAGTCGGCCTCGTCGGTCATGACGGAGAGCGCCAGTATCTCGGGCATGGAGAACATGCCCCGGTGTTTTTCCGCGCCGAGAAAGCAGACGCGGCGCAAGTGCGGAAGGCTGCGGCTGCGCAGCCCCCCGGCGCGCGGCTGGACGCGCAGCTCCGGCGCGATACTGTAAAGCGTCTCGATGAAGTTGTGGTCGCGCAGGCTGTCGATGAGAAAGAGGTTTTCGCACTCCGACTGGCCGAGTACATAGCGCAGCTCGTGCTCGCGGTAATTGGTGTTCACCGTGAGCAGGATGGCTCCGATGCGGGCCGTGGCGAACTGGAGCGCTATCCACCAGGGCACATTGGTGGCCCAGACGGCCACCTTTTCGCCCTTCTGGATGCCCAGGGCCATGAGCCCCCGGGCAAGGCGGTCCACCAGCCCGTCGAACTGGCGCCAGGTCAGGCGGTAGCCCCGGTCCGCGTACACCAGCGCGTCCCGGTCGGGAAAGCGGGCCGCCGTATGGGCGAGTATCTGGCCGAGCGTCCACTCCCGCAGGACAAAATCCCCATCGCCGTCCGGAGGGGGAAGGAGCGGCGCGCTCATGGATTGTAGGCCACGCCGAGGATGCGCACGGGCTCCCCGTCCAGCGCCGTCAGCGCGTGCGGCACGATGGAGTTGTAATAGATGGTCTCGCCGGGCGAAAGGTCGTGGACGTCGCGGCCATAGCGCACGCGCAGCCTGCCCGCCAGAACAAGGATGAACTCCTCCCCCTGATGCGAGGAGAGCCGGGGCTCTTCCCTGCCCGGCGCCGGGGGGAAGAATTCCACGCAAAAGGGCTCCATGTTGCGGTCGCTCTTGCCCATGCCCAGCACCTGATAGATATAGCCGGGCCGCCGGATGTCGGCGGCGGGCTCCGCCCCGCCAGGCCGGGGTGCGTCGGCATCTCCGGTCGCCGGGGGCGCCGCGTGGCGGCCATCGGGAAAGCCCTCGATGCGCGCGATGACCGGGTCCGCGCATTCCTGGTCGTCAAGGAAGGTGCCGAGGCGCACGTCGAGGGCGCGCGCCACTTTTTGCAGCGTGCCGATGGGCGGATAAATATCGCCGTTTTCCAGGCGTTCCAGAAAGGAGGGCGAAAGGTTGGTCGTCTCGGCGAGCGCCGCGAGGTCCATGCCCCGCTCTTCCCGGAAGGCGCGGACCCGCGCGCCGACGGCGTTGCCCTGCGGGGACGGGGTGGCTGTGCCGGGCATGGCTGCTCCTTGGGCAAGAAATGCGTGGGGCGGTTTCGCGCCGAAACCGCAGTTATGACGCACTATAGCGGCATCGGGCGTTGCAGGCAAGCGCGGGACCGCGCGGCGCGGGGAGGAGGACATGCCGGTGCCGGACACGCGGGAATCTCCTTGAAAATTTGCAAAAAAAGGTCTAGACTCAATATCACTTTTATTTAAGAGGAGTCCTATCATCATGCGTATTTCCCGAATCATTCTGCCGGTCCTCGTGGGCGTGTTCGCGCTCACGGGCTGCCAGCAGCAGGAAACCCAGGTCGCGCAGCCCAAGATCGCCATTGTGGACATGGGCCGCGTCATGCGCGACAGCGAACCCGGCAAGGAAGGCGTGAAGTTCCTGGAAAGCCGTCAGGCCGTCATGCAGGAACAGCTGGATGCCATTCAGGACCGGCTGGAAAAGAATCCCAAGGACGAAGCGGCCATGCAGGAGCTCCAGCGCGTCTATGCCGCCTCGCAGCAGCGCATGCAGGCCGAACAGCAGAATGTGGTCAACCTGCTCTTTGACAGCGTGCAGCGCGTGGTCAACAGCTACCGCGAAGCGCAGGGCTACGACATCATCCTCGGCGCCGAGGCCGCCGCGTCCTACACGCCGTCGGCGGATGTCACCGCGGCTGTCATCGCGGAAGTGAACAAGCAGAAGATCGAGTTCAGGCCCGTGCCCGAAACCGCGCTGCCCGGCGCCCCCGTTCCCGGCGCGGCCCCCGAGGCCGCCGCTCCGGAAAAGGCCCCCGCTGCCAGCGACGCCGCGTCCGCAAAGTAACGGCGCCATGGCCGCGCCCCGTGCGGCAAACGGCAATTGTCAGGCGCCTGCCCGCAAGGGCGGGCGCCTTTTCGTGGGGGCGCCGCTGCGGCTGGAGCGTTTCCGCGATTTCAGTGCGAAAACGCCCTACTCCGGTCGCCGGAAAAGGGCCATGTATTCCTGATTGCCCTTGGGCCCCCTGATGGCCGCGGGCAGCACGCCCTGCGCCTCCAGCCCCAGCGTTTCAGTGCAGAAGCGCACGATCTTGTCCACCGCGCGCTGCCGTGCCGCCTCGTCGCGCACCACGCCGCGCACGGTCTCGCCCGGGCCGAGCTCGAACTGCGGCTTGATGAGCAGGGCGGCGCGGCCTCCGGGGCGGAGCCACGCCATGCACGGCGGCAGGATCAGGGTCAGCGAGATGAACGAAACATCGCCCGTGAGCAGGTCCACCGGCTCGGGGATGAGCTTTGGCCCGGCGTGGCGCAGGTTGACGCCTTCCAGATTGATGACGCGCGGGTCGGCGCGCAGGCGCTCATGGAGCTGGGCGCGGCCCACATCCACGGCATAGACGCGCGCGGCGCCGCGCTGGAGCAGGCAGTCGGTGAAGCCGCCCGTGGAGGCCCCGGCGTCCACGCAGACCAGCCCGTTCACATCAAGATGAAAGTTGTCGAGCAGGGTGAGCAGTTTCCAGGCGCCCCGGCTGACAAAGCGCTCGCCGGGCAGGAGGGCGAGGCGCGTGCCTTCGGGATAGCCGTGCCCCGGCTTGGGAACCCGCGCGGGGGGCGCGCCGGGAGGGGCCGCGTCCGGCGGCGCAAGTACGATGCGCCCCGCCATGATGAGGCTGCGCGCCTGTTCCCGGCTTTCCGCCAGGCCCTGGTCAAAGGCGAGCTGGTCGGCGCGCACGCGGGGGGGCCTGGCCATGGGGCTCAGTAGACCACGCTGTAGGACATGACCTCCGGGCGGTGGAAGAAGAATTCCACGCGCCGGTTCACGGCCCGGCTCTCTTCGGAGATGCCCGGCTTGAGGGGCCGCGTCTCGCCGTAGGCGACGCCGCGCAGCCGCGTGGGCTTGACCCCGTGCTCGGCCAGATAGCGGAGCACGGCGGCCGCGCGCGCTCCCGAAAGCTCCCAGGGCGAGTCAAAGGGCGGGCGCGCCTCGGTGCCGTCGGCATGGCCGCGCACCACCAGATAGAGATTGTATTCCTTCATGATGTCGAGCACGTCGCCGAGCACCTTGATGCCCTCGGGCTGGAGCGCCACTTCGCCGGGCTTGAACATGATGTCGGAATTGACGCGCAACTGGACACCCACATCGTCGGCGCTGATGCCCGAGGCGCTCTGCGGCACCGCGTCGGCCATGAGCATCTGCTTGATTTTCTGGGCGATGGCGTAGTGGGATTTCTCCACTTCGCTGATTTTGAGGTCGCGGGTGTCGATCTTGTCCGTATTCTGGATGAACGGGTTGTTGGAGACGGGCGAGGTGGCGCTGGAATCGAAATTGCGTTCGCCGCTGAAATAGGCGGCAAGGCCCGCCTTGGTTTCCGGCGGCACCATGTTCAGTATCCAGAGCAGAAGAAAAAAGGCCATCATGGCCGTGACAAAGTCGGCATATGCGACTTTCCATGCGCCGCCCATAGGTCCTCCTTGTCGGAATGCGGCCGTCGCCGCCAGGCGGAAAAACCGCATTCCCGCGCCGGCGCACGGGAATGCGGGGATACGGAACTGTTGCGGCCCCTCCGGAGCGGAGGCTCGCGGGGCCTAGCCGCTCTTGAGCCGTTCTTCCATCTCCGGGAAGGAAGGCCGGAACGGATAGGGAATGGCGCGCCTGCCGTATTCCACCGCAATGAGCGGCGTGGAGCCGCGAATGGCCGCGGCCACGGCTTCCTTCACCGCGTTGTAGTAGAAATGTTCCTCGGAAACGTAGTTCTCCAGCTTGGAGCCCATGGGCCCGAACAGGCCGTAGCAGCAGAGGATGCCGAAGAACGTGCCCACCAGGGCCGCGCCGATATGGTGGCCGAGCACGTCCGGCGGCTCGTTGATCTTGCCCATGGTCAGCACCACGCCCAGCACGCAGGCCACGATGCCCATGCCCGGCAGCGATTCGGCCATGTGCGAGACGGAATGCGCGGGGAGCATGCCTTCCTCGCGCATGGTGTCCATGTCCATGTCCATGAGGCTGTCGATGTCCGCGGGGTCGCCGGTGGTCAGATAGACGCGCAGGGTGTCGCCGATAAAGCTGACCAGCTTGGTATCCTTGGAAATATTGGGATATTTGCTGAAAATGGGGCTGGATTCCGGTTTTTCCACGTCGCCTTCAATGCTGATGACGCCCTCGCGGTGCATCTTGGAAAACAGGGCGTAGAGCAGGGCCAGGGTCTCGAGATAGCGGGCCTTGCTGGAGCCGGGGTCGGCGAAGAGATGCTTGAGGCTCTTGACGATGAGGCTGAACGTGTACTTGGTCTGGCCGCCGAAGAACGCGCCCAGGCCGCAGCCGAGGATGATGATGAATTCCGCCGGCTGAAAGAGCACGGCCCAGTCGCCGTGCGACATGGTGTAGCCCACGCCCACAGAGGCTGCGACAACAATGAGGCCAATGAGCAGATACATGCCGTACCGCCTGTGCGTCCGCGCAGTGGCGTCCGCGGGATTCCGTGTCCGGGCGGGGATCTCCGCGCCATGTGGCGGGAGTATATACTACTCCGCTGCCCATCTCAACGGCGTAACGCGGTGAATCTTTAGGGGCCGTTGCCCCGCCGGCCTCAGCGGCCGAAGAGCCCCCGGACCAGGCCGCCCGCGTTGCCGAGGCCGTCCCGCACCGTGCCGCCGGC
>URHE01000090.1 GCA_900547595.1 uncultured Desulfovibrio sp.
GCCTTCCCCTGGGGCTGCGCGTCACGGGCGACGCGCTCTGGCGCGCGCTGGTGCCGGGCTGCGAGCCGGAACCGCCGGTGGACTATTATGGCAGTCTGCCCCGATGCTACCGCGAGGCCGGCGCCATCCTCAACGTCACCAGTCTGCTCTTGCCGCACAGCCTGAGCCAGCGCCACTTCGACGTCTGGGCCGCCGGGGGGCTGCTGCTGAGCGATGCCACACCGGGGCTGGACCTCTTTCCCCGCGAGCTCACGGCCCCCATCATCCTGCATTCCCCCGCCGAACTCGGGCCGCGCCTTGCGGGCCTGCGCGCCGATCCGGCAGGGGCGCGGGAACTGCGCCGTGCCTGGCGCGAACAGCTGCGCGCCGGACATACCTACGGCCACAGGATCGCAACGATCCGCGAAAAAATCGACAACTGAAACGCCCCGCGCCCCGCTCTGAAAATCCCGCGCCAATCAAGGATATCCGGACACTTTGCTCCGCCTGTCCCCTGCGCATCCGCCAGGATTAAGCGCGAAAAGTTTTCAGAGGTGGTTGACTTTTTGTTAGATTATTCACAAGATGGTCGCGGAACCATTTCTGCAAGCGGCGCCTGACAAAGCGCCCTGAACCGCCCCGCCGGGCTGCCTGGGGGCAGCCGCCGGGCGCGGGACGCCCAGAACCAAAACATGGAGGATTTCGCGATGTCCAAACTGGTACCCCCGCATGGCGGCAAGGGTCTTGTGTGCTGCCTTCTGGAAGGCAAGGCCTTGGAAGATGAAAAGAAAAAGGCCGAGGGCCTGAAGAAGATCGAGATTTCTTCCCGCGCCAAGGGCGACCTGATCATGATGGGCATTGGCGGTTTCTCGCCTCTGAACGGCTTCATGAAAAAGGCTGACTGGAAGAGCGTCTGCGAAAAGATGCTGCTCACCGACGGCACCTTCTGGCCGGTGCCGGTGACGCTCGACATCTCCGCCGCCGACGCCAAGGAGATCAAGCCCGGCGAGGAAGTCGCCCTGGTCCGCAACGGCGAGATCATGGCGACCATGAAGGTCGAGGAAATCTACGAGATGACCGAAGACGACAAGAAGTGGGAATGCGAGCTGGTCTTCAAGGGCGAGGGCCCGGACTCCGAAAAATTCTGGGAAGTGGCCCCCAATGACCATCCCGGCGTCAAGATGGTGCTCGCGCAGAAAGAGTACAACATCGCCGGCCCGGTCAAGGTGCTCTCGCAGGGCGATTTCCCCGAACGCTTCCCCGGCGTCTACATGACCCCTGCCCAGCTCCGCGCCAAGCTCGACGAACGCGGCTGGCAGAAAGTGGCCGCGCTCCAGCTCCGCAACCCCATGCACCGCTCGCATGAATACCTCGCCAAGATCGGCATCGAAGTCTGCGACGGCGTGGTCATCCACTCCCTGGTGGGCTCGCTCAAGCCCGGCGACATCCCGGCCGAAGTGCGCGTGAAGTGCATCGACACCCTTGTGGACAACTACTTTGTCAAGGATTTCGTCATCCAGTCCGGCTACCCGCTCGACATGCGCTACGCCGGCCCGCGTGAAGCCCTGCTGCACGCCACCTTCCGCCAGAACTACGGCATCAACAACCTGCTCGTCGGCCGCGACCACGCGGGCGTGGGCGACTTCTACGGCATGTTCGAGGCCCAGGAGATCTTCCGCAAGATCCCCGTGCCCGCCGAGGAAGGCAAACGCCTGCTCTGCCAGCCGCTCAATATCGACTGGACCTTCTACTGCAAGAAGTGCGACGGCATGGCCTCCATGCGCACCTGCCCGCACGGCAAGGAAGACCGCGTCATCCTGTCCGGCACCAAGCTGCGCAAGATGCTCTCCGAAGGCGCGGATGTGCCGGATCATTTCGGGCGTCCCGAAGTGCTGGCCATTCTCCGCAAATACTATGAAGGTCTGACCGAAAAGGTCGAGATCAAGATGCAGCGCGCCGCTTCCGGCAGCACCATGTAAGACCGCGCCCGCGGCTTGCCGCGGGACGCATGCTCCCAGGGCGCCCGTCAGGGCGCCCTTTTTTGTTGGGCGCCGCTGCCCACGATTCGGTTATTCCAAGTTCCGTCTGGAGCGAAGCGACAGACGGATGCTGGTGCCGGAAGCATCCTAAAAAATAAGAGTTTTCAGCGCTGGCAAGGAAGAGAAAAATTTTCGCGGGGAGTGTATTCAAGTACTCGACCAAGAAAATTTTTCTCTGACGCAGCCAGCGCTGAAGCCACCCGAAGGGCACGCCGCAGGCGCGTTTGCGTTGCCACGCGAAGCGCGGCTTACGCAAATGGACAGCAGCGCAAGGCTGTTTTTAACGGAGAATTTCGGCATTTCCCGCACAGCACAGACAATCACCAACGCAAAAGCAGAATAAAGCCTAGTACGGCGTGCCCGTGGCGAGCATGTGGGCCAGCAGCGCCTCCCTGAGCCAGCGCGCCACGGGGCCGGGCCGTCCCCGGTCCTCGCCGGCGCCCACCGGACGCCCGTCAAAGGCGGTCACGGCCACGCACAGCGTGGCGCTGGTAAAGAGCAGCAGCTCCCGCGCCTCGGCGATCTCGTCCCGGTGGATGGGCCCCTCCACCACGGGCATGCGCTCCGCCGCCAGCCTGAGCGCGGCCAGAAGGGTCGTGCCGGGCAGGATGCGCCTGATCTCCGGGCTGCGCAGGCGCCCCGCGGCATCCACCATGCCGATATTGGCAATGGCCGCCTCGCCCATGCGCCCGTCCTCCTCAAAGGTGACGGCCACATCCATGCCCTTGCGCCGGGCCTCCACAGCCATGAAGACATTGGGAAGATAATTGGTGTTCTTGATGCGCGCCAGGTATTCCTGCTTGGGCGGGATGGCGCTCGTAAAGGCCGTGAGCCCCTTCCGGTAATACTCCTCCGTGGGCAGGCGCGAGGCAAGCGCCACGATATACAGGCCGGCCACCGGACACTCCGCGGGCGAAATGCCGAAACCGCCCGGCCCCCGGCTCAGGAATACCCGCAGGTCGCAATGGTCGCGGCCGCCCGCGCGGGCCACATCCAGGATACGCTCGCGGAGCTCCTCCCAGGGGCAGGGCGGAGTGAGGCTCAGGGCCGCCGCGCCCGCGCGCATGCGCGCCAGATGGGCATCCAGGGCGAAAACACGCCGCTCGCGGCAGCAGATGCTTTCGAACAGGCCGTCGCCCCGGTGGCAGAGATGGTCGTCCAGCGGCACGAAGAGCAGGCGCGCATCCGTACAGATATGCCCCACGCGGTGGTCGTAGAAGGCGAGTATCCTGTCCGCGCCAGGCCTGGGCGCGGCCAGCAGGGCCTCCAGATAGACCTGCGGATCGGACGTTTCCATCTTCAGTCTCCCTGCGGCGGACGTCTCAGGCGGTGAACACCGTCCTGTCCGGCACGCGCACGAGGCCGCGGCGCACGAGTTCCTCGGCGATCTGCACGGCATTGAGCGCCGCGCCCTTGCGGACGTTGTCGGCCACGATCCACATGTTCAGCCCGTTGTCCACGGACTCGTCCTCGCGGATGCGGCCCACGAATACAGGGTCCTCGCCGATGCAGTCGGCGGGCATGGGATAGAGCAGCTCGCGCGGATTGTCGAACACGCGCACGCCCGGCGCCTGCGACAGCAGGATGCGCGCCTCCCTGGGCGTCATCTTCTTCGCCGTTTCCACATTGACGGCCTCGCCGTGGCAGAAAAAAACCGGCACGCGCACGCAGGTGGCCGTGACCTTCACCGAGGGGTCGCCGAGGATCTTGACGGTCTCGTTGACCATCTTCATCTCTTCCTTGGTGTAGTCGTTTTCAAGAAAGACATCGATGTGCGGCAGGGCGTTGAACGCGATGCGGTACGGATAGACCCTGTTTTCCGGGTCGCGCCCGTTGAAGAGGTCGCGCACCTGGCGCTCCAGTTCCTCGATGCCCTTCTGGCCCGTGCCGGACACCGCCTGATAGGTGGCCACCACCACGCGCGTGATGCCCACCGCGTCATGGATGGGCTTGAGCGCCACCACCATCTGGATGGTGGAACAGTTGGGATTGGCGATGATGCCCGCATGCGCGTCCAGCGCGTCGGGATTCACTTCCGGCACCACCAGGGGGCAGCGCGGGTCCATGCGCCAGGCGGAGGAATTGTCCACCACCACGCAGCCGGCGCCCGCGGCCAGCGGTGCGAACTTCTCCGAGGTGGACCCGCCGGCGGAAAACAGCGCAAGATCGATGCCCGCGAAGGAGTCCTCTTTCAATTCCTCCACCACGAGCTCGTCGTCGCCAAAGGGCACGCGGCTCCCGGCGGAACGGGCCGACGCGAACGCGCGCACGCGGGCCGCCGGAAAGGCCCGGTCATGGAGGGTCTTGAGCATTTCACGGCCCACGGCGCCAGTGGCGCCGACAACGGCGACGGTCAGATTCTCGCTCATGGCGGTTTCGTTCTCCTTTCTGTGCTTCGCGCCGAACGGCCCGCTGTTGCGGGCCCCGGCTGGTCTGGCCGCCCGCGGGGCATCCGGCGGCCCACGCCCCCCTGCCCCGCGGAACCGTTGGACTATAGCCCCCGCCGAGGCAAAAGTGAAGCGGAGCGCGACACCAACGCCCCCGCGCCGGCGCCGGCGCTTGCTCCCGGACGGCATCTGGCATACTCTCCCGGCAGCGGAGCGCGGCCGCGCCGCCGCCCCGGAGGAGACCGCATGCACATTCTCGTTACCGGCGCCGCCGGCTTCATCGGCTACCATCTCGCACGGCGCCTCCTTGCCGACGGGCATACGGTGGTGGGCCTCGACAACTGCAACGCCTATTATGACGTGCGCCTGAAGGAAGCGCGCCTCGCGCGGCTCGCGGCCCTGCCCGAGCATGACGCCTTCCGCTTCGTCCGCCTCGACCTGGCCGACGCCGACGGCATGGCGCGGCTCTTCGCCGCCGAGCGCTTCAGCCATGTGGTCAACCTGGCGGCCCAGGCCGGGGTGCGGCACAGCCTCAGGGACCCCGCGTCCTACATCAGCGCCAACCTCGTCGGCTTCGGCAACGTGCTCGAGGGCTGCCGCCACAGCGGCGTGGAGCATCTGGTATTCGCCTCGTCCTCCTCGGTCTACGGGCTCAACGCCGCCATGCCCTATTCCACGCGGCACAACGTGGATCATCCGGTGAGCCTCTACGCGGCCACCAAGAAAAGCAACGAGCTCATGGCCCACGCCTACAGCCACCTCTACGGCATCCCGGCCACGGGCCTGCGCTTCTTCACGGTCTACGGCCCCTGGGGCAGGCCGGACATGGCCCTGCATCTTTTCACCACCGCCATCCTGCGCGGCGAGCCCATCAAGGTCTTCAACGAGGGCCGCATGCGCCGCGACTTCACCTATATCGACGACATCGTGGAAGGCATGGCGCGCCTCCTGCCGCGCGCCGCCGCGCCCGACCCGGCCTTCGACCCCGCGGCGCCGAGCCCGGCGTCGAGTTCCGCCCCCTGGCGCATCTACAATATCGGCAATCACGCCACCGTGGAGCTGGGCGTTTTCATCGACACGCTGGAGGCGGCCCTCGGCAAAAAGGCCATCCGCGAGCTTCTGCCCATGCAGCCCGGCGATGTGGAATCCACCTGGGCCGACGTGGACGACCTCGCCCGCGTCACCGGCTTTGCCCCGGCCACGCCGCTCGCCGAGGGCATTGCCCGCTTTGTGGCCTGGTACCGGGAGTATTACGGGCTATGAGCGCATCCACGCCCGAAACGGCCCCCCGGCCCGAAATCCTCGCGCCCGCCGGAGACAGTCCCTCGTTCCTTGCCGCCCTTGCCGCCGGCGCCGACGCGCTCTATGTGGGGCTCAAGCATTTTTCCGCGCGCATGGAGGCGGAAAATTTCGGCATCGGCGAGCTTGCGCGCCTCACCGACGTGGCCCACGAAGCGGGCAGCCGCGTCTATGTGGCCATGAACACCCTGGTCAAGCCCGGCGAATGCGGCGCCGCCTGGCGGCTCATCGCCCGGCTCGCCTCCCGGGTGCGCCCGGACGGGCTCATCATCCAGGACCCCGGCCTGCTCGACCTTGCCCGGCAGGCGGGCTTCACGGGCGGGCTCTTCCTTTCCACCCTCGCCAACGTCACGCACCCGCTGGCCCTGCGGGAAGCCAGAAAACTGGGCGCCAGCCGCGTCATCCTGCCGCGGGAGCTTTCCATCGACGAGATCCGCGCCATGGGCGCGGCCTGTCCGGACGGCCTCGATCTGGAATGCTTCGTTCAGGGGGCGCTCTGCTACTGCGTGTCAGGCCGCTGCTACTGGTCCAGCTATATGGGCGGCAAGAGCGGCCTGCGCGGGCGCTGCGTCCAGCCCTGCCGCCGCGTCTACCGGCAGGGCGCCCACCCGGCGCGGGACGGCGCGAACGCCCGGCAGCAGGGCCGGCGCGGCGCGGCGCCCCAAAGCGCCCGCCAGACCGAAGGGCGCGGCGGCCACGGCAGGTCCGGCCGCTTTTTCTCCTGCCGCGATCTGGAGCTCGGCCCGCTGGTCAAGACCCTCCTGGACGTGCCGCATCTGGCCTCATGGAAGATCGAAGGGCGCAAGAAGGGCCCGCACTATGTCTACCATACGGTGACGGCATACCGTCTGCTGCGCGACAATCCCGGCGATGCGGCGGCGCGGCGCGCGGCGGCGGACATCCTCGCCATGGCGCTGGGCAGGCCCGGCGGCAAGGCGCGCTTTCTGCCGCAATCGCCGGAAGAGACGGCCTCCCCCGAAAGCCAGACCAGCTCCGGCCTGCTGGCGGGCAAGATACGCATCGCGCCCGACGGCGGCTGCGAACTCAAACCGCATTTCGAGCTCCTCCCCGGCGATTACCTGCGCGTGGGCGTGGAGGACGAACGCTGGCACGCCACCGTGTCCGTTACCCGGCGCGTGCCCAAGGCCGGGACCCTGCGCCTGCGCCTGGCGCGGCACGCCACCCCCAAAGCGGGCACGCCGGTCTTTCTCATCGACCGCCGCGAGCCGGAACTCATGCGCCTTCTGGCCGACTGGCGCGGCCGCCTTGACGCCCGGAAATCCCCCCCGGCGCCGGACGCGGCCCCCACAGGCGCCCCCCGCTT
>URHE01000091.1 GCA_900547595.1 uncultured Desulfovibrio sp.
TCGCGGCGGCCGCCGCGGCGCAAGGCCCGGGGGGCACCCCGCCCGCCGCCCCCGCCGCCGGGGGGACGTCCCGCGGCATCAAGCTGTTCGGCACGGTGGAATTCCGGCGCCCGCTCTCCACCCTGCCGGGCTGGCTCGACGTGCTGGAGCGGAACGCGGCAAGCCCCATCTTCCGCCCGGACAGGCAGTTCAACAGAAGCACCAGCTGGGCGCAGCTTCGGCAGCGCGCCGAGGGGAAAAGCCCCCGCGAGCTCCTGCGGCTCGTCAACAGCTTCTGGAACAGCTGGCCCTACCGCGAGGATCAGGCCAACTGGGGCAAGCAGGACTACTGGGCCGCGCCCGCGCAGTTCCTGAAAAAATCCGGCGACTGCGAGGACTACGCCATCGTCAAGTATTTCACGCTCAAGGAGCTGGGCATCGCGCCGGACAGCATGCGTATCGTCATCCTGCGCGACACCATCCGCAATCTTGCCCACGCGGTCCTTGTGGTCTATCTCGATGACGAGGCCTATGTGCTCGACAATCTCAGCAATGTGGTGCAGCCGCACACGCGCCTGCGCAACTACAGCCCGCAGTATTCCGTCAACGAACACGGACGGTGGACGCATATCAAGGGACGCCCGGCGGCAACCGCCGGACGGGGGGGAAAAAGGCCATGAACACTCTGGCAGGAACGGACGGCGCCGCGCGCCGCGCCCGCTCGCGGCGCGGAACCATCCTCGGCGTGGGACTTCTCCTTTTTGTGGTCGTCGTCCTCGTGGCGCTGCTGCTCTGCCGCTTCCGCGCGGAATACGCCACCCAGGCCATCCTCGCCAAGCAACGCGACATCCAGCAGGCATGGCTCGACAAGTCGCTGGACGCCATCCGCGTCTGGCGCAACGAACTGGTGGAACAGGCGCGCTTCATCAGCGCCTCGGAAATGTTCCGCCTCTTCGTCATGGACGCGCGCGAGCTGGATGCCGCCACCCTGTGCCGCATCGCCGATCCGGATTCCCTCAACTGCACCGAAGAGAACATCCGCTCCCTGGCCGAGCAGCTCACCTACATGCAGGACCTGCTCAAGGATTTCACCCGGCGCCGCGCCTGGACGGACGCCCGCGTCCTGCGCGCGGACGGCACCGCCCTGGTGTCCCCGGAATTCGCCACGCCGCTGAGCCCGGAACAGACCGCCCTTGTGCGCCGCGCCGGAGAAAGCGGCCATTCCGCCTTCGGCGCCATCCGCAAGGGGGAAAACGGCCTGATCATGGACCTGGCCGATCCGCTCTTCGAGGTGCTGGGCGCCAACGAGCCGCAGCCCGTGGCCGTGCTCCTGCTCTCGGTCCCCATGGACAAGCCCCTGGCGGGCTTCCTCGCCCGCACGGGCGAACATGAGGAGACGCTGCTGCCGCGCATCGTGGCCGGCGGTCCGGAAGGGCCGGTCATGGCGCTGGCCCGGGGGGGCGGCATCCTGCTGGAACCCGTGGCCGCGTCCCAGGCACGGCTGCTGGAGCAGAAGAATCTGCCCTTCATGCGTCGCCAGGCCCTGGATGGCCGGGGCGAGGTCTATTCCATGGGCGCGCGTCCCACGGTGCTGGACTGGCGCTTTGTGCTGGAAACGCCCGCCGCCGAGGTGGACGCCCTCATCAGGGCCCAGAAATGGCAGATCTATGGCCTGGGGCTGCTCGCCAGCCTGGGCATCGCCCTGCTCGGCGCCTTTGCCTGGGCCAGCGCCACCAGCCGTTCCCACGAGGCCCGCGCGCGCCAGCTCGAGGCGCTCTATACCACCATCCGCAACCAGAAGCTCATGCTCGACAGCGTCAACGCCTCGCTCCAGGCGGGGCTTGTCCTGGTGGACAGCCAGGGCCGCGTCCAGATGGCGAACCCCGCCTTCAGCGCCCTGGCCGGGACCGAAGGGGAGATACCCCCCGGCACGCCCCTGGTGGAGACGCTTCCCGGCAAGATCGCGGTGCAGCTTTTGGGAGACATGGCCCTGGTCAATGACTGCGGCCAGTCCGCCTGTGTGGAGGTCTCCATGCCGCCCGCGCCCGGCGCTCCGGAAGAGGACGAGGCGGAAAGCGACGGCGCCGGGAACGGAGAACGCCTGTTCCGCGTCACCCTCTATCCCTATGGCGCCGCTGCAGGAAGCGGAGACCTCGCCGCCACGGGCTGCGTGGCCACCTTCCAGGACATCACCCGCTTCCGGCGCAATGCCGAGCGCGCCCGCAAGCGGCAGACGGCGCTCATCACCGCTCTGGTGCGCGCCATCGAGAGCGTGGACCCCAACCTCGCCGGGCACTCGGACAGGATGGCCCGCGCCGCCGGGCTGGTGGCCGACGCCCTGGCCCTGGACTCCCGCGAAAGGGAAACCCTGAGCCTTGCCGCCCGCCTTTCGCAGATCGGCAAGATATTCGTCCCGCGCGAGCTCCTCACCAAGCGCGGCGCCCTGACGCCCGAAGAGCGGCAGGAAGTGCTCCGCGCGCCCGAGCATGCGGACAGGATACTCCACGATCTGCGCTTTGACCTGCCCGTGCGCGAGACCGTGCGCGAAATGGGCGAGCGCATGGACGGGTCCGGCAGTCCCCAGGGCCTGCGCGGCGAGGAGATCTCGCGCTGCGGCAGGGTGCTGGCCGTGGTCAACGCCTTTGTGGCCATGACCAGCCCGCGCGCCTGGCGCGGCGACAACGGCATGGACCCGGCCGAGGCCGTGAGCCAGCTCGCAAAGGACCTGCGCTTCGATCAGGAGGTGGTCGCCGCGCTCGCCCAGGTGGTGTCCGGTGCCGCCGCCCCGGCGGCGGACGCGGCAACGGGCGGGGAGGCGGCGCGGCCATGACGCGCTCCGGCGGCAATGCCTCCGGAGGGCCCGTCCATGTGACGCGCGCGGCCCTGCCCCCGCTGGAGGACTATCTGGCCTGCGTGCGCCGCATTTTCGACACGCATGGCCTGACCAACATGGGCGAATTCGCGCGCAGGCTCGAAACGGAGCTGGCGCGCACGCTCGATGCGCCCGCCCTCGCCGTCTGCGCCAACGGCACCCTTGCCCTCCAGCTTGCCCTTCGCCTTCTGGGCCTCAACGGCAGGACGGTCATCACCACGCCGTTCACCTATGTGGCAACGCTTTCGGCCCTGCTCTGGGAGGGCTGCACCCCTGTATTCGCGGACATCGACCCGCGCAGCCTGTGCATGGACCCGGGCGAAGCGGCCCGCCTGCTGGACGCCCACCCCGGGGCGGCGGCCCTGCTGCCGGTGCATGTCTACGGCAACGCCTGCGATGTGGACGCCCTGGAGACGCTTGCCCGCGAACGCGGCGTGGCCCTGCTCTACGACGCGGCCCACGCCTTCGGCAGCAGACTCCGCGGCAAAAGCCTCTTTGCCTGCGGCGACGCCGCCACGGCGAGCTTTCACGCCACCAAGCTCTTCCATACGGTGGAGGGCGGCTGCGTCGTGGCGCGTGATCCGGCCCGCAAAAAGGCCCTGGAACTGCTCCGCGCCTTCGGCCATGTGGGCGATACGCACTTTTCCCTGGGCATCAATGCCAAAATGTCCGAACTGCACGCGGCCATGGGGCTCTGCCTGTTGCCGGAACTGCCGGAGAACATGGCCCGGCGCGCGACCGTCACCGCCATCTATGACGAAGTGCTGGGCCTTGCCGCGGACGGCGCGCCGGGAGCGGAAGGTCTGCGCCGCCCGCGCCTGGCGCCGGGCCTCGCGTGGAACCACGCCTACTATCCGGTCATCTTCCCGGACGGAGCGGCCCGCGCCCGCGTCACGGCGGCTCTGGAAGCGCGGGGCATCCATCCCCGCCGCTACTTTTACCCCAGCCTCACGCGCCTGCCCTATGTGCAAAGCCCGCCCTGCCCCGTGGCCGAGGATATGGCCGAACGCGTCCTCTGCCTGCCGCTGTGGGCGGACATGGCGCCGGAACTCACGCGGGAGATCGCGGAACTGACCCGCGCGGCCGCGCGGGCCTGAGCCGGCGCGGCGAAAAAGCGCCGCTGCGCGGCGACCCTCCCGCGGAGCAGCGGCGCACGGCGGCAAGCGGCAGGGGCGCCTCTTGATGCTTCGCGCCGTCTCCTGTACAACCATGGCACGCGTTCGCCCGGCGCGGCCCGCACTGGAGGGACGGGGCGAACGTTTCGTGCGGACGGAGGTCCCCTCCGTCCGGTCGGCCGCAGGGCCGACAGTCCAGCCGGAGCTTCCATGTCGTGTACGTTCACGCCCGCCTTCTGCCGCATTGACCTTGCGGCCATACGCCGCAATTTCCGCCGCATGGGCAGCCCCACGGAACTCATGCCGGTCATCAAGTCCGACGCCTACGGACACGGCCTGCTGCCCGTGGCGCGCGCCCTGGCCGGGGAAGGCGCGCTGCGCTTTGCCGTGGGCACCGCCGATGAAGGTCTGGAACTGCGCCGGGCCGGCCTGGGGCAGGAGATCGTGCCCCTCATGGGCTGTCTCACCCACGACGACTGGCACGCGGCCGCGGCCTGCGGGCTCACCCCCCTCATCGCCTGCTTCGACGACATCGCGGCCGCAGCCGCGGCCTGCGGCGCGCGCCGCCTCCCCGTGGCCCTCAAGTGCGATACCGGCATGGGACGCCTCGGATTCACCCCCGATGACGCCCCCGCCCTTGCCGAGCGGCTGCGCGCCCATCCCGTGCTCGCGCCCAGGCTTGCCCTTTCGCATCTTTCCAGCGTGGACATGCCGGGGGAAGACGCCTACACCGAAATGCAGACCCTGCGCTTTGAACGTTTCCTCACGGGCCTGCGGACGGCCTTTCCCGATATTCTGCCCTCTCTGGGCAATTCCGCGGCGACCCTCGGGCCCGCGCGGCGGCGCAGCGGCATCTGCCGTCCCGGCCTGGCGCTCTATGGCGGCGACCCCTTTGCCGGCACCGGACGCGAGGCGGCCAACGGCTCCCTGGAATGGGCCATGAGCGTCGCCGCGCCCATTCTCGCCGTGCACCCGCTCCGCGCCGGAGAAAGCCTTTCCTACGGGCGCATCTTCACCGCGCCGCGCGACATGCGCGTGGCCGTGGCCGCCGCCGGCTACGCCACGGGCTATGCGCGCGCGCTTTCGGGCCGCGTTTCCCTGGTCGTGCGCGGGCGCCGCGTTGCGCAGGTGGGCAGGATATGCATGAGCATGCTCATGCTTGACGTGAGCGGCCTGCCACAAACCGCCCCGGGCGACCTCGCCTGGGCGCTGGGCGGCCCCGTGGAGCCGGGCGAACGCCCGGTGGACGCGCAGGAACTGGCGCGGCTGCTGGACACCATTCCCTACGAGATACTCTGCCTCATGGGCGCGCTCAATCCGCGCGTCTATGACTGACCGGAGCGTTTCCGCACTTTCAGTGCCAAACCGCTCCAGTGTCTGATTGCAAAAATTCTGCGCAGAATTTTTGCAGGATCGTTCGCGAAAAAGCGTGGTTTTTTGCGAACGAACCCGGCTATGCCGCCGCAAAACCCTTACGGGTTTTGTAGTGTCTCCTTTTGCAAGCAGACACTAGTTCTGCTCGGGCTGACTTTTGGACGGCTGCTTGGCGGGAGCGCGCATGGTGATCTGGCCTTCGATGACGCCGCCCTCCTCGGTGAGCAGGCTCGGCGTCTGAAGCGTGCCCTCCAGCACCCCCGACGCATAGACCACCACGCGCCGCTTGGCCGTCACTTCGCCGTTGAAATGCCCGGAAAGCAGAAGCTCGCCCACGGCGATGGTGCCGTTCACCTGGGCGTCCTTGCCCACATTGAGGGTGCCGTCGCTCGTGATGTCGCCCGTGAACCTGCCTTCGATGCGCACCGTGCCCTTGAAGCCGAGCTTGCCTTCATACACGGTATCCGAACCGAGGTAGGCGATCTCATCCTTGCCCATGTTTCCTCTCCCCCATGACGCGAATGCTAGCCCTTGAACATGAAGCGCCGCATGGACACATTAAGCACAATCCCCAGCAAGGTAAAGTTGACGAGCGTCGCGCTGCCGCCATAGCTGATGAACGGCAGCGGGATGCCCACCACCGGCATGAGCCCGATGACCATGCCCATGTTGATGAATATCTGCCAGAAAAAATAAAAAAAGACGCCCACCACCAGCATGCTGCCGAACCTGTCCTTGGCCTGGACGGCCGTGGAAAAGATGGACAGGAGAAAAAGGCAGAACAGCGTCACCAGGGCCACGCAGCCCACAAAGCCCCACTCCTCGCCGAAAACCGCCACGGCGAAGTCCGAATGGCGCTCCGGGAGGAACCGGAGCTGGCTCTGCGTGCCTTCGCCGTAGCCCTTGCCCCATATCTCGCCGGAGCCGATGGCAATGCGTGACTGGAGGATGTGGTAGCCCGAGCCGCGCGGGTCATTGCCCGGGTCCAGAAAGGTGAGGATGCGCCGGCGCTGGTAATCGTGCATGCCCACGAACCACATGAACGCCGCGGCGCAGGGCGCGGCCACGAGGCAGGTCTTGACGACATAGCCCCTGACCCCGTGGAAGAGGATCATGCCGCCGAGAATGAGCAGGATGAGCATGGTCGTGCCGAGGTCCGGCTGGATGAGAATGAGCCCCGCGGGCACAAGGCCCACCGCAAGGACCGCGCAGAAGGACTTCCAGCCGAGCGGGCGCCCGTCCCTGGCGAGCAGGCGCGCCCCCAGCACCAGAACGGCCAGCTTGGCAAGCTCGGAGGGCTGGATGCTCATGAAGCCGAGCGAGAGCCAGCGCTTGGCGCCATAGACCGTCTTGCCGGCCACCGGCACCAGGAGGAGCAGGACCAGCACGACGAGAAAGAACGGCCACGCCATGTTCCGCAGGCGGCGATAGTCAAAGCTCATGGCCAGCAGCATGCCGCACAGGCCCACCAGCCCCCAGACGAGCTGACGCTGGTAGAAATCGGAAAAGGCCAGCCCCGCCTCAAGGCGCGTGCCGCTGGCGGAATAGAGATTGCCCACGCCCACGAGATAGAGGGCGAACATGCAGCCGAGCAGGCCCCAGTTGAGGTGGCTGAAAAGACGCTTATCCATGACCCGCACCAGCCGGGGAAAGAACGGGCGCGGAAGCCCCC
>URHE01000092.1 GCA_900547595.1 uncultured Desulfovibrio sp.
CCCGCCAGTCCGGGGCGAGCGCCTTCCAGGGGGGCGCCTCGCGGCGGCAGATGTCCCGCGCCCGGGGGCAGCGCGGATGGAAACGGCACCCGGCGGGCGGCTCCAGCGGGCTCGGCGGTTCGCCGCGCAGAAGCGGCGGCAGGGCATCCAGCCCCCGGCCCCGCGCCCAGTCCCGCTCCCCGGCGGGCATGGCCGCCAGCAGGGCCTGGCTGTAGGGATGGGCCGCACCGGCGAAAAGCCGCTGGGCGCTCGCCTCCTCCACGATCCGGCCAAGATACATGACCAGGATCCGGCGGCACATGAAGCCCACCACGGCGAGATCGTGGGAAATGAAAAGACAGGCGGGGCGGAAGCGCTCCTGCACTTCGCGGAGCAGATTGAGTATCTGGGCCTGCACCGAGGCGTCCAGCGCGGAGACGGGCTCGTCGCAGACGATGACCTCCGGCCGGGTGACAAGGGCGCGCGCAAGCGCGATGCGCTGGCGCTGGCCGCCGGAAAAGGCGTGCGGATAGCGGTCCCCGGCGCCCTCCAGGCCCACGGCCCGCAGCGCTTCGTCCGCCTCCGCCCGGCGCCGGGCGCGGGGCACGCCGCGCGCGGCCAGAGGTTCGGCCACGGATGCCCGCACCGTGAGGCGCGGATTGAGCGACGAGGCCGGGTCCTGAAAGACCATCTGGAGGCGTCCGGCGCAGCGGCTGCCGGAACCCGCCGGGGGCACGGGAAGGCCGTCCATCAGGATGTGGCCGCTGTCCGGCCGCAGGAGGCCGCAGACAAGGCGTCCCAGCGTGGATTTGCCGCAGCCGGATTCGCCCACGAGGCCGAGGCTCTCGCCCCGGCCAAGCGAGAAGCTCACGCCATCCACGGCGAGGAGGGAGCGCGTCCTGCCGAAAATGCCCCGGCGCACGGCAAAGGCGCGGCGCACGTCGCGGGCTTCCAGCAGAGGCGCGGCGTCATCCCGGTTCACGAGATCCTGTCCTCTTCCGTGGCGGAGACGCCGGCGGCGCCCATGGTGGCCATTTCGTTGCAGATGGCCGCGGCGCTGCGCACCAGCGGCCACGCCAGGGCCGCGCCCGTGCCCTCGCCCAGGCGCAGGCCAAGGTCAAGGAGCGGGGCGCCCCAGTCCGGCTCCCCGGCAAAGGGGGCGGCGCGTTCCGTCATGCGCTTCACGGCGCGCGCGTAGCCCGGTTCCGCCGAAACGTGAGTCAAAACGGCATAGCCGGCCAGTTCGGGCGCAATGGCCAGGGCCGCGGCGCAGGCCGACGTGCTGATGAAGCCGTCCACGAGCACGGGCATGCCCCGCGCCGCCGCGCCGAGCATGGCGCCGCACATGACGGCGATCTCGAAGCCGCCCAGGGCCGCAAGGGTTTCCACCGGCCCCCGGGCCACGGCGTCCGCATTGACGTTGAGGGCTTGGGCCACCAGGCGCGCCTTGCGCGCCACCATGGCCGGTTCCGCGCCCGCGCCCGGCCCGGCGGCCTCTTCCGGCGCAAGGCCGAGCAGGGCGCAGTACAGGGCCGTGGCCGCCGTGGAATTGGCAATGCCCATCTCGCCCAGGCCCAGACAGCGGAAGCCGCGTTCACGGGCCCCGCGCGCCAGCGCGAAGCCCGCGCGCAGGGCCGATTCGCAGGCGGTGAGGCTCATGGCCGGGCCTGCGCTCATGTCGGCGGTGCCGTCGCCCTGGCGGCGGTCCAGCAGGAGGGGATGCCCGGCAAAGGGGCCGCCCGCGCAGCCCGCGTCCACCACGCGCAGCTCCAGGCCGTTGCAGCGGCAGAGCGCATTGATGGCCGCGCCCCCCGCGAGGAAGTTGGCGACCATCTGGCGCGTCACGGCCTGCGGAAAGGGGGAGACCGCCTGCCGGGCAATGCCGTGATCGCCGGCCACGGTGAGCATGAGCCCCGGCTCCACGGTCAGGGGCCGCGCCCCCCCGGCCATGGCCCAGAGGCGCGCCGCCAGATGCTCCAGCCGCCCGAGACTGCCAACGGGCTTGGTGAGGCTGTCGAGATACGCGCGCGCGACCGCCAGATCCGCGGGAGCGACGGGCCGGATGCGTTCACCGGGAAACAGTCGGGCAAAGGCGTCCCCGGCGGCGGGGGAGATGGGAGTATCCATACCGTGATTCTATCCGTTCGTCGGCGGCGGCGCAAGCGGCGGCCGGCGCCGGCCGCCAGCGGGCCGTCTATTTCCGCAATGCCCGCAGGCCGTTGGCCACCACGGCCAGCGACGCGCCCACATCCGCGAACACGGCCATCCACATGGTGGCCATGCCGGCGAAGGTCAGGGCGAAGAACACGGCCTTGATGCCCAGCGCGAAGGCGATATTCTCCACAAGGATGGCATGCGTGGCCCGCGAGAGGCGGATGAAGCGCGGCACCTTGCGCAGGTCGTCGTCCATGAGGGCCACGTCGGCTGTTTCGATGGCCGTGTCCGTGCCGCAGGCGGCCATGGCAAAGCCGATGTCCGCCCGGGCGAGGGCGGGCGCGTCGTTGATGCCGTCGCCCACCATGCCCACACGGGCGCCGTGGCGTTCCAGCTCCTCCACGATGCGCAGCTTGTCCTGCGGGAGCAGCCCGGCCCTGCAATCATCCACGGCCGCCGCCTCCGCCATGGCTCGCGCCGTGGCCCCGGTGTCGCCGGTGAGCAGGAGGGTGCGCACGCCCAGGGCGCGCAGTTGGGCCACGGCCTCCACACTGGTTTCGCGCAGCTCGTCGGCAACGCCGAATATGGCGCGGGCGCGGGCGCGTTCCGGCTGCGCCGCCGCCGCTTCCGCAAGGACGGCCGTGGTCCTGCCCCGGGCTTCCAGCGCGGACAGGCGTTCGGCCAGTTCCGGACGCGCGGCGCCCAGACGTTCCATGAGCCGGAGATTGCCGAGATACCAGCGCCGGCCATCGTCCCCGGTGCCGGCAACGCCCTCGCCGGGCAGGGCGGCCACATCCTCCAGTTCCCGCAGGGGCAGATGGGCGCCCGCGGCGGCGATGGCCCGCGAGACCGGGTGATCCGAACGCGCGGCCAGGCTGGCCGCCATGAGGGCCAGGCCGTCCCGGGGGGCGCCGTCCGCCTCCAGCGGAAGGAAGTCCGTCTGCCGGGGTTCGCCGCGCGTGAGCGTGCCGGTCTTGTCCAGCGCTATATGGTCAAGCAGGCGCCCCTGTTCCAGAAAGGCGCCCCCCTTGATGAGAATGCCCGTGCGCGCCGCCGCCGCCATGCCGGAGACCACGCTTACCGGCGTGGAAATGACCAGCGCGCAGGGGCAGCCGATGACAAGCAGCACCAGCGCCATGTAGATGGAATCCGTCCAGTCCGCGCCCAGCGCCAGTGGCGGGATGACGGCCATGGCAAGGGCCAGGGCGAATACCGCCGGCGTGTACCAGCGGGCGAAGCGGTCCACAAAGCGCTGCATGGGCGCGCGCGTGGCCTGCGCTTCCTCCACGGCGTGGATGATGCGCGCCAGCGTGGTGTCGTGCGCGGCGGCGGTGACGGTGAACTCAAAGGCGCCGGTTTCGTTGATCGTCCCGGCGTAGACGGCGTCGCCGGGCACTTTTTCCACGGGGATGCTCTCGCCGGTGATGGGCGCCTGGTTGACGGAGGAGCAGCCCGCCACCACCACGCCGTCCAGGGCCACGCGCTCGCCGGGGCGCACGCGCACGCGGCTCCCGACGGGCACGTCGGCGGCGGGTTCCTCCCGCCAGGAGCCGTCCGGCTGAAGCGCCGTGGCCGTGGGGGGCGCCAGGGCCAGCAGTTCGCGGACGGCGGTGCGCGCGCGGTCGAGGGCGCGCGCCTCGATGGCCTCGGCCAGATTGAACAGCGCCATGACCATGGCGGCCTCGGGGAACTGGCCGATGCAGAAGGCGCCGGTGACGGCAACAGCCATGAGCGCGTTGATGTTCAGGTTGCGGTTGGCAAGTGCCAGCCAGCCCTTGCGGAACGTGCCGAGCCCGGCCAGCAGGATGGCCGCCAGCGCCAGCCCCGCCGAGAGCCCTTCCGCCGCGGCGGTGAAGGGCTCGGGAACGAGCGCCCACTCCGCGCCCAGCGCCGCGCACTCGGCCAGGGCGGCCAGGCCCGTTGCCAGACAGAGCCTCCGCCAGGGAATGGCGGGCGCCGGGGGGAGAACCGCCCGCGCCGCGCCGCCGGGGAGGGAGTCCGCAGGCTCCGGGGCCATGTCGATGGCCGTCAGGGCGGCCTCGATGGCCGTGGTGGGGCCGGGTTCATGATCCACCACGAGCAGGCGCTGCATGAGGTTGAATTCCAGCCCGGTGACTCCGGGAACCCTGGCCAACTTTTTGCGGATGAGCGCCTCTTCCACCGGGCAGTCCATGTTCGGGATGCGGTAGACGGCGCGTGTGGCCGTGGCGGCGGGAGCCGGCGCGGCGGCGCCGGAGGCGCCGGGGGAGGGAGCGTCCGCCCCGTGCGGGGAACGGCAGGCATGACAGCAGTGGGACATGGGATACTCCTTTGCCGAAATTCCGGAGCCGGGGCTCCGGCGGCGATCCATTCCCAGAATAGGTGCTATAGCGGCTATAGAGTCAAGAGGGCGGGAACGAAGGCGGAGAAAATTTTTTGGCGCTGCCATACACTGCGGTTGATGGATATTCCACGTTCCGTCTGGAGCGGAGCGACAGACGGATGCTGGTGCCGGGAGAATCCTCAAAAATAAGAATTCTTCGCTGCTGGCAAGGAAGAGGAAAATTTTCGCAGGGAGCGTACTCAAGTACTCGACCAAGAAAATTTTTCTCTGACGCAGCCAGCAGTGAAGAAGCTGTTTTTGAAGGATAATTCCGGCATTACTCCCACGGCACAAGGAGCATCATCAACCCAAAAACAGAACGACGCCAAATTTTTCCCGCGCGGTGATGCGGTGGAGGCGTTTGGCGCTCCCATGCAGGGGTCAGAGCAGGGAGAGCGGCTCTTCGTTGCGGCGCACATGCCGCGTCAGGGTGCTCTGGCGGCAGAAGGCGCGGATGGTCTCCAGAAACGGGGAGGGCGCGAGGCGCAGGCCGCGGCCATAGAGGACGCGGCTGCCCGCGAAGCTTGCAAAGACGCCCCGCGCGGCGCGGGTCAGGCCCACATAGAGCAGGCGCCGTTCCTCCTCCGTCCGGGCGGCGTCGGGCGCCGTCTCCGTGGCGTCCCCGAAGAGAAGTTCCCGGCGCAGCGGCAACAGGCCGTTTTCCAGCCCGGGGAGAAAGACGGCCTGAAATTCCAGCCCCTTGGAGGCATGGAGGGTGAGAATGCGCACCCGTTCCGCGCGGGCGGCCACCAGTTCCGCCTCATGGAGCCAGGCGAGCCGGGCAAAAAAGGCATCCCAGGCGCCGCAGTCGTTCCAGAGGCGGCAGAGGCCGCGCCAGGCCGGGCTTTCGCGCAGGGCTTCGGCGTCACCGGGGGCAGCGCCCGGCAACGGGTCCTCCGGGCCGGGGCGGCCCATGGCCGTCAGCAGGTCCCGCGGCGGCGGGAGCGGGGCGGCGCCCCCCTCGCGGGAGAGGCGCCAGCGCTCTTCGGCGGCGGCAAGAACGCGGCCGCAGAGTTCGTCCCGCCAGAATTCCCCGGCCGCCGGAGCGGCGCAGGGCACGCCCGCCGCCTCCAGCGCCTCCAGCAGCGGAGGGATCTGGGCCCTGAGGCGTACCAGAACGGCGATGTCGCCGGGGGCGAGGCTGCCGTCAAGCTCTCCGGGCGTTCCCCTGGCCTGGGCCGCGTCCAGCAGGCTGTGCGCCGTGGCCCCGATGAGGGCCTGGGCGCGTTTTGCCACCCAGCGGGCCTCGGCGTGGCCGTCCGGCGCGGAAAAAAGCCGAAGCTCCGCGCCCAGCGGTCGCGCGGCGGCAAGCGGGCCGCACTGGCCGCGTTCTTCCAGCAGGGCGCGGGCCGTATCCAGCACTTGCTGGCTGGCGCGGTAGCTTTGCCCCAGACGCAGGACGCGCAGCCCCGGCCAGAAGCGGCGCAGGCTCTCCGCGCTCTGGCCCGTGGCGCCGCGAAAGCCGTAGATGGCCTGGTCCGGATCGCCGATGCCGAAGAATCCATCGCCGCCTTCGGGCAGCAGACCGCGCACCGCCGCCAGCTGGACAGGGGAAAGGTCCTGCGCCTCGTCCACAAGGATATGGCGCCAGCGGCCGCGCAGGGCGGGCGCGCGCGTCAGGAGCCCCGCGATCAGGTCGCCGTAGTCGAGCAGGCCGTGGGCCTGCTTGTGGGCCGCGTAGCGTGCCGAGGTTTCGGCCAGTGCTCCCTCGGGCATCCGGGCCTGCTCCCGCGCCAGGTTCAGGGCCTCCCACAGTTCGCGCGCCCGCGCGCGGGCAAGGCCGGGATTGGCCGTGGCGAACGCGCGCAGGGCGGCGTCCTCGCTCAGAAGCACGGGAAGGGCCGCGCCCTGTCGCGCTTCCGTGCCGTTTTCCGGTTCATGGAGCAGCCGCCAGGCGAGGCCGTGCAGGGTGTCGCAGGCGGGCAGGGGCGCCCCCGGGGCGCGGACGGCGGCGATGCGCTGCCGCATTTCGTCGGCGGCGCGGCGCGTGAAGGTGAGCGCCAGCAGGCGTTGGGGAGCCTCGCCGCGCGCGAGCAGATATTCCAGCCGCCCCACGAGGATGCGCGTCTTGCCCGCGCCCGGTCCGGCGGCCACAAAGACCGGCCCCGCGTCGCCGGGTTCCGTCCCCGCCCGGAGCGCGGCCAGTTGTTCCGGGGAATAGATGATGCCTTCCGGCGTCCGTTCCCCGTGACTGTCGGCGGGCGGCGCCATGGCGGCGCGGAGTTTGCGGGGCGGGCCCGGCGCGGGCTCTGCCGACGCGCATTCCATGCCGGGCAGGCGCCTGCGCCCCCGGCCACCCGTGCGCACCGTTTCCAGCTCGCCGGGGCGGAACAGGCGCACGCTGCCGTACTGACCGTCAAAACCGCCCTGCCGGAGCACGGCGCCGCCGCGCATGCGGGCCACGGCCTCGCCCAGCGGCTCCCACCAGGCGCGCACCTCG
>URHE01000093.1 GCA_900547595.1 uncultured Desulfovibrio sp.
GAGCGGCACGGCCTCTGCTGCTTTGCGCCGAGTCTTTCCCAGGCCCTGACCATGAGCGAGGAGCTGGAACACCTTGCGGCCATCCAGCTTCTCACGCTGGGAAGCGGCCTTTCGGCCTCCTGAGCGGAGGAGTTCCCCGGAACTTTGTAAAGGGAAACGGCCGCCGTTGTCAGCAACGGCGGCCGTTTTCATGTCGGTATCGCGCGCGGGGGGTCAGATGCGGATGCTGTCCCGGATGTCCTCCAGGCGCGCCTTGGCAAAGAGCAGCCAGGAGGTCACCAGTTCCCCGGAATTGAAGAACGAGGTGATGTAGAGCGGGTCATACTCGCAGATGCGGTTGAGGTAGCCCATGGCGGCATTCATGTTTTCGCTGTTGTTCTTGGCGCTGATTTCCGGATAGAGCACATAGAGGGTGTTGATGAAGTCGCGCAGGACGAGCACGATGCCCTGGACTTCATAGATGCGGTTGTCCAGCTCGTAGAAGTGCATTTCCTGCGAGTTTTCCAGCAGGCCCAGGGCGTAGCCGAGCATGTTCTCGCCGGTGACGGTCACAAACGAGGCGTAGAGATCGTCGGTGCGGCAGTTGTAGACGCCCTTGCCCGTATCCAGCGAGGTCTTGTACTGCTCCAGCAGCTTGAAGCCCTTCTTGTAGGCGCCCTCGGCAGAGGGGAACATGAAGCTGCGCGGATCGATGGAGAAGCTGTTGATGCGCGCCTTGTAGAGGTATTCGCTTTCCCGGTCGCTGGAACCGAGCTTGGCGATCTGGCTGGAGTAGAGGTCCAGCAGGAACTTGGTGGCGTGATAGACGCCATACTGCCGATAGGCGCGGTTATCCAGGAAGAAGCGGTTGAAGAGGATGTCGTTGAAGGTCCAGCCGAAGCGGGAGTTCAGCTCGCGGCGCATCTGCCAGGTGATGGCGTCCAGCAGGAGTTTGCCCTTTTCGTTTTCGGTGAGGGATGCCGCGTTTTCCGGCAGGGGCATGGCCTGCGGGAAGGTCGTCTCGTCCACGGCGGCGTAGAGCCGTTGCAGGCCCCAGAGGGCCACGAGGATGCCGATCAGGATGCACAACTGGATGCCCAGGGTCCTGAGCACGATGCGTGTCTTGTGTATGCCGGGAAGTTCGTGAAGATTCATTGGCTGTCCTTTCTTGCGTCAGGCGGGGAAGGGGCCGCGTCAGGCATTTCCGCCGTCGTCGATCCAGGCCGTCAGCGTGTCCACGATCTTGCGGGCCTGCTCGGCGCTGGAGATATTGAACTTGGATTGCCTGCGGTATTCACCGCCGGATTTTTTGTACCGCTGGATGACGTACCTGTCCGGCCCGTAATCGCCGGTTTCGGGTTGCCATTGCTGATAGCGGAAGAGGATGGTCGTCCAGGCGCCCTTGCTCAGGACGGCCTTGTCCAGCTCCCTGATGATGAGCTGCCCGTTGTCTTCATAATCCACGGTGAGGTCGTCGATGGATTCGTTCACTGCTGCCTCCGGGAGGTTGCTGGAGCGCGCGGACATGCGATTCGCC
The DNA here is from genome assembly GCA_900547595.1 of uncultured Desulfovibrio sp. Classification (GTDB taxonomy): domain Bacteria; phylum Desulfobacterota; class Desulfovibrionia; order Desulfovibrionales; family Desulfovibrionaceae; genus Desulfovibrio. The sequence goes on from URHE01000093.1 coordinate 1,517, forward strand.
GGTAGGGAGAAAGAACGCGAGCCGGAAATCCGGTTTCCGGCCCGCGCGTCTGGATCCATCCCGGGAGTGGTCGTTCAGCCGACATAGCTTGCCAGAACGCCCTTGACGGTTTCGGGGAGTTCCGGCGGCGTGACCACCATGTCGGCGGGCCCCGGGCCGTAGCGGTCGGCCGTGGCGGCTGCGGTGGCGGTCATGGCCATGAGCCGTTCGGACAGGGTCAGGCTGTGCCCTGAACCGACCTTGCGGCCGAGCATGGTCAGGACGTTGTCCGTGATGTCCACGGGCTGCGCGGCGGTGAACTCAACCATGATGCTGTCTCCTCGTTTTGCGGCGTTGTTGCAGGAACGCATCCCCCGGTGAAGCGGGTCCGCCGGGAATACGCGCCTTGCGGCCGCGTGAGCGCATTTTCCCGCCGGAGCGGGAAAACACCCTAGGATGCCAAACTACCGGATTCATCGGCACTTCGCAAGATGGCATTAGAGCCTTGGCAAAAAAACTGAAGTATTTCCAGTAAGGTACCGATTTTGCAGATGGTTTTTTTGCGAGGCCGCCTGCCGTTTCATTGCCGCGCCAGCATGAGCGTGAACCGCTCCACGGGCGCATAGTCATCGCGTAGCGGCGCGCCCGGCGGGATGGGGCGCAGATAGCGGTGGGCTTCCATGTCCTCCCCCATGTCGGCGCCAACAGCCATTTGCCCGGCGGGCGTCTCGGGCCGCGCCTCGGGAAGGGCCACGAGCATGAGGTTCTGGACGCGTTCGGGATGGGCGGGCCTGCCCACGCAATAGACGCGTACCTCGGCGAAGGCCCCGGCAAGCGCGTGCCGGATGCCCCGGAAGAGGCGGCCATCCGGCCCTTCCACAGCCGAAATGACGTTCATGAGCAGGGCGCCCCCCGGCGCCACGGCCCGGCGCAGGGCCCGGGCCGCCTCCACCGTGCCCATCTGGAAGGGGACGGAATAGTGGGAGTTGAACACATCCACAAAAACCAGGTCAAAGGCCGCGTCCTGGCGGTTCAGGAAGGCGCGGGCATCCTCGTGGCGCACCGTGAGGCGCGGGTCGTCCCGGAGGCCGAACCAGCGGCGCGCGCTTTCCGTCATGGCCGGGTCAAGCTCCACCACGGTAAGGCTGAAGTCGTCCGCAAGGCCGCTTTGGCCCGAAAGCAGCCACTTGGGCACGGAATAGCCGCCCCCGCCGAGCATGAGCAGGCGCCGCGCCCGTGGCACATGGCGCGGCCCCAGGGCATAGTAGCGCGTATAGTCGAAATAGAGTTCGTCCGGCGCGTCCACGAGCATGCCGGACTGGCTGTAGCCCGGGTCCGTGGCCATGAGCCGCACGGCCTTGCCCCCGCGCGCGTAGTCCACCCCCTCCATGATGCGGATGCTGTTGTACGGGCTTTCCACCAGCCGCGTGCCGCTTTTTTCCGCCAGCCATTCGGCATAGAGCGTATCCTGCCACGCCAGGACGGCGCAGAGCAGGAGCAGGAGCGCGCGCCCCCAGGGGCGCTGGCGGTTGTTGGCAAGCGAGAGCAGAAGCATGGCAATGGCAAGGCCCCAGAGGATGAGCGTGCTCCCGAACCAGGAGATGAGCACAAAGCCGCCGAGAAAGGTGCCGAGGATGCTGCCCGCGGTGGAAAGCGCATAGAGCCGCCCCACCGTGGCGCCTGCGGTATCCACGCTGGCGATGCGCAGGCGGATGATATAGGGCGTGATCATGCCGAAGAAAAAGGCGGGCAGGGCGAAGATGCCCACGGCGGCGGCAACGGCGGCGGCGTAAAGATTGCCGAGCGCGCCGGTCACGCCCGCGCCGATGGCCGTATGGCAAAAGGCCGTGACGCCGCAGCCCGCGCCCGCGCCCGCCAGCGCCTGGCCCAGCCCGCGCCGGGAAAGCGTTTTGTCGGCAAAGCGGCCTCCGGCCCAGGCGCCGAGCGCCAGACAGGCGAGCACCACGCCGATGAGGCTCGTCCAGACAATGGCCGAGGTGCCCACATGCGGCGCCAGCACCCTGCCGCCCACCATCTCCAGCACCATGACGAACGCGCCGCTCAGAAAGGCTGTCAGTTCCAGCATGAAGCTCCGCCTGTCCGCTGTGGTTGTCATCTGCGGGCCTGAAAACACCGCCGCAAGAGCGCCGCGCACGCTTCGGAGCGCACGCCGCCCATGTACCAGATGCCGCGCCTGGAAACCGGCCCGTCCAGATATTCCGCGCGCGAGATCACGGCCCCGGCGGCCTCGTCCGCCGCGCCAAAGACCACGCCCGCCAGCCGGGCATGGACGATGGCCGCCGCGCACATGGCGCACGGCTCCAGCGTCACCACCAGGACGCAGCCCTTCAGCCGCCAGTTCTCCCATTGTCGGGCGGCCTCCCGGATGGCGAGCAGTTCCGCGTGCGCCGTGGGGTCGTTGTCACGCTCCACGGCGTTGCAGGCTTGGGCGATGATGCCCCCGTCCGGCGCCACGATGACCGCGCCCACCGGCACGTCGCCCGTCAGCGGAGTGAACTCGGTCGCCTCCAGAGCAATATCCATGAGCCCTTCCCAGCTGTGGCCGGGCGGCGGCGCGGGCACCGGCCCCGCCGGGGCGAAGGCGCGGGGGCGGGGCCGGAAGAGGTCCGACATTCCATCCATCCGCGACTTACAGGATGATGATCTTGCGCAGGTGGTTGACCACTTCCTCCGGCGTGTCGCAGACCGTGATGAGCTGGTCCAGTTCCTCGTCGCTGATGAAGCCGCCAGCGGCCATGCTCTTGCGGAGCCATTCGAGCAGGCCGCTCCAGAAGCGCGAATCGTAGAGGATGATGGGGAAGGGACGCGTGCGCCCGGTCTGCGCGAGCACAAAGGCTTCGGAAAGCTCGTCGATGGTGCCCATGCCGCCGGGCATGACCACATAGGCGCGGGCATACTTCACGAACATGAACTTGCGGATGAAGAAATAGCGGAAGTTGCAGCGCGTGGTCACATAGGGGTTGCAGCCCTGTTCGTGCGGCAGCTTGATGTGCAGGCCCACGGAGACGCCCCCCGCCTCCTTGGCGCCCTTGTTGGCCGCCTCCATGACGCCGGGGCCGCCTCCCGTGATGACGCCGTAGCCCGCGTGCGCGAGCAGCCCGGCGAGCTTTTCCGCGTCCTGGTATTCCTGGCTGCCCGGCTGGCTGCGCGCCGAGCCGAAGATGGAGATGCAGTTGACCTTGAGGGCGTTGAGTTCATCCAGGGCGTTGACCATTTCCGCCATGATGCGGAAGGTGCGCCAGGATTCCGTGGTGGCGGAAGCGAGATCGTCCACGATATTCTGCTGAAATTCAGGCATGCCGGTTCCTTGAGGCGGCGCGGGTGCCGGCGCCGTCCGCGGGTCGGGACGGCGGCCGGCGCCGCAAACCGTATCAGTTGTCAGTTGACGGTGATGAGTTCGTACTGCGGATTGCCCATCCTGTGCTCGGCCATGGCCGAAAGCTGGCGCAGGCCGTGGCGGCTCTGGATGCGTTCGCGCAGGTCCTTGCCGTCGGCGCTGGCAAAGACGAGGTCGCAGGCGGCCTGGTCGATGGCCAGCAGGTCGCTGGAGGCGAGGATGCCGATGTCCCTGATGCTGGGCGTCTGGGCGCGGGTGCCCGCGCAGTCGCAGTCCACGCTCATGTTGCGCAGCACATTGATGTAAACGATGTGCTTGCCGAAATGGTCGGCCACGGCCTTGGCGGAGTCGGCCATGAGTTCCATGAGCTTTTCCTTGGCGGGCCACTTGCTCCAGTCGGCGGGCGGGGTGCCGTCCACGCCGTGGACCTGGCGCTTGCCCACCTGCCCGGAGGCGCAGCCGATGGCGATATTCTTCATGGAGCCGCCGAAACCGCCCATGGCGTGCCCCTTGAAGTGGGTGAGGACGATCATGGCGTCATAGTCCATGATGCCCTTGCCCATGGCCACTTCCTTGAGGTGGAAGCCGTCGGCCACGGGCAGATTGACGTCGCCGTGCTCGTCCATGATGTCCACGGGGCAGAAGGTCCAGCCGTTGACCTTGAGGGTCTCGCGGTGCTTGGCCGTGGTGTCGCGGTCGCCCTGATAGAGGGTATTGGTCTCCACGATGGCGCTGTCCGGCACCTGCGCCTGAAAGGCTTTCACCATGTCGCGCGGCAGGATATTGGGGCCGTTGCGCTCGCCCGTATGGAGCTTGATGGCGACCTTGCCGTAGATGTTTTCATTGACGAGCGTATAGAGCTTGATGAGGCTCGCCGCGTCGATGACCGGCGAAAAATAGACCTTGGCCGCCGAACCCTTGTGCGCTTTGCCCGTGACGTTGCGTGAACCCACCACCGGCGCCTGGGCGTTGCCCGATGCCTTGCCGGAAGCGGGCGCGGCGCCGGAAGGCCCGGCTGCCAGGGTCGCGCCGGGCGTGAGGAGCGCGGCGGCGGCGAGCAGAGCCGAGCCCTGCAGCAGTTCACGCCTGGAAACAGGGATGTTGCGCATGGTATCCCTCCTTCGCCCCGTGGGGCGGTTTCCGTTTCCCTTATCGCGTTCCCCCGGCCCTTGTCCATGCCCGCTGCGGGGGACGTCGGGGGGAGATTGCGGGAAAGACAGGTTTTTGCCGCGGGGCGCCGCCCCGCACCCCGTTGGGGGCCGATGGCCCCCAAACCCCCGTTCGCTTTTCTCTCAATGCGGCGCATTGAGAGAAAAGGGGACGAGGCGATCGCCTTTTGCATTTTTCATCAATGGTTCCGAAACCGGCAGGCAACGGTCCCTTCCGCTGTCCGCCCGGAGCGAAGCGCAGGGCGGAGCAGCACACCATGTCGCGCCGGCGTCAGGCTTCGATCCAGATGATGCTGGCCTGCCTGCCGCTGCGCGGGTCATGCCGGTGGGAGAAGAAGCGGTCCGCATTGAGGCTGGTGCAGATGTCCAGGCCGAAAATCTGGCGCGGGGGCACGCCCGCGCGTTCCAGCTGGCTGCGCGTCAGGCTCCAGAGGTCCATGCGCATGCTCGCCGCATCCAGCCAGGGGCGGAAGCTTTCGCCCCACTCCTGCGCGAAGTTGACAAATTCCGCCCGGGCCGGTCCCAGGCTCGGGCCGCGCACGGCAAAGATGTCCGCCGGGTCAAGGCCGCGCAGGGCGCAGAAGCGCCGGACGCCGCTGCCGGGAAAGTCGCAGCGGTTGCCGCGCCAGCCCACATGCAGGGCCGCCACATGCCTGCCGCTCCTGTGCGCCAGCAGCACGGGCTGGCAATCGGCGGTCTTGATGAGCAGGCCGCGGCCGGGCGTGGAGGTCAGCATGCCGTCCGCCTCCGGCGATGCTTCCATGCGATAGTCCGGCAGGGCGGCGGCAGGCGGTGCGGGCGGCTCGTCGGCCAGGGCGTCGCCATGCACCTGGCGGATCTCCGCCCAGGCATCGAGCC
>URHE01000094.1 GCA_900547595.1 uncultured Desulfovibrio sp.
GGCGCCGGAGCGCCCTTCACTTCCGTCCGCGGCGCGCGCGCGTCTTTGGGCCGGGCGTTTTTGGCAGCGGACGCGGCGGCCTTGCCGCCCTTTGTTCCGGAGGCGGCGGCGCCGGCCCTGGTCTTTTTGGGTTCGGCGTCCGAAGCCCTGGGAGCGGCCTTGGCCTTTCCGGAAGTCTTCTTGGTTGCCATGAATCAGCTCCTTTCACGCAAATGGACTTCAAGAGTACCGGCGAAAACCGCCTAGGCGCCCGCCTTGCCCCTGGCCGCCGCCACGGCATCCAGCACGATGGCGCGAATATCCAGACAGACCGGACAGTTGGCGATGCACCGGCCGCAGCCGCTGCACAGGAAGGAACCCCAGTTTTCCGGGTAGGTCCAGAACTTGTGCGAAACGCGGTTGCGCATGCGCTGGAACTTTTGGGGGCGCGGGTTGTGGCCGCTGGCCTCGCGCGTATAGCGGGAGGACATGCAGTTGTCCCAGCTCCGCAGGCGTTTGCCGCCGCAGGGACTTTCCGGCTCGCCCTCGTCGGTGATGTTGAAGCAGTAGCAGGTGGGGCAGAAATAGGTGCAGGCCCCGCAGGAAAGGCAGCGCGCGGTCTCCGCTTCCCAGAAGGCCGCGTCGTCGAAAACGGCCCTGAGGCTCGCCGCGGCTTCCTTCAGGTCGGGCGCGGGAACCAGGCTGGCCCAGGCGGCCTTGCGCGCGGCCTCGGCCAGCGGGAATTTGTCCGCGCCGTCCGCGAGGTCCGTTGCGCCCAGCAGCTCCTCGCCGCGCGGCGTCATGGCCTGAAGCACATAGCCGCCCTCGATCTCCGTGATGAGGACGTCGGAGCCCACGGGCGACGTGGGGCCGCCGCCCACCCAGTGGCAGAAACAGGTCTCGCAGCCCGTGGCGCAGGTGAGGCTGACCACCGTCAGGGCCTCGCGCCGCGCCCGGTAATACGGGTCGGCATAGACGCCTTCCAGAAAGGGCTTGTCCAGCGCGGCAAAGCCGCGCGCGTCACAGGGGCGGCAGGCAAAGACCACCGTCGGCTGCGCCGCCTCCACCGGGGCCAGCTCCACCGTGGTCTGGTTGAGGTCCGCCGCGTCCCGGTTCTTCCTGAAGGTCATGAGCGTCTCGCACTCGGGCAGGACGGCCTCCTTGGGGGGCACCGTGGCCTTGGCCAGGGTCATGGCGATGCCCGGCTCCCACGGCGCAAAGACCACGGAGGGCTTGGAGGCGGCGGGCTTTTCCACGGGCACGAGCACACGGCGCCCGCCCCTGGCGAGGGAGGCCGCAAGACCCGGCAGCCCGTCCGAAGCGACAAAACGGATCATGCTCATTTCCACTCCCTCTCATGGATATGCGTTTCGTCCACCGCGTAGGTGAGCAGCGGCGGCACGGCCGCGGGGTCGATGCCGGCCTTGTAGCCGTCAAAGAGGTTGCCCACCGCGCGGGCGATCTGCTGGCGCAGCGCGAGGATGGGAATGCCCACCGGGCAGGCGCGCTGGCATTCGCCGCAGCCCGTGCAGCGCCCGGCCAGATGCAGCGCGTGGATGGCCTGGAAAAAGAGCTTGTCGCGCGCGCTGTCGGCCTGGCTCATCCAGTGCGGCTCGCGGGAGTCGGAGATGCAGTGGTCGCGGCAGACGCACATGGGACAGGCGTTGCGGCAGGCATAGCAGCGCAGGCAGCGTTCCATCTGCGCCTTCCAAAAGCCCATGCGCTCCTCCAGGCTCATGGCGTCGAGCATGGCGAGCTCCGGCGGCGTGTGCGCGCCGGGCGTCACCTCCACGGGCGCGCCGAAGCGCTGGTCCGCAATGACCGCGCCGGGCGTGGTGCAGCCGTAGCACTTGCCCTGGGCGCACTCGGTCATGCAGAAGCGGTGCTCCCTGCCGTCAGCCGTGATGGTCACGCCCGCCTCGTCCATGCTCACGCCGTCGATCTTCGTGTAGCGGCCCAGTTCCGTATTGACGCGGGCCATGTCCAGCACCCCTTCGCAGGGGATGGAAAAGATGGTCACGTCCTCGCGGCTGATGAGCTGCTCCTGCAGGAGCTCGGCGATGGAGCGCGAATCGCAGCCCTTGACCACCACGCCGACCTTTTTGCCCTTGAACTGCGGCAGATAGACGGCGGGATTGTTGACGTTGAACGGCCCCCACACGAGCTTGTCCACGTCTTCGGGGGTCTTCATGAACAGCGGCACCACATGGGCCGCGTCATAGCCCTGCTGCCAGCCGATGACGCATTCCAGCTCGGGCAGTTTGGCCCTGATGGCGGCCTTGAGCTCGTCCAGGGGCGCCTTTTGCCCGGTGCCCAGCGGATGCAGGGAGGAAAGCGCCATGTCGGCCAGGCGGAGCAGCGGCTTGGCATCTTCCAGACGCGGGGCCGGGCCCAGGGCATGGATCTCGGCGGTGAACTTCTGCACCACCTCCTGCCAGCGCTGGCCTTCCGACGCCGAGACCCAGGTATAGGCGAAGCGGCGCTGGTCGATGCCGAGCACGGGCAAAAATTCGCGCACCACCTCCAGACGGCGGCGGGCGTAGAAATTGCCCACGGCGTAGTGGCAGTCGCGCGGGTGGCAGCCGGAAACGAGCACGCCGTCCGCGCCTTCCAGCAGGGCCTTGACGATGAAGAGCGGGTCCACGCGGCCCGTGCAGGGCACGCGGATGACGCGCAGGTCGGTGGGCTGCCCGGCGCGCGCCACGCCGGCCGTGTCCGCGCCGCCGTAGGAGCACCAGTTGCAGAGAAAGCCGACGATCCGCAGTTCCTTGCCTTCTAGAACCGGCATAGCGCGTTGACCTCCGCGAGAATCTGATTGTCGGTGGAATGCGAGAGCTGGATGGCGCCCTGCGGACAGGTCGCCACGCAGAGGCCGCAGCCCTGGCAGACCGTCTCGATGACCTGGGCCTTGTTTTCGCCGCGCACGCTCACTTCCTCGATGGCGCCGAAGGGGCAGCAGCGGATGCACTTGCCGCAGTCAACGCAGCGGCGGATGTCCACATGGGCGATCTGCGGGTCGCTCTGGAGTTTCGGTCTGGCGAAAAGGTCGAGCACCTTGGCCGCCGCCGCCGAGCCCTGCGCCACGGAAGCCGGGATGTCCTTGGGCCCCTGGCAGACGCCCGCCAGGAACACGCCCGCAGTATTGGTCTCCACAGGCTTGAGCTTGACGTGGCTCTCCATGAAGAAGCCGTAGCTGTCATAGGAGATGCGCAGCTTTTCCGCCAGTTTGGACGCGCCCGCGCTGGCCTCGATGCCCACGGCCAGCACCACGAGGTCGGCCCTGATCTCGATGGGCTCGCCCATGAGGGTATCGGCGCCCATGACCACATAGCGGCCCTCGCCGTCGGGGTAGATGGCCGAGACGCGGCCCCGGATGTAGTGGGTGCCGTATTCCTCCATGGCGCGGCGCGTGAACTCGTCATAGAGCTTGCCCGCGGCGCGGATGTCCATATAGAAGACGTAGGATTGCGAGTCGGGCAGATGATCCTTGGTGAGCACTGCCTGCTTGGCCGTATACATGCAGCAGAAGCCGGAGCAGTACGGGCGCCCCACGGACCTGTCGCGCGAGCCCACGCACTGGATGAAAACCACGTCCTTCGGCTCGCGACCGTCGGACGGGCGCACGATGTGGCCGCCCGTGGGGCCGGAGGCGTTGAGCAGCCGCTCGTACTGGAGGGCCGTGATGACGTCCGGATATTTGCCGCCGCCGTATTCCTCGTAGACCGACCAGTCCATGAGGTCATAGCCCGTGGCCGCCACGATGGAGCCCACGGTCTCGCTGACGATCTCGTCCTTCAGTTCGTAATTGACGGCCCCCGTGGGGCAGACCTTGGCGCAGATGCCGCACTTGCCGCTGGTGAGCTTGCGGCAGTAGGGGGCGTTGATGACCGCCTTCTTGGGGATGGCCTGCGGAAAGGCGATGGTGATGGCCGTGGTCTCGCCCGTGAATTCGTTGAAGGCGTCCGGCGTTTTCTTGCTGGGGCATTTTTCGGTGCAGGCGCCGCAGCCCGTGCACTTGCTCCAGTCCACATAGGGCGTTTTCTTGCGGATCTTTACCTGGAAGTTGCCCACATAGCCGGAAATGTCCTCCACCTCGGAATAGGCGTAGAGCGTGATGAGCGGATGCTGGGCCACATCGACCATCTTGGGGCCGAGGATGCAGGCCGAGCAGTCCACCGTGGGAAAGGTCTTGTCCAGCTTGGCCATCTTGCCGCCGATGGTGGCCTCGCGCTCCACCAGGATGACCGGCACCCCGCCGTCCGCGCAGTCGAGCGCGGCCTGGATGCCCGCCACGCCGCCGCCGATGATGAGCACCTTCTTGGTCACGTCGAAGGACTTGGGCGCCAGCGGCCTGTTGCGGCGCAGCTTTTCCACGGCCATGAGGACGAGCTCGGCGGCCTTGTTGGTATTGGCCTCCCTGTCCTTGCCGATCCACGAGACATGCTCGCGGATATTGGCCATCTCGAACATGTAGGGGTTGAGCCCGGCCCGCGCCACGGTGCGGCGGAAGGTGGGCTCGTGCATGCGCGGCGTGCAGGATGCCACCACCACGCCGTCAAGCCGGTATTCCCTGATGGCGGCCTCAATGCCTGCCTGGCCCGGTTCGGCGCAGGTGTACATGGGGTCGTCCGCATAGACCACGTCCGGGTAATGGCGGGCGCGTTCCGCCACCTGGGCCACGTCCACGGTGCCCGCGATATTGCTGCCGCAGTGGCAGATAAAGACGCCGATTCTCATGCCTTGCCTCCCTTGGCTTCCGTGCCCTTGGCGCCGGCGGCCGCCCGCGCGGCCTCCATCTTGCGCAGGAGGGGCTCGGCGCTCACGCAGAGCTGGTCCAGACCGAGATGCTCAGGCGCGATGCCCATGGCAAGGCCCATGAGCTGTGTGAAATAGAGCACCGGCATGTGGAAAAAGGCGTCCTCGGCCCTGGCCGCCTGCTTCTGGCGCAGGTCGAGATTCATCTGGCAGAGCGGGCAGGCCACGGCGATGACATCCGCGCCGAGCTTTGTCGCCAGGTCGAGGATGCGTCCGGAGTTGCGCGCCGTGAGCGGCCGTTCCGGAATGCCGAAGGACGCGCCGCAGCAGACCGTCTTGAGCGGAAACTCCAGCATCTCGGCGCCGCAGGCCGCAAGCAGACTCTCCATGAGCGTGGGATTTTCCGGATCGCCGAACTGCATGACATCCGCCGGGCGGCTCATGAGGCAGCCGTAATAGGCCACAAGCTTGAGGCCCTTGAGGCTCTGGCGCACGCGGGCGGCAATGGCGTCCATTTCCATCTGCGCGGCAATGCCCTGCATGACGGAGGTGACGGGCGGGAATTCCTTGGCCGAGGGGCCGTCCAGCAGTTCATCCACGCGGCTGCGGAAGGCCGGGTTTTCCATGCGCTTGGCAGCCATGCGCAGGTTGGAAAGACAGCTGGGGCATGGGGTGAGCAGAACTTCGGCCTTTTGCTGAGCGGCAATATCAAGATTGCGCACGCACAGGGCGGCGGAAAGTTCCGTATCCACGGCATGGGCAGGGGTGGAGCCGCAGCAGTTCCAGTCGGGAATATCCACAAGTCTCATGTCCAGGGCTTTGCACACAGCCTGGGTGGACATTTCGTAATCTTTTGAAGAACCCCTGGCGGAGCAGCCGGGGTAGTAGGCAAAATTCATGGGCGCACCCCCTCGCGCTTGGCGCGTTCCTTGTAGCGCGTAAAGATACGGGTAACCGGCCCTGCCCCGCCGGGCAGAATGTGGGGCTTGAGCCCCAGCTTGCCCTTCTTGAGGGCTTCGGGCGCGAGGTCAACGTCGGTGAACACGCGGAGCGAGCGCATCATGTAGAGTGCCATGGTGCCGATTTCGTGGGTGCGGCCAAAGGTGCGCACTGTATCCAGGAAGGAAAACCAGAATTTCTCCACCTTGGGAACGGCCACGCGGCCTTCCTTGCGGGCCATGTGACGCAGTGTCTCCATTATGCCTGCCACGTCGATATTGTTGGGGCAGCGGAGACTACAGGTGGAACAGGACAGGCACATCCAGATGGAGCGGGAATCAAGAACCGCGTCCTTCAAGCCCAACTGTACCGCCCGCATGATCTGGTTGACCTGCATGTCGTAAACGAATCCTGCGGGACAGCCGGCAGTACAATTGCCGCACTGATAGCAGGTGGACACTTTTTGCCCGCTGTGCGCATCCACTTCCTCCGTAAAGGCGGGGTCGCGCAGGCGGTTCAGGTTAATGGCTTCGTTCATGGGAACTCTCTGGTTAGAAGCTGATGGGGTGCCGCTGTGACAAGACTATCTACAACGCTACAGCAGAAAAAGTCAAAAATCTAGGCTCGCACCCTTGCAAATTATATACTGCGTCTTTACTACGCTTTGATTGTGGCCTTTGCCGCCAGTGATTGCGCGGCTCGCAGGCCGAGAAGATAACTCTCCACGCCGAATCCGCATACGCTGCCCGCACACACGGGCGACAGCACCGAATGGTGCCGGAACCCCTCGCGCGCGTGAACATTGGACATGTGAACCTCCACCACAGGCACGGGCAGAATGGCCAGAGCGTCAGCAATGGCATAGCTGTAGTGCGTCCATGCGCCAGCGTTGATGACCACGGCGTCAAATCCATCGCCGAGCGCCTGGTGGACGCGCTCCACCATCAGCCCCTCGTGATTGGTTTGAAAGCATTCCACACTCGCGCCCAGTTCCTGCGCAAGCGTTTGCAACGCCGCATCAATGTCCGCCAGTGTGGCCGTGCCGTACTGATTGGGGTCACGCTTGCCAAACATGTTCAGATTGACGCCGTGCAGCACCAGAATTCGCATGGAAGCCTCACTTTTCATGTCGGGTTATTGGGGCTGTTGCCCAAGAGCGGCCTCAAGGGCGCGGCGTGAT
>URHE01000095.1 GCA_900547595.1 uncultured Desulfovibrio sp.
GGCGCGGCAACGCGCCGCGCGCTCCAGAGCAGGCAGGCGGCAATGGCGGCGCTTGCCAGCCCCAGCATAGCCAGCGCCGCCGGGACCGGCATGAGGCTGGTCAGCAGGACATAGAGCGCCGCCAGCAGGAACGCAAGGGCGGCAGCGCCGAAGAGCAGCCCCAGCATGAGGGCGATCGCCCTCCGCACGGTGCGGAGGACGCCCTCCTGCAGGAGCCGCCCCTCGGCTTCGCAAAGGTCGCACAGACTGACGACAAGTTCAGCCAGACCTTTCACTCGTCCGGCTACCTGAAGTGCCTGAAAAGGCCGGAAAGAACGCAGCCCGCGCCAAACGCGATGAGCAGGCTCGCCAGGGGATTGCGGCGCACCTGTTCGCTCACTTCCTCCACGCCCGCCGCGCCGGCGTCATAGACCTTCCGGGCGCCGTCCCGGGCGTAGCGGCGGTACTGCCCGAGCTCGTCGGCAATGCGGGAGGAGACATCCCCGGCCACATCGGCCTTCTTTTCCTTGAGGGTATTGAACAGGGTTTCCATCTGCGCGCGCAGGGAACCGAGCTCCTTGCGCAGGTCTTCCACCGTATGATCGTGGTTGTCAACCATTGTATTCTCCATGTGTCGGCGGGCGGCGCCCGCTATATATATTGAACCGGGCACCGATGCCCGGCCTTGGGACAACTCTACATGCCGCGGCGCGCGTTGGCAAGACCCGCCGCTTTGCCTTTGCGCCGAAACATGCTATGCCCACCGGACGCGCCGGGAGGCACCCATGGGCGCGCCCGGAGGCGGCATGGCAGACGAGCCCATCATCAGCATCGAAAATCTCGAAAAGAAGTATCCCGGCAACGGCGACGGCGTCTTTGCCCTGCGCGGCATCGACCTTCAGATAGGCAGGGGCGAGATTTTCGGCATCATCGGCAAGAGCGGCGCGGGCAAGTCCACGCTCGTGCGCTGCATCAACCTGCTGGAACGCCCCACCGCCGGGCGCGTCGTTTTCGAGGGGCGCGACCTCTGCGGACTTTCCGGCGCGGCCCTGCGCGAGGCGCGCCGCTCCATGGGCATGATCTTTCAGCAGTTCAACCTGCTCATGCAGCGCACCGCCCTGGAGAATGTCCGCTTTCCCCTCGAACTTGCGGGCGTCTCCCGCGCGGAGGGACGCCGCCGCGCCGAGGAACTGCTGGACATGGTGGGCCTGGGCAAGCGCATGGGGGCCTACCCTTCCCAGCTTTCCGGCGGCCAGAAACAGCGCGTGGCCATTGCCCGCGCCCTGGCCACCCGGCCGCGCGTCCTGCTCTGCGACGAGGCCACCTCGGCGCTTGACCCGGCCACCACGGACTCCATCCTGGCGCTCATCAAGGACATCAACGCCCAGCTGGGCATCACGGCGGTGGTCATCACCCACGAGATGCGCGTCATCGACCAGATATGCAGCCATGTGGCCATCATCAGCAAGGGCGTCATCGTGGAGCAGGGCCCCGTGGAGGAGGTATTCTTCCATCCGCGCACCGAGGCCGCGCGCAGGCTCGTCCTGCCCGAGGCGCTCCAGAACCTGCCGCTGGACAAGTGCGACAATCTCTACCGCCTGATCTTCAATGGCCGCTCCTCGTTTGAGCCGGTCATTTCCAACATGGTGCTGCACTGTGGCTGCCCGGTGAACATCATGTACGCGGACACGCGCGACCTGGGCGGCACGGCCGTGGGCCAGATGGTGCTCCAGCTTCCCGATGCGGAGGCGTCGCGCAAACGCATCATGGACTGGGCCGCGGCCCATCACATCGCGCTGGAAAAACTGGAGGACGCCCCCCATGATTGACGAAAAGACCCTGGAGATGCTCCTCGTCGGCACATGGGACACCATCTACATGACTCTGGTGGCCACCTTTTTTTCCTATGTGTTCGGCACGGTCATGGGCGTGGCCCTGGTCATCACGCGCAAGGGCGGCATCCGGCCGCACGCGGCGTTCTACAGCGTGCTTGACGTGGTGGTGAACCTCACGCGCTCCTTTCCCTTCCTCATCCTGATGATCGCGGTCATCCCCTTCACCCGCTTTCTGGTGGGCACCACCATCGGCAACAATGCCACGGTGGTCCCGCTGGTGCTGGCGGCGGCGCCGTTTGTGGCGCGGCTGGTGGAATCCTCGCTGCTGGAGGTGGACCACGGCGTGGTGGAGGCCGCGGAGAGCATGGGCGCCAGCGTGTGGCAGATCATCTGCAAGGTGCTCATCCCCGAGGCGCTGCCCTCGCTCATCAACGGCAGCGCCGTGGCGGCCATCACCATCCTCGGCTATTCGGCCATGGCCGGGGCCGTGGGCGGCGGCGGGCTCGGCAAGCTCGCCATCATGTACGGCTACAACCGCTACCAGACCGACATCATGATCATCACGGTGGTCCTGCTCATCATCATCGTGCAGGCCCTGCAAAGTTTCGGCAACTGGGCCACCCGCCGCTGCGACCGGCGCGGCGGCTAGCGCGGCGCGGGCGCCCCGCCCGCCACAGCCCCGGCATCACCCTCAACCCAGGATTTCAGCCATGAACAAAGCATTTCTCGCGGCAGCCCTTGTCTCCAGCCTCTGCCTCGCCGGCGCGGCCCACGCGGCGGGTGTGGTGACCGTGGGCGCGTCCCCCACGCCGCACGCCGAGATTCTCGCCGAGGCGGCAAAGCTCCTCAAGCCCAGGGGCTATGAACTCAAGATCGTGGAATATTCGGACTATGTGCAGCCCAATGTGGCGCTGGAAAGCGGCGATCTGGACGCCAACTACTTCCAGCACAAGCCCTATCTCGACGATTTCAACGCGCAGAAGGGCACGAAACTCGCCTCCATGGGACCTGTGCATTACGAGCCCTTCGGCATCTACGCGGGCCGCAGCAAGGACCTGAAGAACCTGAAGGAAGGCGCCATCGTGGCCGTGCCCAATGACGCCACCAACGAGGGCCGCGCCCTGCTCCTGCTGCAGGATCAGGGCCTCGTCAAACTGCGGCCGGACTCCGGCCTCACCGCCACCAGCCGCGACATCGTGGAAAACCCCAAAAACCTCAAGATCGAGGAGATCGAGGCCGCGCAGCTCGTGCGCGCCCTGCCGGATGTGGACATGGCGGTCATCAACGGCAACTACGCCATTCTCGGCGGCCTCAAGGTGGCCGAGGCCCTGGCCGTGGAAGCCGCCGACTCCATGGCCGCCGCCACCTATGCCAATGTGCTGGCCGTGCGCGAAAAGGATACCCGCCGCCCCGAACTCCAGGCGCTCTATGAAGTGCTGGTGAGCCCGGAGATCGCCAGGGCCATGCGCGCGAAGTACGCGGGCGCCGTCCTGCCCTCCGTCGCCAAGTAGCCGACGCCAGGGCGTTTACAATTCCATTGCGAAAATGCGAAAGGGGGCGCCTCCGCAGGGGGGCGCCCCCTTTCGCGGCGCGGACGGCGCGGCCTGCGTCATGGCGGGCATGGCGGCGCCAGGCGCCGCAGGCGGAAAACGCCCTCAGGCCGGATCAGCGTTCAAAATAGGTATAGCCGCGCAAGCCGTCCTCAAAAGCCTGCATGACGGCGAAACGCTCGCTGGGCGAGATGCGCCCCTCGCGCACGGCCCGTTCGGCGGCGCTGCGGAGATTCTCGATGATGCGGCGTGGTTCGTACTCCGCATAGCTGAGCACATCGGACACGGAATCCCCCCGTATCTCGCGCACATATTCATAGCTGCCGTCGTCGGCGGCGCGGATGGAGACCACGTTGGTGTCGCCCATGAGGTTGTGCAGATCGCCCAGGGTCTCCTGGTAGGCCCCCACCAGAAAGACGCCGAGGTAGTATTCCTCGCCTTCGCGCAAGGGGTGAAGATCGAGCATGGGCTTCATGCCCTGCGGGTCGATGAAGTGATCGATGCGACCGTCGGAATCGCAGGTGATGTCCGAAATGATGCCCTGGCGGGAGGGAAATTCGCCCAGCCGGTGCACGGGCATGATGGGGAAGAGCTGGTCAATGGCCCAGGAATCCGGCAGGGACTGAAAGACGCTGAAGTTGCCGTAATAGATGTCGGCAAGGTTGACGTCGATGTCCTCCAGGTCGCGCGGCACGTTCTTGAGCTTGCCCTTCTCCTTGGCGATGCGCATGAGGATGGCCCAGAAAAAACGCTCGGCCAGGGTGCGCTGCCGCAGGCTCACGGCGCCGGTGGAGAACATGCGCCGCACTTCGTCGCGGTAATAGACGGCGTCGTTGTAACTTTCCTGAAGATTGCGGAGGCTGATGCCGGCAAGCGCCTCCTGAAGATTGCGCACGGCCTCGGGCGCGTCGTCGGGCAGCGTCTCGGGCAGGCGCGCCTCCTCCACCACGTTGACGTCAAGGATGTTGAAGAGCAGGACGGAACAGTAGGCCACCGTTGCCCGGCCCGATTCGGTGATGATGTGCGGGTGCGGGATGTCCTTCTCGTCCAGGATGCTCATAATGGTTTCCACCACGTCGGCGCAGTACTCATCCAGATTGTAGTTGCGCGAAAAGACGTAGTTGGTGTGCGAGCCGTCATAGTCCACGGCAAGGCCGCCGCCCAGGTCGAGATAGCCCATGGGCGCGCCCTCCTCCACCAGCCCGGAGTACAGCCGGGCCGCTTCCATGACGCCTGTGCGGATGTCGCGGATATTGGAGATCTGCGACCCCAGATGGTAGTGGAGCAGACGGAAGCAGTCGAGCATCTGGCGGCTCTTGAGCGTGTCCACCACATCCACGATCTGCGAGGGCGAGAGGCCGAAGGTGGAGCGCTCGCCGCCGGAATCCGTCCAGTGGCCGCCCGCCTTGACCGACAGCTTGGAACGCACGCCCACATTGGGCCGGATGCCGAGGGCCGCCGCGCGCTCGAGCACCATGTCCAGCTCGCCGGGCATCTCCAGGACAAGGAAAATATTGAAGCCCAGGCGCTGGGCCTGAAGGGCGAGGTCGATGAACTCCTCGTCCTTGTAGCCATTGCAGATGATGCAGGCGTCGGGGTCGCGCATGAGGGCCACCGCAGCGATGAGCTCGGCCTTGGAGCCGGCCTCCAGCCCGTGGTGATAGCGGCTGCCGAACTGGGCGATCTGGTCCACCACCTGCTGCTGCTGGTTCACCTTGATGGGGAAGACGCCGCGGTATTCCCCCTTGTAGCCGAGCGTGCGGATGGCCTTGCGAAAAGACTCATGGATGTGGGCGATGCGGGAACTGAGGATATTCTCCACGCGCAGGAGGACGGGCATGTCATAGCCGCGTTCGTGCAGTCCGGCGATGATCTCCGGCAGGGGTATCCGCGGCCCCCGCGTCCCGTGGGGGCAGATGACCACATCCCCGTCTTCCGAGACATCAAAAAAGCCCGCGCCCCATGTCCGGATGCCGTAGAGTTCGACGGAATCCTCCACTCCCCACCGCTGCAAGGCATGACTCTTTGCCAACAGAACCTCCCTCATGACTGCCGGAAACTGGCCGGGGTCCGGAACCGGAACGCGGCCATGCAGGGCGGCGCGCGACCATTGAATTTTTCAGTATGCCGAAAAGCCTTGCGAAGTCAACGGGTTCTTGACGCGGGCCGCTCCATGGTACATGCTCACGGCAATCCCAAGGAGGCCGACATGAAGTCCCGCTTCTGGCGCAACCGGGCGTCAGCCCTCTGCCTTGCGGCCGTGTGCCTCATGGGGCCCGCCGCCTGTTCCGGCGACAACGCCGCCAGGGGGCCCGCGCCGGCCCCGGTCCATGTGCGGCCCGTAACCAGAGCCGACATGCCGCGCGTGCTTTCCGCCGTGGGCAATGTGCGCGCCTCGGCCACCGTGGGCGTCACCCCGCGCGTCACCGGCGAACTGCTCGATGTCCGCTTTACCGAAGGGCAGGAGGTGAAGGCCGGCGATCCGCTGCTGCTGATCGACCCGCGCCCGTTCGAGGCCGCCCTGCGCGAAAAGCGCGCCGTGCTCGCCAAATCCGAGGCGCAGCTGACCAAGGCCAATGACGACCGCCGCCGCTACGGCAAACTGGTGGGCGGCGGCTATGTGAGCCGCGAAGCCTATGAGCAGACCGCCACCGACGCGGCGGCCCTGCGCGCCACGGTCCAGGCCGACCGGGCCGCCGTGGAGAGCGCGGCCCTCGACCTTGCCTACTGCACGGTCACGGCGCCCATCAGCGGCCGCGTGGGCGCGCTCACCGTGGACAAGGGCAACATGGTCAAAAGCGCGGATGCCACGCCCATTGTGACCATCGACACCCTGTCGCCCATCTATGTCACCTTTTCCGTGCCCGAAGCGCAGCTCCCGGCCATCCTTGAGCGCATGGACCGGGGCGACGTGCCGGTGACGGCCACCCCAACGGGCGGCACCCCGGAAACAGGGCGCCTGACGCTGGTGGACAACAGCGTTGACACGCGCACCGGCACCATCCGCCTGCGCGCCACCTTTGAAAATCCCGACCGCCGCCTCTGGCCGGGGCAGTTCGTCCAGGTGGCCCTGCCCCTCGGCGTGGCGGAAAACGCCCTTGTGGTGCCGAGCCGCGCCGTCCAGTCGGGCCGCGAGGAGCGCTACGTCTATCTTGTGGATGCGGAGGGCCGCGCCGTCTATCGCCCGGTGACGCCCCTTTTCGAGCATGAGGGCCAGACGGTCGTGGCCGGCGGCCTGGAGAGCGGCGACCGCGTGGTGATCGACGGCCAGGTGCGGCTCGCGCCCGGGCTGCCGGTAAAGGTTCTCGATTAGGGTCTGGACCTATTGATGTGGCTGCTGGCCTGGGCTGCGGCAGCTTGTGCAATGCCACAATCATCCGTCAAAAACAGCCTTTTTTGCGCTGGCGGCG
>URHE01000096.1 GCA_900547595.1 uncultured Desulfovibrio sp.
GCGCGAAGCGCGGCTTACGCAAATGGACAGCAACGCAAGGCTGTTTTTGACGGATAATTGCGGTAGTACACAATCCGCCGCATCCCCAACCGGCAGCACATCGATAGGGCTTACCCCTCGCCCACCGCGGCCGCCAGCTCCGGCAGGACCGCTTCCAGCAGGCGCCCGAGCGATTCCCCGGCCCTGGCCGCCACGGCGATGACCTCGGCCAGGGGCGCGGGCGCCATGCAGTCCGGCAGGTTTTTGTTGGTCAGGCAGGAAATGCCGAGCACCCGCATGCCCCGGTGCCGCGCGGCGATGACCTCCAGCACCGTGCTCATGCCCACGGCATCCGCCCCCCACTGGCGGTACATGCGCGTTTCGGCGGCGGTCTCCATTTCCGGGCCGTGGACGCCGATATAGACGCCCTGCTCCAGACGCAGGCCAAGCCGCAACGCGGCCTCGCGCGCCAGGCGCCGGAACCCGGCGTCAAACGGCGCGCTCATGTCGGGAAAACGCTCGCCGAATACGTCGCAGTTGGGGCCCGTGAGCGGCGAAACGCCGGTGTGGTTGATCATGTCGCTCATGCACATGAGGGACCCGGCGTCAAAGAGCGGATCGAGCGCGCCCGCCGCGTTGGTGATGACCAGGGCGCGGACGCCGAGGCCGGCCATGACGCGCACCCCCATGCAGACCTCGGCCGGGGTGCGGCCTTCGTAGAGATGGCAACGGCCCAGCTGGGCGAGCACGGGCACGCCGGCGAGGCGTCCCCACACAAAGGCGCCCTCGTGGGAATCCACGCCCGGCCGCGGCATGCCGGGAAGCCCGGCGAACGGCACGCGCACGCTTCCCTCCCCTTCAAGCAGGGAACCGGCGACGCGGGAGAGGCCGGTGCCGAGCACCAGGCCCACGGGGGGATGTGACAGATCGGCATGCTCCCGCGCGAGGGCGGAACGGAGCGCGGCCACGGCATGCTGGACTTCCTGGGGATTTTGCATAGAATCATCTCTTGATGTAAGGAACGGCGACGGACGCCCTTGCGGGAACGGGCCATGCGGCATCCCGCCCCGCCCGCGCGGGGGCCGCCCCCAGGATATGCCGGAATCCCCGCGCCCACAAGCCCGCGCGGCACGCCGCGGGGCGAGTTCCGGACAGGCTTTTTTTCGGGAGAATCGTGTGAGCAAGGCTCAGGACAGCAAGAAGAAAGCGGCGGCCCCCGTCGACCTGAGCGGGCACAGGGTGCTCGTGGCCAACCGGGGCGAGATCGCCATGCGCATCATGCAGGCCTGCCGCAAGCTCGGCGTGGGCTTCACCGCCATCTATACGGCGGAGGACGAAGCCTCCGGCCATGTGGAGCTGGCGCGCCGCATCGGCGGCGCCGGGAGCCTGTTCCGCGTCTCCTCCTACCATGACGCCAATGAGCTCATGGCCGTGGCCGACGAAACGGCCTGCACGGCCGTCCACCCGGGCTACGGCTTCTTTGCCGAGGATTTCCGCTTCGCGCGCCGCGTGACCAAGCGCGACCGGGCCATGATCTTTATCGGCCCCTCCTGGAAGATCATCCGCGAGCTGGGCGACAAGATCAACACCAAGCGCCTCGCGCGCAGCCTCAACGTGCCCACGGTGCCCGGCTCGGACAGGCCCATCTATGACGAGCTGGAAGCGGAGCGCATCGCCAAGTCGGTCTTTGAATTTCAGGAGGCGCAGGGCATCGCGCGGCCGCTCGTGCTCGTCAAGGCATCGGCGGGCGGCGGCGGCATGGGCATCGAGGAAGTGTACGACCCGGACCAGTTCCGTTCCGTCTACCGGCGCATCCGCAACTACGCCCTGCGCCAGTTCAAGGACGAGGGCGTCCTCATCGAGCAGCGCATCACGGATTTCAACCATCTGGAAGTCCAGATCGTTTCCGACCGCACCGGGCGCAATCCCGTCCATTTCGGCACGCGCAACTGCTCCATCCAGTCCACGGGCCTCCAGAAGCGCATCGAGGTGGCGCCCGGCTTCGCGCCGGAAACGCTCCACTACAGCTTTGACGCCAATCGCGTGCTCACCGACATTGTGGACTATTCCCTCGCCATGGCGAAAAAGGTCGGCTACGACAATGTGGGCACCTGGGAATGGATCGTCACGCGCACGGGCGAGCCGTTCCTCATGGAGGTGAACACGCGCATCCAGGTGGAAAACGGCGTCTCCGCCTGCATCGCGCGGGTGCGCGGCAAGGAGGGCGTGGACCTCATCGCCGAACAGATACGCACCGGCCTCGGCGAACCGCTGGGCTATACCCAGGCGGAGATCGCCACGGAAGGCGTGGGTGTGGAATACCGCCTCATCGCCGAGGACCCGGACAACAACTTCACCCCCTGGGTCGGCCGCATCGAGCATTTCTCCTGGACGGCGGCCCCGTGGCTCACGGTGCTCACCCATGTGCCGCTGGACCATCCCTACGAGATCCCCACGGAATTCGACCCCAACCTCGCCCTGGCCATCATCTGGGGCAAGGACATCGACGAGGCCAAGGCGCGTGGTCTGGCCTTCCTTGAATCCCTCAGGCTTGAAGGCGTCAACGGCGCGGGCGAGCCGCTCAAATCCAACGTGAATTTCCTCAAGGCCAATACCGGGCGCATCCTGCGTTTCTGAGGGCTGCCGGCAAAGGGCGAGGCCAATGGACAACAATATCGCAAAACGCATCCAGAGCCTGCGCGACAGGCTCGCCTACATGCAGGACATTTTCGCGGGCAAGCACGCGGACAACGCCGACCTTCTCCGCGAACGGCTGGACGGCTTTGAAAAGCGCGCGACCGACGGCTCCCTGGACGATCCCTTTGCCGAACTCGCCACGGTGGAGGACCTTTTCTCCTATGTGGAGCGGCGCCTCGAAAACGAGATCACGCCCATGGACAGGGTGCGCATCGTCCGCCACCCGCAGCGCATCTGTCTGCGGGACATCCTCGAAAATGTCTACGACAACTTCACCGAGGTGGGCGGCCAGGACGAGCACAGCCTTGACCCGAGCATGCTCATCGCGCGCGCGGTCATCATCCGGCGCCGGGGCAAGAAATCCTACCGGCAGTCGGTGCTCGTCATCGGCCAGGAAAAGGGCCACGGCGCGGAATTCCGCAACGGCGGCTCGGTCAAGCCCTGGGGCAACGCCAAGGCCCTTCAGTACATGCGCGTGGCCGAGACCGAGGGCATCCCCATCCATGCCTATATCTTCACGCCCGGCTCCTACCCCATTGAGGACTATCCCGGCGCGGCCCAGCAGATCGCCCGCAACATCTACGGCATGGCCGGGCTGAGAGTGCCGGTGGTGGCCGTCATTTCCGAAGGCGGCTCCGGCGGCGCCGAGGCCATCGGCCTGGCGGACAGGCGCCTCATGCTCTCGCACGGGTACTATTCCGTCATCTCGCCGGAGGGCGCGGCGGCCATCGAGGGGCGCCTCAAGGCCGGCGAGCGCGCCACCCCGCAGCTCATCGAGCATTGCGCCGAAAACCTGCACATCACCGCCGAGGACAATCTGCGCTTCGGCTATATCGACCGCATCGTGCAGGAGCCGCCCCTGGGCGCGCGGCCCTGGCACTTCGACTTTTTCCGCACCCTGCGGCAGGAGGTGCTCCGCGCGACGGACGAGGTGGTCATCTCCACCCGCAGGCCCATGTTCCGGGGCCTCGCGCTTTCGCGCCGCCGCAGCCCCGAGGCCAATCTTGACGAAATGCACATGCGCTGGGGCCTTTCGCCCGCGGCCAAGAACCGCCTGCGGGAACGCCGCCAGCAGAAGTTCCTCCGGCTCTCGCGCAATGCCGCGCGGGACAGGCGTCCCTTCCTCGCCAAGACGGCCACCGCCTTCTGGGACTGGGCCACCAAGCCCTGGGTGACTTTCAAGTACGATTTTTACCGCAGGCACCGGCGCAAGCTCAGCGGCTTCATGGAAGAGATGGGCAACGAATGGGACACCTTCAAGACGCGCCTGCTCTCGCCCTGGCACAGGCTTGCCCGGTCGGGCGGCGGCAAGGACATCACGGCCAGCGAGCTCACCGCGCTTTCCGCCTGGTCGGGCGACGGACGCCGCCGCAAATGGAACTATATCTCGCCGCGCTACAAGATCGACCGCGCCGTCACCTGCCCCAACAGCGCCTCCTACGGCTGCCTCGACCTGTGGGGACCGGACCTGTTCGCGGAATTTGCCGGCGTGTGCAGCCACTGCGGCTACCACTTCCCCATGGAGCCGGAATGGTATGTGAAGAATGTGTTCGACGAGGGTTCCGTCTTTGAGTTCAACAGCGAGATTGAGGCGGGCAACCCCCTGAACTTCCCCGGTTTTGCCGAGCGCATCGCCGAGGCGCAGAAAAAGACCGGCGCCAAGAGCGGCTGCATGACCTTTGAGGCGCGCATCGACAATATCAAGATGGTCGTCGCCATGCTCATGGGCACCTTCCGCGGCGGTTCCTTCGGGGCCGCCGAGGGCTTCAAGTTCGTGGAGGCCGCGGAGCGCGCCGCCAAGAAACGCCAGCCCTTTCTCGCCTATGTCCATGGCACGGCGGGCATCCGCATCCAGGAGGGCACCCACGGCGTCATCCAGATGCCGCGCTGCACCGTTGCCGTGCGCCGCTATATCGAATCCGGCGGCCTGTACATGGTGCTCTACGACACCAATTCCTTTGCCGGGCCGGTGGCGAGCTTTCTCGGCTGCTCGCCCTACCAGTTCGCGGTGCGTTCCTCCAATATCGGCTTCGCGGGACCGGGCGTCATCAAGGAGACCACCGGCATGGACATCCCGCCCAAGTACCACCGTTCCTATCGCGCGCTTTCGCGCGGGCACATCCAGGGCATCTGGGACAGGCGGCAGATTCGCGCCAATCTCAAGCAGGCCCTGATGACCATCGGCGGCAGGAACCTCTATTACCGCTAGCGGGCCGACGTTCCGGCCCCCGCGACCGCAGGACAGGCATGATCGACATTTCCGCGCTGCTTGACGAGATCAAGGCTTCTCCCTACCGGGAGATCGTCATCGCCGCCCCGCACACCGGCAGAGTGACCTTTGCCGGGCTCAGGCCGGGCGACAAGGTGCACGGCCCGCAGGGGCAATGGAAGGAAAAACCCGGCACACTTGTGGCGACGCTGGAGCGCGAGCGCAATCCCAAGCCCATCTGCGCGCCGGAAAAAGGCGAGATATCGGCGCTGCGCGGGGAACTGGAAGGGACCTTCGTGGAGGCGGGGACGGAACTGGCCGTCCTGCGCCACAAGCTCACCCGCGAGGAGGTGCAGGGCATCATCCTCCGCAAGGCGCTCCATCTGTTCCGCGCGCCCGAACGGGCCAAGTATTACTTCACCCCCGAGGTGGACAAGAAGATCCGCGCTTCGGACGCGCATTCCGTGGCCGTGCGCGACGGCATGGAACTGCTCATCATGTCGCGCATGAAACGTGAGGCGCCCCTGCGCTATGCCGGCCCGGAGGGCGTCATCTATTCGGTCTATTTCACCTATAATGAAAACATGGACGCGGGCGCGCCGCTCATCGGCGTCTGCCCCCGCGACCAGCTGCCGGCCATTCAGGACGTCATCATGCGCGTCCAGACAGAGTGGACGGAAACGGACTGACGGAGGGCGCCATGGGCAAGGTGCTGCAGATCAGGGTAAGCGCCGTTACCTGGAATGAGGGACTCGTGGAGGACTACTGGCCGAGCCTCGTCAGGCTGGCGGCCTCGGTGCCGGTAAAAAGCGAGGAGCGCGGCGTCCTTGAACTTGTGCGCCGCCTGGATGAGGGCCTGCGCTTCATGAAGTGGTCCGATGCCCGGAAGCGGGCCATGGGCCCCGGCATCCGGGAGGCAGCGCGCCTCAGGGCCGAACTTGAGGCCGCCCTTGCCGACTGGGACCCGCGCAGGGCCAATGCCCTGAGCGACGACCTGGAGGACGCGCTGGACGCCCTGGAACGCGCCTATATCGAATAGGCTTGTTCTCCAATAAGGGCGCGCCGCAGGCGCGTTTGCGTTGCGCGCAAAGCGCGGTTTACGCAAATGGACCGCAACGCGCAGCCGTTTTTGACGGAGAATTTCGGCATTGCCCACATGGCACAGGCACATCACCAACCCCAAAATATACCCAAACCATCGAATACGAACAAGGAGCCGGCCCTTCCGGCGCAGGCGGCGGCGCAGTCCCGCCCCATGGCATCACCCTCTTGACGGCGCGCGGCCAGCCCGCGCGCAGGAGCCCACATGCTGAACAAGGTCATGATCATCGGCCGCCTCGGCCGCGACCCGGAACTCCGCTACACCCAGAGCGGCTCCCCGGTGGCGACGCTCAACGTGGCCACGGACGAATCCTACACCGACAGGGACGGCAACAAGGTGGAACGCACCGAATGGCACCGCGTCTCTGTGTTCCAGCGTCAGGCGGAAAACTGCGCCAACTATCTCGGCAAGGGCAGCCTTGTCTATGTGGAGGGCAGTCTCCAGACGCGCAAATGGCAGGACCAGAGCGGCCAGGACCGCTACACCACCGAGATCAAGGCCCAGCGCGTCCAGTTCCTCGACCGCAAGGGCGAGCGCGGTCCGGCGCCGGACGGCGCCCCCAATGACGACTGGGGCGACGGCGGTTCCCCGCGGCAGGAGCCGCGCGGCCAGCGTGCCCAGAGCGCCCGTCAGGGCGGCGGGGCGGCCAGAAACGCCGCGTCCGGCGGCGCCGCGCCGCGCAACAGGGAGCGGCAGCAGGACGAGGACCTGGGCCCGGCATTCCCGTCCGAAGCGTCGGGCATGGACGAGGTCCCGTTCTAGGCTCAGACCTCATTA
>URHE01000097.1 GCA_900547595.1 uncultured Desulfovibrio sp.
AAAAATTCATGACGGTATCCTGGTTGTAGTCCCGGCAGGCCCGCCGTACGCGGGCCGCAAAAAAAGGTCTGGTTCAGGGAACCAGACCTTTTTAGTACAGGGTAGGCGTGGTTGCAAGTTCGGGGCGTGTGCCGCCGAGCTGCCCTTGCCCTTATTTCTTCACTTCAGTGTAGTCTGCGTCCACAACATCATCGCCCGCATTGCCGTGCTGCTGGCCTGCGCCCTCGGCTCCGGCCTCTGCGCCGGGCTGGCCGCCAGTCTGCTGGGCCTGCTGCTGATAGAGCTGCTCGGCAAGCTTGTGCGAGGTTTTGGCGAGGTCGTCGGTGGCAGCCTTGATGGCTGCGGCGTCTTCGCCTTCCATAAGCTTGCGCAGGGCGGCGATTTTGCCGTCAATGTCGCTCTTGAGCGCGGCGTCGGCCTTGTCGCCCAGATCGGTCAGGGATTTCTCCGTGCCATAGATCAGGCTGTCGGCGTGGTTACGCGCTTCAATCAGTTCCTGCTTCTTCTTGTCGTCAGTGGCGTGGGTTTCAGCCTCGCGCACCAGACGCTGGATGTCGTCCTCGGAGAGACCGGAAGAAGCGGTGATCTTGATGGACTGCTCCTTGCCGGTGCCCATGTCCTTGGCCGACACGTTGACGATGCCGTTGGCGTCGATGTCAAAGGAGACCTCGATCTGCGGCACGCCGCGCGGCGCCGGCGGAATGCCCGTCAGGTCGAAGCGGGCCAGGGTCATGTTGTCCGCGGCCATGGGCCGTTCGCCCTGGAGCACATGGATGGACACCGAGGGCTGGTTGTCGGCGGCGGTGGTGAATACCTGGCTCTTGCGGGTCGGAATGGTCGTGTTGCGCTCGATGAGCTTGGTGAAAACGCCGCCCATGGTTTCGATGCCGAGGGAGAGCGGGGTCACATCGAGCAGAAGGACGTCCTTCACGTCGCCGGTGAGGATGCCGCCCTGAATGGCCGCGCCCATGGCGACCACTTCGTCCGGGTTGACGGAGCGGTTGGGCTCCTTGCCGAAGAACTTGCCCACGGTCTGCTGGACCAGGGGCATACGCGTCATGCCGCCCACCAGCAGGACTTCGTTGATCTGGTTGGGATCAAGACCGGCGTCGGTGAGGGCCTGGTTGCAGGGCTCGATGGTGCGGTCGACCAGATCGCTGACCAGGGATTCCAGCTTGGCGCGCGAGAGCTTGATGAGCAGATGGCGCGGGCCGTTCTGGTCCGCCGTGATGAACGGCAGGTTGATTTCGGCCTCCATGGCGGTGGACAGGTCTTTCTTGGCCTTTTCGGCGGCTTCCTTGAGGCGCTGGAGCGCCATGCTGTCCTTGGAAAGGTCGATGCCGTTCTCTTTCTTGAATTCCTCCACCAGGAAGTTGATGATCCGCTGGTCGAAGTCCTCGCCGCCGAGGAAGGTGTCGCCGTTGGTGGAACGCACTTCCACCACGCCGTCGCCCACCTCAAGGATGGAAATATCGAACGTGCCGCCGCCAAGGTCAAAGACGCCGATCTTTTCGTTGGCCTTTTTGTCCGCCCCATAGGCCAGGGAAGCGGCCGTGGGCTCGTTGATGATGCGCTTGACCTCAAGGCCCGCGATGCGGCCCGCGTCCTTGGTGGCCTGCCGCTGGGCGTCGTTGAAGTAGGCGGGCACCGTGATGACGGCCTCGCTGACGGTCTCGCCAAGGTAGGCTTCGGCGTCGGCCTTGAGCTTGGCAAGGATCATGGCCGAAATTTCCGGGGCGCTGTAAACGCGACCGTCAACCTCGACGCCGGCGTCGCCATTGGGGGTCTCCACAATGGTGTAGGGGGAGTTTTCTTTCCAGCGGTCCACCTCGGGGCTGTTGTATTTGCGGCCCATGAGGCGCTTGATGGCGAAAATGGTGCGCTTGGGGTTGGTCACGGCCTGACGTTTGGCGATCTCGCCCACCAGGCGTTCCTTGTCCGTAAACGCCACAACGGACGGCGTGGTGCGGCCGCCCTCGGGATTGGTGATACACTTGGGGTCCTTGCCTTCCATGACATAGACGCAGGAATTGGTGGTGCCCAGGTCAATGCCGATGATCTTGGACATATGTTTGTTCCTCCTCAGGGAAATCTTCATGAAAACTTTGGCGCGTGAACCGGCGCCGGGACGCCGGAAGGAAAAACCGGCGGACGCACCTTCCACGCAAGAAGAAGATAAGACCTCTCGCGCCGGCGTCCAGAGGCAGCGGAAAAATTTTTTGTCCGGCATGCGCTGTCCCCGTTCCCGGGCGCATTCCGCCTGGTGGACGGCCCTTTCCGGGCGGCAGGCGCCCCGGACGGGAGTTGTCCCCGCGGCACAGCCGCGCGGGGCGGGAGATGACCGGCGGGTTCCTTGACGCGCTATCAGGAGAGTGCTAGTGCTATGTTGCACATTTCCGTTGGTGGAGTTCCGGTTCGCGACGTTCTGTCGCGGGATTTTCAGCGCC
The DNA here is from genome assembly GCA_900547595.1 of uncultured Desulfovibrio sp. Classification (GTDB taxonomy): domain Bacteria; phylum Desulfobacterota; class Desulfovibrionia; order Desulfovibrionales; family Desulfovibrionaceae; genus Desulfovibrio. The sequence goes on from URHE01000097.1 coordinate 2,448, forward strand.
AGGAGGGCATTTTATGGTGGAGTGCAACAGACGGCATCTGCTCTGCGGTCTCGGTGGTCTTGCCGTGGGCGGTCTTGCGGCCGGCATCGCGGCCCCCGGTCTCGCCGCCGAGGCTCAGGCCCCCGCGGGCAAACGCTTTGCCCAGGTGAACGGCGAATTCGGCTGGAAGCCGCACAAGCTCGACCCCGCCGAGTGCGAGATCGCGGCCTATGAAGGCTACTGGTACAAGGGCTATGCCTGCGGATACGGCACCTTCTACAGCATCATCGGCGTCATGGGCGAAAAATACGGGGCGCCCTACAACCAGTTCCCCTTCACCATGCTGGAAGCCAACAAGGGCGGCATTTCGGACTGGGGCACCATCTGCGGCGCGCTCTACGGCGCGGCGGCCGCCTTCGCGCTCTTCTGGGGCCGCAAGGAGCGCACGCCCATGGTCAACGAGCTTTTCCGCTGGTATGAGACCACGGCGCTGCCCATCTACAATCCCGGCGACAAGGCCCAGGGCGTCAAGGGCGCCATCCCGAGCAATGTTTCGGATTCCGTGCTCTGCCACCTTTCGGTCTCCAAGTGGTGTTTCCAGAACAAGATCGAGGCCACGAGCAAGGCGCGCAGCGAGCGTTGCGGCCGCATCACGGCCGACGTGTCCCGCAAGGCCGTGGAGATACTCAACGCCAAGATCGATCAGGGCAAGGATTTCAAGGGCACCATCCCCATGCAGAAGTCCGTGGAATACTGTGGCGAATGCCATATGACCAAGGGCAACGAGGCCAACTGGGCCAAGGGCGTCATGGACTGCACCCCCTGCCACAGCGGCGGCAAGGCGGTTTCCGACAAGTTCAAGGATCATCCGTAGCCGATGGCCCGGGCACCGGGCCTGCTGCGCTGAAAAGGGAAAACGCCGGAACGTGTTCCGGCGTTTTCTGTTGCATGAACGAAAAGCGGCGGCCCGTGGGACCGCCGCGTATGTTTGCATGCGGGTGTCTGTTCAGCTGGCTAGGCCGCGTCCTCCTCCTCGCCCTGCTTGCGGATCCGTTCGAGGATGTCGGTGAGCACGTGCGACTCCTGCACCATCTCGGCCATCTGGTCCACGGCTTCGCCCATGACGCGGGAGATCTCGGCGCTCAGGTGGTTCACCTCGGTGATGCTGCGGTTGATCTCCTCGGAGGCGGCGGACTGCTCCGTGGCGGCGGCGGCAATGGCCGAGACGCGGAGGCTGGAGTCCTCGGCAAGGCTGGATATCTGCTCCAGGGCATTGCCGGATTCCTCACCGATACGGCTGGTATTTTCAATGGCCTCCACGGCGGTGTCCAGATTGGAAGAGCTCTTGTCGGTGCCCTGCTGGATGGCCTCGATGGCGGATTCCACGTCGCGGGTGGCGCTCATGGTCTTTTCCGCGAGCTTGCGCACTTCATCGGCCACCACGGCGAAGCCGCGGCCCGCCTCGCCGGCGCGGGCGGCCTCAATGGCGGCGTTGAGCGCGAGCAGGTTGGTCTGGTCGGCGATGTCGCGGATGAGGGTAAGGACCGTGCCGATGTCCTTGGCCTGCTTGTCAAGGCCCTCCATGTCGGTCTTGAGGTTGACGGAAAGGGTGCGCAGGGTGCGCAGGCTTTCCACGGTGCGCAGGACAAGGGCATTGCCTTCGTGGGCCTGCGTCTGTACGGAGGTGGCCGCATCGGCGGCGCCTTCGGCGTTGCTCGCCACCTCAAGCACGGTGGAGTTCATCTCGTTCATGGCCGTGGCGGGTTTGGAGAGGCGCGCCGCGGCTTCCTGCGCCTGATTGCGGACTTCCGTCAGGGCGGTATTGAGACTTTCCGCGCCCTTGTCGATGCCATTGACCACGTTTTCGAGCTGCGAGACCATGGTGGCGCGGGCCTCCGCCGCGGCGAGCTTGCTCTTCTTTTCCAGGGCGATGCGCTCGGTGATGTCCTCGCCCACTTCCACATGGCCGATGACCTTCCCGGAAGCGTCATGCAGGAATTCCAGGATGATCTGCATGGTCTTGCCGTTGGGCATGTGGTTGATGACGCGCTTGTTGCCGAGGCGCAACTGCTCGATGCCGCAATTGGGGGTATTGCAGATATTGCCGCCCTTGGCCGAACAGTGGATGCCGAGCACTTCGCTCATGGAGGACTTGTTCATGGACTTGAGCGACGCCGTGTTGCAGAACGTCCAGTTCATGTTCTCGTCCGTGACGGCGATGGCCCAGGGCAGCGCGTTGAGGATGTCCTCGTACCAGTGGGTGCGCTCGCGCGAGCGTTTCACCATGCCCTGCACTCCTCTGGCGAGCGGGGCCATGGCGCCGCAGGCGGCGGGATCCAGTTCGGGCAGCGGCTTGCCGTCTGCCGCGGCCGCGGCATACTCCGCGATCCTGGGGAGTTCGCCCACACTTTTGGAGATGAAAACGGCGCCGATGACGGCCAGGACCGCCGCCACGGCGATGCCGGGCAACGCCGCGCTCCAGGCGGCTCCGCCGGAGGACATGCTGATGCTGACGATGCAGGCCACGCAGGCGAGCACCAGGAAGCAGATGAAGATAAGCACCAGTTTGGAGCTGATAGAGTTGCTCATGGCTGTTTCCTTTCCCAAATGCTGACGACTGAGCTGAACTGCCGCCCGGCACACTGTGCCGCTGGCCGCTGAGGCTCCGGGCCAAACCGGCCCGGAACCCTTGCCAAGGGTTGCCGCCGTTCCGAAGAGCGGACACCGCCCGAAAGCAGCGGGCGGCGCGTGGCGGAATCTGAACCTCTGTTCGGCTGCTGCCGGAGAAACTTTATATGGAAGCCCCGTTTTTGCAAGAAAAAAGGGGGGCGGCGCCGGTCACAGGTCCTGGCGGAAACGGAGGGACTGGCGCAGGGTCTCCCTGTCCATATACTTGACCTCGGCGCCCAGGGGGATGCCCTGGGCGAGGCGCGAGACGCGGACGGCGGGGAAGCGCCGGCGCGCCATTTCACGCACGAAGGCCGCCGTATTTTCCGCTTCCACCGTGGCGCCGAGGGCAAGGATGAGTTCGCTGATCTCGCCCTCGGCCAGACGGCGCTCAAGGCGTTCCAGGTCCAGCGGACCTTCCTGCGGCCCCAGCAGGCCGCCGAGGATCATGTACTGGCCGTGGTAGAAGCCCCCCTCGTCCAGGGCGAGCATGCTGTCCCATTCGGCCACAAGGCAGAGCGTGTCCCGGCTGCGGGCCGGATCGGCGCAGATGGCGCAGGGGTCCGTGGCGGCCAGACCGCCGCAACGCCCGCACAAATGGAGACTGTCCCGCAGGTCGTGGATATTCCGGCCAAGACGGCGTGTTTCGGCTTCCGGCCATTTGAGCAGGGTCATGGCCGCGCGCATGGCGGACTTGGGGCCGAGACCGGGCAGACGCGCCATCTGCTCCACAAGCGCCCGCAAGGGTTCCGGAACGCGGGAAGGCATGGCTAGAACATGCCGGGCAACCGGATGCCCCCGGAAATGGCGTTCATTTCGCGTTCCATGCTTTCGCGGGCGATGCGCGCGGCTTCGTTGACAGCGGCGAGGATGAGGTCCTGAAGCATCTCCACGTCGCCGCCTTCCAGGGCCTTGGGGTCGATGACGAGCCTGCGCAGTTCCTGCCTGCCCGAAACCTCGGCCTTGACCATGCCGCCGCCGCTTGCGGCCTCATAGGTGCGTTCGCCCATTTCCTGCTGGAGTTTGGCGATCTTGTTCTGCATGACCTGGGCCTGACGCAGGATGTCATTCATATTGCGCATGGGGGTCTCCGCGCGCCCGAAGGCGCGTTGTTGTTAGTGGTTGTCGCCGCGCTCCGAACAGTGGGCGAGCGAGGCGCCCAAAAGCTCGAAACAGGGCTGAAGTTCGGGGCGTCGGGAAAATTCGGCCATGAGCTCGTTCTGGCTGCGGCGCTGCCGGGGGGCCACGATGTCCAGCGCGGGCGCGTTGCCGCCGCAATAGGCCGCCAGCGCGCCTTCCAGCGCGGCGCGATGCTTTTCCAGCTGATGCACCAGCTCGCGCGCGGGCGCATGCAGGCGCAAGCCTTCGGGCCGCCACTCCACTTCCAGACCCCTCAGGGCGTGCAGGGGGGGCGCCTGGCGTCCCGCCTCGTGCTCGGCGGCGCAGAACGCGCAGAACGAGGTCCAGTCCGGCTGGCATCCGTGTGGAGATGCCGCGTTCCGCGCATCGGGCGGTTCCGGCCCGGTTTCCGGCTCCCGCGTGGCCGGTTCCGGCGAAGGGGCTGCCGGCTCCGGCGCGGACGGCGCCGGCGCCGTTTCCCGTGGCGCGCCGGTTGCGGCGGAAGCGGGCGCGGGGGGCT
>URHE01000098.1 GCA_900547595.1 uncultured Desulfovibrio sp.
ACAATATCGGCAGCGCACGTTCTGCAGTCAAGAGGCTTATGACGTATGGAAAAGCCCTTCCAGCCGGTGGCCTTTTGCCGCGCGCCCATGGCATGTTTCTCCGGGTTCCTGTTTGTGGATACGTTACCGGCGCGGCCCGGGGCAAGAAAAACCCCCGGGCGGCCGGCAAAATTTTTATTGAAAGATCATTGAAAATTTTAGGTCTGTTATGCGATGCGGCGAATTTCGGCATTGCTCACACAGCACAAGCGCATCACCAACCCAAAAGTATAACAAAGCCAAAATTTATCAGGCGCGCGGAGTGGCCGTGGAACCCCTGACCACGAGTTCTGGCCGGATGTTCCGGCGCACGGCGATCTCGGTGGCGTCCGTGTCCCCGGCCATCTTGCGGCAGAGCAGGCGGAACGCCTCCTGCGCGTTCTGGACCATGGAGTGTTCCACGCTCGTCAGGCTGACGCCCACGAGGTCGGAGGGAAAGTCATTGTCGCAGCCGCACACGCTGTAGTCCCCCGGCACGGAGTAGCCGGCGGCCGCGAGCGCGTCCAGGGCGCCATAGGCCATCATGTCGTTGACAGCCACGATGGCCGTGAACGATTCCGGTTCCGACTCCAGCACGGCGGCGGTGATCGTTCTGCCCAGGTGCCGCTCCAGGAGGATATTGTCGCGCGCCTGGGCCTGGCTGGCAAAACTCGTGAAGAGCGTGACCTTTCCGTCGGGGCAGAGCTCGGCCCAGGTATCGCGCAGGCCCTCGAAGCGTTTGACGCGCACCGGAATGGCGGAGGAAAGCGGGGTGGAGATGCAGATGATGCGCCGGTGCCCCAGGGCGGCGAGATGGCGCGCCACCAGAGAGCCCGCGGCATGGTTGTGCAGCTCCACAAACCCGGCGGCGCTCTCGCCCTCCCTGTCGGCCATGATGACGATGGGCAGCAGGCGCGCGATCTTGCGCACCAGGGGCCGCGATTGCGGCATCATGGCGAAGATGACGCCGCCCACGTCCGACTCGGCCATGACGCGGAGGATGCGCGCCTCCTCGCCGGCATTGCCGTAGGTGGTGTAGACAAGGACGTTGCATTCCATGCCCGCGGCCTCGCTCTGGAGGGCCTGCACCACGGTGGAATAATAATAGTTGCGGATAAAGGGGCAGACCACCATGACCGTGCGCCGGGCGAACAGCGCGGCCCGGCGCCTGGTGGCGGAATAGCCCAGTTCCTCGGCGGCGGCCCGCACCAGGCGCACCGTCTCGTCGGCAAAGGAAACATCGGGGCGGCGGGCAAGGATCATGGACACCGTGGCCTGGGAAAGGCCGGTCTTTCTGCTCACATCCGCAAGAGTCACCCGTCGGCTCATCGTGCTCCCGTCATGGCGCGCCTAGTCCTGCTCAAGGCCGTACTTGCGCAGCTTGTTGTGCAGGGTCGCCCGGGTGATGCCGAGGCGGCGCGCGGCCTCGCTTTTATTGTCGCCGGTCTGGCGCATGGTGTCCTCGATGGCGCGGCGCTCCACCAGCTCCAGCGCCATGCCCGCCAGGGAAAGGGATCCCTGCTGCGCCGGGCCCTCCTCCCGGGGGGAGGCGTGGGCGATATTGTCGGGCAGTTCCGCGCCGGTCACAAGATCGCCGTTGCAGAGGATGACGGCCCGCTCCACCGCGTTTTCCAGTTCCCGCACATTGCCGGGCCAGGAATAGCGCAGGAGGCTGTCCATGGCCTGGGGCGAAAAGCCCTTGATGCTCTTGCGGTTGCGTTCGGCAAACCGCTGGAGGAAATAGGCCGCCAGCAGGGGGATGTCCTCGCCGCGCCGCCGCAGGGGCGGCACCTCGATGGAAATGACATTGAGGCGGAAATACAGATCCTCGCGGAAGCGCTTTTCCTGCACCTCCTGCCGCAGATCCCGGTTGGTGGCCGCGATGACGCGCACATCCACCGTGATGGGCGTGTCCGAGCCCACGCGCTGGATCTCCCCCTGCTGGAGGGCGCGCAGGAGCTTGGCCTGAAGCTGGAGCGGCATCTCGCCAATCTCGTCCAGAAAGAGCGTGCCGCCGTTGGCCTGGACAAAGCGCCCCTCGCGGCGGCGGTCCGCGCCGGTGAACGCGCCCTTTTCATGCCCGAAAAGCTCGGATTCGAGCAGGGTCTCGGCCAGGGCGGCGCAGTTCACCGTGACCAGCGGCTTGCCGGCGCGGGCGCTGGCCCCGTGCAGGGCGCGGGCCACCAGTTCCTTGCCCGTGCCGGACTCGCCCGTGACGAGCACCGTGGCCTCGGTGGGCGCCACAGTTTCGATGAAGCCGAGCATCCGCTTGAGCGCGTCGCTGCGGCCGATGATCTCCTCGCTGGCCGCGGCCTCGGTGAGCTGGCGCCGCAGTTCGCGGTTTTCCACGCTGTGGCGCGAACGCTCGATGCACTGTTCCAGGGTCTCGCGCAACAGGTCGAAATCCAGCGGCTTGACGAGATAATCATACGCGCCGAGGCGCAGGGCGTCCACGGCGGTCTCCACCGAGGAAAAGGCCGTCATGAGCACCACAGGCAGGGCGGGATTGTATTCCAGCATGGCCTTGAGCGCGTGGATGCCGTCCATGCGCGCCATCCGCACATCCGTGAGCACCGCGTCAAAGGCCCGTTCGCGCACAAGGGCCACCGCCTCGTCGCCATCCGCGGCCTCCTCCACGGCAAAGCCCCAGGACCGCAGCATGGTTCTCAGCATGCTGCGGTGGGCGTCGTCATCATCGACCACAAGAATGGCGCTGCTCATGGCTTCCTCCTTCAGCCACACATGCTCCGGGGCCCGGTTCAGCGCCGGGAGCCCCCGTGTTCTTCCTCCGGCGCCAGCGGCAGCCAGATACGAAAGACGGTTTCACCGTTCACGGCCCCGCGGCCGTCCGTCGCGGGAACGGCCGGCCGCGAGCGGACGGCGATCCTGCCGCCATGGGCGGTGACGATCTTGTGGACCAGGGGCAGGCCCAGGCCCGTGCCGCTGCCCTTGGTGGTAAAATACGGATCAAAGATATGTTCCATGACCTCGGGCGTCATGCCGCAGCCCGTGTCGCGCACCAGAAGGCAGACGCTGTTCCTGGCGCGGACGATGGCAATGGTCAGCGCGCCGCCGTCGGGCATGGCGTCCAGCGCGTTGAGGCAGAGGTTGAGCAGGGCCTGCCCCAGACGCTCCACATCGACAAACACGTTGGGCACGCTGCGCGAGGCGCGGCAGGAAAGCGCGATATGGCGTTCGCCCGCGCTTTGCCGGATGAGGCGCAGCACATGGGCCACGATGCTCTCCAGGCATACGGAGCGCGGCTTCACGTCGCTTGGCCGGGAAAGGCCCAGAAGGTCCGTGATGACGCGGTTGAGGCGGTTGACCTCCCGGACCATGATGTCGGCGGCCTCGCGGTCTTCGCTGCCTTCCACGAAACGCTGGCGGAAATAGGTGGCATAGCCCTTGATGGAGCTCAACGGATTGCGTATCTCGTGGGCCACGCCCGCGGCCAGGGTGCCGATGGCCGCGAGCTTTTCCCTGCGGCGGACCTCTTCCTCCAGCCGGTGGACCTCGCCCTCGGCCCGGAACTGACGGCGGCGCGACTCCCTGGCGCGCTGGGCGAAGCTGGCGGTCAAAAGACAGACCAGGCCCATCAGGAAGGCCACCACGCTGAGGGTGATGGCATAGCTGCGGTTCTGGGTGCGCGTGATCTCAAAGGGCGAAACGTCGAGCCCCAGAAAGATGGTGGGCGGGGGCAGGTCCCTGGACCAGTTCTCCCTGCCGAGCAAAAAATTCCGGTAGACCACAAAGACGCGCCGCCCTTCCATGCGGATGGTGGTCCAGCGGATGTCGTCCCCGGGGGCCAGCGCTGTCATGCGGTCCTCGTCCACCGCCTCGCCCTGCATGCGCAGCGTCTCGCCCAGCCGCGTGCGCTCGCTGTGGGCCACGATGGTGCCGTCGGGCATGGTCACGGCCACGAATTCGATGTCGGGGCTGCGCGTCATTTCTTCCAGCAGCACCTGGAGCCGCACGCCCGTCTCGCCCCGCAGGCCCGTGCGCAGGGCGCTTTCAAAGGCCATGATGAGCGACGAGCCCTTTTCGGCCAAAAGCTCCGCCATGGCGCGTTCGCTGCGGCGGATGGACATGGAGGTCACAAGCGCCACGGCGAGCACCAGGATCACAACGGCGCTGCCGAGCATCCAGCCCAGCGGCATGGGGGGGGCCACCCCTTCGGCATTGGACGCGCCGACGCCCTTGCGGCCATCGACGCGCCTGCCCTTGCGGGCGGGAATATCCGGAGCCGCCGGGGAAGCCGCGGTGGCGACCCAGGCGTCCCTGAGACGGCCCGCGCCCGAAAAACCGGGCGCGGCCTCTTGCTCTGTGTTCATGCTTGGAGTATAGCCATCGGCCTTGCGCCTGTCATCCGTCCCTGAGGCAACTTTTTTAACACGTTTTTTGCACGCTTTTTGCATCACTTTTGGAAATCATGGCGGAATGACCGCCGGACCAGTCCCGTCTCCCGTTCACGCATGATTCTCCCTTTTCCCGTATCCGCCGCGGTACGTCCAAAGAAGTCGCCATGCCTAAACTCCCCGGTTTTCTTGTCCTTGCGGCGGCGCTGCTCTGTCCCTCGCTGCCTTTTGGCGCGCGGTGCGCCCTTGCCGATGCCGGACGGACCGCCGCCCCCGAAACGGCGCCCGTTCTCGCCGGTGACGACGGCGCGGACACGCATGATGTGAGCCCGGAACGGGAGGAGCGCTACACGCGCTCCGTCCGCCAGTGGCTGGACAGTCTGCCCGCGGCCCAGCAGAAGCAGGCCCGGAAGATCCTTCGCGAGGCCCATCCCGGGCTGCACGAGCTCCGCGTCCGCATCCGCGAAAAAACGACGGCGCTTGCGGAGCTGCGCTTCAACAGCGCCACGCCGCCCGACACCCTGCCGCGCCTGGGGCAGGAGCTCCAGCGGCTCCGCGCCCAGTTGCGCCTGCGCCTGCACACCGTCAATGAACAGCTGCGCCATGAGGTGGGCGTCCCCATGGGCCCTCTGGGCGAGGACGGGCTCTGGCTCACGCCCCTGCCCGATGATCCGGCGTCCGGCCCGGGCCAGACCCCCGGAAAGCCCGGTGACGCCGCCACGCAGCTCCCCCCTCCCGGCCGGAGCTGATCCCTTTCCCTGATTCTGAAAGCCAGTTTGCCCCGAATTCCGTTGCCGCCGCGCTCCGACCTCTCCGGAGTGCGGCGGCACGCGTTGCGGGGCTCTCCGCGTCTCCGCACGCGCCGGCGTCCGCATGTCATGCGGGATTCACGGTTCCGCAACGCCGCTGCGCACGATTTGTACACCTGAATAAAATTTATACATCACAACTGCGCAGTTGTATAAAAACCATACTCTCCCCGCCTTCCTCCCCGGGGATCAGGAAGGGCAGCTCTTAAAAAGCAATTATATATTCATAGGTTATATGAAAAATCATCTCTTGGCACGCGGGTTGCTATAAGAGAGGCAAGCGCGCACCGGAACAGGGCGCGGGAAAATCGAAGAGAGCACGAAAGCAACCTGGGATCCAGCGGCGGACATGAAGCCGGGATACCAGTGAAAATATATCGCGGATGCCGGAGCTTCGGCCCGCATCCCCCCGAACCTCTTTTCCTCCGCCACCGGCGGTCAACATATAGGCAGATCAGCGAGGCGCGCATGAAGCAAATTTCCGTGACGTTCTGAGCCCCCATCAGGAACGCCGCGATTCCCCCCAAAACCCTCCTCCTTTGACAGAACCCTGAAACCCATCGGAACATCCTCCCTCTCAGCGGCCACCGGCTCCCCCCCGGTGGCCGCACCTCTTTGGCGCGTCCGCCGGGGGCGGGTCCTCCTCCGCCACCAGCAGCCGCAGCCGCGGCTCGCGGCCATGGCGCACAGCTTCCGGCCCGATGCCCAGAGCCGCCCAGCGCGGCCCCAATTCTCCGGCATGGCCCCAGAAATGTCCCTGACAGCTGGCCGGAACTTCCAGCAGCAGCACCCGCCGGCGGGGTCCTCGCGCCGTTTCCCGCTCCCGGGCGCCTCTTCCGTCAATGCCGCGCAGCAGTTCCCGCACCGCGAGCAGCAGGGCCCGGCCCAGAACGCGCGCGCCCAGGGCCGGATGCCAGGGCCCGGCAAGCAGCGCCCGCGCCAGTTCCGCGCCCGGCGCCAGCCCCATGCGCAGGACCGCGGCGCCCCTGCGGCTGGCCGTCAGCCAGCCGCGCGCCAGCGTCTCCAGCGTCTCCTCCAGCTCCCAGGGCTCGAAGAGTCCGGCGCGCCAGAGCGCGGCAAGGCCGGTATGCTCCAGCACAAGGCACGGATAGAAGCGCAGGGCCCGCGCCCCCAGTTCCAGCGCCGCGTCCACGTCATGGAGGAAGTCCGCCGGGGTCACGCCCGGCATGCCCGGCAGCAGCTGCACGCCCAGTTCCAGGCCGGACGCCGCCACCAGGGCACAGGCCCGCCGCGCCCGCGCCCGCCCGTACCCGCGGCGCGCCAGGGCAAGCGCCGTTTCGGAAAAACTCTGCACCCCCAGTTCCACCGTGGCGCAGCCCGCATGGGCAAGGCGGTCAAGAATGGCCGCATCGACGGCATCGGGCCGGGTGGAGCAGCGAAATGACGGGACGAGCCCGTCACGGCGCGCCCGCGCGGCGAAGGCCAGGCAGCGGTCCAGCGTTTCCGGCGGCATGGCGGTGAACGTGCCGCCGTAAAAGGCGAGTTCCGCCGGGGCG
>URHE01000099.1 GCA_900547595.1 uncultured Desulfovibrio sp.
CATGCTGCCAGTATAGCAGGGGCATCGCCCGGGGTCCATGAAAAACCGTCAGGGCAAACGGAGTGAAACGCCGCGTGCGGGGTGGCGGCGGCCCGGAATACCCGGCGTCCGCAGGCGCGCGGCCCCGCGCCGGGCGCGCCGGGGCGGCGGCCAAAAAGACGCTTGGGCTTCGCCGCAAAGTCTGCTAGTTTTTACGGAGCAAGGAGGAAACTATGTCCAGTGAACGCGCGCGTGCCTATACCGCCGCCGGGGTCGATATTGAGGCGGGCAATGCCCTGGTGCGGCGCATCAGGGGGCTTGTGGCCTCCACGCAGACACGGGGTGTCCTGGCCGACATCGGCGGTTTCGGCGGTCTTTTCCGGCCTGATCTCGCGGGCATGGCCGAGCCGGTGCTCGTGGCCTCCACGGACGGCGTGGGCACCAAGCTCAAACTGGCGTTTGCCTGGAACCGGCATTCCACCGTGGGCATCGACCTTGTGGCCATGAGCGCCAACGATATTCTTGTTCAGGGCGCGGCGCCCCTGTTCTTCCTCGATTATTTCGCCACCGGCAAGCTGGATGTGGACACCGCGGCCGCCGTGGTGGGCGGCGTGGCCGAAGGCTGCCGCCAGGCGTCCTGCGCCCTGCTCGGCGGCGAGACCGCCGAGATGCCGGGGATGTACGCGCCCGGCGAGTACGATCTGGCCGGATTCTGCGTCGGCCTTGTGGACAATGCGAAGCTGGTGGACGGCTCCGGCATCCAGGTGGGCGACGCGGTGGTGGGCGTGGCGTCCTCCGGGCTCCATTCCAACGGCTATTCCCTGGCGCGCAGGCTCCTTGCCGAATCCGGCCTTGGCCCCGACGATCCCTTCCCCGGCGCGGAAGGGAAAAGCGTGGCCGATGTGTTCCTCGCGCCGACCACCATCTATGTGGAGGCCGTGCGCCCTCTCCTGCGCGACCTGGCCATCAAGGGCATGGCCCACATCACGGGCGGCGGATTTTACGACAATATCCCGCGCATCCTTCCTTCCCAGGTGGAGGCGCGCATCCGCTTCGGCAGCTGGACCATGCCGCCGGTATTCACCTGGCTCAGGGAGGCCGGGGGGCTCGAGTGGCAGGAGATGCTCCAGATTTTCAACTGCGGCATCGGCTATGTGCTCATTCTGCCGGAGGCCCAGGCGGAAGAGGCCGTCAGCCGCATCCAGGCGTTCCATCTGCCCGCCTGGCGCATCGGGGAGATCGTCAGGCGCGAGCGCGCGGCCGCGCCGGAAGGGCAGGAGGCCGGGAGCGAGCAGGTGGTCGTGGAATTTTGAGGGCGTGATTTCCGGGGCGCGCCCAATGCCGGCGGAGACCGCGTTCAGCCACGGCATGGCTGAACGGGGCGCGGGGAAGCGCCGGTGCGGCCATGCCGCCGCGTCTGCCGGCTGTGTCCCGTTCCCGGGGCGCGAAGGACGCTTGCCATGCATGCGGTGAATCTTCTCGGCAATATCCTCTGGTTTCTTCTGGGCGGCGCCTGGATGGGCCTGACCTGGTGGTTTTTCGGCGTGCTCTGCTTTCTCTCCATTGTGGGCATCCCGTGGGGCCGGGCCTGTTTTGTCATGGGCGAGTTCGCCTTCTTCCCGTTCGGGAAGATGCCCGTTTCGCGCGACGTGCTCAATGGCACGCCGGATATCGGCACAGGGCCGCTGGGCACGGTGGGCAATATCATCTGGCTGGTGCTCGCGGGCATCTGGATCGCCCTGGGGCATCTTGCCTGGGCCCTGTTCTGCGCGGTGAGCATCATCGGCATCCCGTTCGCCTGGCAGCATGTCAAGCTCGCCGCGCTGGCGCTCTGCCCCATCGGCAAGACCATCGTGCCCGCGGATGTGGCCGAGGCTGCCGAACGGCGAGCCGCCTCGGGACGGTGAGGGCAGGGCGGCATGCGGTGACATCGGGGCTTCGGGGCCCCACGCCGCGAAGGCGGAAAGTCCCGGACGGCATGGCGCACGCCAGGGCTTGGCGCGCCGCCACCTCACGGGCGCGCCCGCCTGAACGGGGATCGCGCTTTCGCCGGGCGCTCACCGCGGCGCCGGACGGAGCAGGAGCCAGAGGCCCACGCCCATGAGCGGCAGGCACAGCACCTGGCCCATGGTCAGCCAGCCGAAGGCGAGGTAGCCCAGGTGGGCGTCGGGCACGCGCACGAATTCCACAAGAAAGCGGGCCAGCCCGTAGCCCAGGGCGAAAAATCCGGAAACCGCGCCCGGCTTGCGCGGCGTGGCGGAATAGATCCAGAGCGCCACAAAGAGCAGCAGGCCCTCCAGCAGCGCCTCATAGAGCTGCGAGGGATGCCGCGGCAACGGCCCGGCCCCGGGAAAGACCATGGCCCAGGGCACGTCGCTGGCCTTGCCCCAGAGTTCGCCATTGATGAAGTTGCCGAGCCGCCCGAAAAAGAGCGCCTGGGGCACGAGCGGGGCCACGAAATCCGAAACCTGGAGGAAGCTGCGCTTCCGGCTGCGCGCGAACCAGAAAAATGCGGCGGCGGCGCCGAGCAGCCCGCCATGGAAGGACATGCCCCCGTGCCAGATGCGGAAAATTTCCAGCGGATCGGCCAGAAAGGCGGGCAGATCGTAGAAAAGCGCATAGCCGAGCCTGCCGCCGACGATGACGCCGAGCATGACGCAGGTGAGCAGATCGTCCACTTCCACGGGCGTCCAGCCGGAACCGGGGCGCCGCGCGCGCAGGCGCCCCAGCAGCCAGCCCACCACAAAACCCACCAGATACATGAGACCGTACCAATGAAGCTGGAGCGGCCCGATGCTCACGGCCACGGGGTCGATGCGCGGGCTCAGCATGCCGCGCCTCCGGGGCGGGCCATGCCCTCAAATCCGGGAGGATATGGCAGCGCGCCGGTATGAGGATGAGCGTATCGCACGGTAGGGCATTTCTCCGTAAGCATGAAAGGTTCAGCGCAGGCCCGCGAGCCATTGCGGGAAGGTGGGCGGCGCGGGCGGCTCGGGCGCGTGCCAGCGGGAGTCGCGTCCGCTGTCGGAAAAGCGCAGGCGCAGGCGTTCCAGGCGCGGGGGAGCGCCTTCCCCGTCATTGCGGTCTGCCGGGGCCAGCTCCACCATGAGTTGAAAGGGAATGTCCGCATTGGGGCGCATGGCGAGCAGGCGGCGCACAAGGGCCAGCCCGCTGCCAAAGCGCAGGTCGTAAAACAGGGCGCCGGCGTGGCCGTCCTCCTCCGGCGCGGTCGTTTTCCCGGGCCGGGGGGGCGGGGCGTCCTCCGGGCGCAGGGCGTCCATGACCGGGAGCATGGCAAAGCGGAAATAGCTGTCGCAGGCGACGGACTGCTTCGCCAGGGCGGCCACAAGGGGCGCGGGCGCGGCGCGGTGGACGGCTTCCGCGGCGCGGGGGCGTCCCAGGGCGTCAAGGCTCTGGGCGCGGACCGTCTCCCCTTCTTCAAAGATGACGCGCCAGAAAAAGGGCGCAAAGGCATCGGGCAGCACATGGAGGCGGCTGACGGCGCGCCCCTCGTGCAGGAGCCGCTCGCGGCTCTGGACGGTATGCCAGGCGTTGATCCCCATGCCGAGCAGGGGATAGACGAAAACCCAGGCCAGCGCCAGAAGGATGAGCCCGCGCCGCGCCCGCAGGCGCCACACCGCCCAGAGCAGGGGCACGGTAAGGAAGAGGTCGATGATATAGATGCTGTTCAGGCGCACGCGGTAGTGGGAAAAGGGAAGAAAGACCATGGTGCCGTAGGTGGTGACCACATCCAGCCAGATATGGAGCAGGATCAGGGCGCAGCAGAGCAGCCAGACCCTGGTGAAGCTCCAGCGGTCCGATGTGGCGGGGTTCCAGAGCGGGCGGCAGCACAGGGCGAGCGCAAGGCCGAAAACGGGCATGGCGGCGAAGGAATGGCTGATGCCCCGATGCAGGAGCAGAAACTGGAGCGGCGTGTGCGCGAAGAGGATATCCAGGTCCGGCGAGGCGGTCGCCATGGCCGCGAGCGGCAGGGCCCAGCGCGTGAGCGGGCGCCGGGGCAGGGCGAGCATGGCCACGGCCCCGCTGGCGGCATGGGTGACGGGGTCCATCGGGCTTATTGCCTGAAGGGGCTGCGCTGTTTGGGCACGGCCCGATAGGCGGGGTCTTCGGGCGAGGGCTGGATGCCCATCCGGCGCTGGTATCCCTGAAGGCGCCAGTCCTGTACCTGCTGCATGACATCGGGGCGGTTGCTCAGATAGAGCATGCGTTCCCGCGCGCTGGCCCCGGTCATGGGGTAGCGCATCATTTCGGCGGTGGGCGCGCCGCCCCCGGAGGGCGGGCTCTCTTCGGAACTGCCGGCGCCGATCTCCCTGGGGCCGCAGGCGCTGAGCGCCATGGCCAGGAAGAGCGCGGCGAGGCCCGAAAGCGGATGACGAGGGCGGCGGAACGAGGCGTTCATGGTTCGCATGCGGAGAGTATATGCGCCGCGCGCGGCCCGCGCAAGGGACGGATGGCGGATGTCCGCCCACGGACGGGACGCGCTTGCGGGGGAGGGCCGCTCCTGATACCGTTGACGGGCATCGCCGTTGGCGCTGCTGGCGATGCGCTGACGGAGAATTTCGGCAGTATCCACACGGCACCGGCGCGTCATCAACAGGAACGCATGACAAGGCTCCGTCGTTTTCCCTTCACCGCTCGGCAGGGGCGGGCCCCCATGAAGACGGTTTTCTGCATAGACGACAATCCGCGCTATCTTCTTCTGCTCAAGGTGGCGGCGCGTTCCCTGCGCGCCCTGCACGGGGATGATGCGCCCCTGCTCTGCGTCTACGGCGGGGACGACGCCCATGTGCTTGCCGAGGTGGCGGCCGAGCGCATCCCGCTGGCGCGCTACCGGCCGCGTCTGGACCGTGAGACCCTGCCCGCCTTCACGCATCCGGTCATCGGCTGTTTCCTCCGGCTGGAGCTGGCGCTTGTGCCGGAGCTTGCCGATGACGACGCCGTGCTCTACTGCGATTCGGACGTGTTCTTCCTGCGTCCGCTGGACGAACTTTTTGCCGCGCCCGTGCCGCCCTACCTCGGCATGGTGCGGGAGGCCACCGCGCCCTTTTATCATGAGTACCAGAGCCTGGACTATTGCCACCGGGAGCGGCGCTATACCGTGCCCATGCCCTTTCCCATCTGGACCTTTTCCAGCGCCGTGACGCTCTTCAACCTCGCCCGCCTGCGCCGCCGGGAGCTGGTGGAGCATCTGCTCGCCTTTTCGCGGCAGAATGTGGGGCGCATCGGCAATCTGGACCAGTCGCTGCTCAATTATTTTTTCGGCAAGCGCATCACCCGTCTGGAGGACCGCTGGAACCGGCCCCCCTATCAGCCGGATTGCCGGGAAACAGCGCACATCGTGCATTTCCACGGCCCCAAGCCCTGGGACGTCAGCAGCGCCTGGGGGGAGGAGCTGCGGGTCAATAATTTCCATGCCCTGCGGCGCGTCTGGTACGGGATGCTCTCGGAAAAGGAGCGCGCCTTGGCCGATTCGTGGAACTGAGCCCCTGCCCACGGCGTCCGCCGCCGGGAAAATTTTGCCGCCCTTGCGCGGCATGAAATCCATATTTTCTTGAAAATCAACTGGTTGAAGGTAGGAAAATTTTTCCTCCCGTCCCTAATCCTTTGCGCCGGAATGACGATAGGCTTTCTGAGGCGGAAGGACGCAGGGACGCGTCGCATGGTGCGCCGCCCGCGACATACAACATTCAGGGAGGAATGTATGTATATCAATCACAATCTGATGGCGAGCAATGTCGGGAACAATCTTGCGGGGCATTACAGCAATCTGCAGACATCGACCCAGCGCCTGTCCTCGGGCCTGAGGGTCAATAATTCGGCCGATGACGCGGCCGGCCTCGCCATCCGGGAACTCATGCGGGCGGACATCGCTTCCCTGCAACAGGGCGTGCGCAACGCCAATGACGCCATTTCCCTCATCCAGACGGCGGACGGCGCCCTGGGCATCATTGATGAAAAGCTCATCCGCATGAAGGAACTGGCGGAACAGGCGGCCACCGGCACCTACGATTCCACCCAGCGCCTGATGATCGAGTCCGAATACCAGGCCATGGCCTCGGAGATCACGCGAATCGCCAATGCCACGGACTTTAACAACATCAAGCTCCTCAACGGCAGCCTTTCCGGGGCCCACAAGGGTGGCGGCGGCGGCAAGAGCAAGCTCGAGTCCACGGGCGAGCTGAAGGTCCACTTCGGCACGGCCAACGATTCGGCGGAAGACTACTACTATATCCAGATTGGCGACAGCACGGCCTCGGCTCTGGGCGTGGGCAGTGCGGCGGGCGCCACGGCGCTTGCCCGTACAGTCTCCACGCAGGAAGCCGCGCAGAAGGCCCTGAAGGGCATCAACCAGGCCATCGTGTCCAAGGACAAGATCCGCGCCCACCTTGGCGCGCTTCAGAACCGGCTGGAGAACACCATCTCCAACCTCACCACCCAGGCCGAGAACCTTCAGGCCGCCGAGTCGCGCATCTCCGATGTGGACGTGGCCACGGAAATGACGCAGTTCGTGCGTAACCAGATACTGACGCAGTCCGCGGTGGCCATGCTTTCGCAGGCCAACAGCATGCAGCAGATGGCCATGCAGCTCATCCGCTGACCGGAAGCATTTGTGGGAGGGGACTGCCGGGAGGAACTCCCGGCAGCGGGAAAAAAGGCCGGCTCGGTAACGAGCCGGCCTTTTT
>URHE01000100.1 GCA_900547595.1 uncultured Desulfovibrio sp.
GCGTGAGTCGCCTCCTGCCGTTGCGGCGTCTCCCGCGCCCGCACCCGCTGTTTCCGAAGCTGTGCCGGCCACTCCGGCAGACGCGCCCGGCGCGCCGGCATCGGCAGCGCCCGCTCCCGCCGTGCGCCACGAGGGCCGTCAGGCGTCGGGGACGGCGACGCCCGGCACGGTGGGGCTGCCGCTTGGAGAGAAGGCTCCCGCGGCGCCGGAACCGGAGAAGCCCCGGGAAGTCATCTATGTGGACGAGCAGGGGAACCCGGTGCCCAAGCCGCCGGAGCCGGACAAGATGTTCGCCGCCGCCGAGGCGCTCATTGACGAAGGCAAGTACGACGAAGCCCTGCCCGCGCTGGAGAATATCCGCCGGCTGCCGAATCTGCCGCCCGAATTGCTGGAAAGGACGCTCTACCGCATCAGCGATTGCCTCTGGGCGCGTTATGCGGATAATCCGCTGGCGGGATTCGAGCCCATCGTTTCCTCCACCAGCGAGGCCATGAACGCCAATCTGCGTTCGCCCCGCGTGCCGGACGCGCTCCTGCGGCTGGGGCTGGCCAACGCCAATGTGGGCAATCTCGGCGAGGCGGGAGGCTATATCGTCGCCCTGCTGCGCCGCTTTCCCGATTATCCGGGCGTCGCCCAGGGCCTGACCGCTCTTGGCGAGGCCCAGCTCAAGAACGGCCGCAACGCCGAAGCCGAGCAGTCCTTCGGCATCGTGCTCGACAAGTATCCCGAGTCCTCGCAACTCCAGGCCGCTTCCGTGGGGCTGGCCAAGGCCCTTGTCAATCAGGACAAGCACGAGCGGGCGCAGGTCATCCTCGACTTTATCAGCAAGCGCTGGCCCCGGTATTATATTGATGATCCGGCGTTCCTGCTCCTTCAGGCGGCCAATGACGAAAAAATGGGCCGTGGGGACGCGGCCATGGACCTCCGCTGGCTCTTTGTCAATCTGGACCCGAAGCGTCAGGGCAACGACAGCCTGCTGCTCGGGATGGCCGATACCTATATGCGCCGTGGCAACAGCCAGGCGGCGGATTTCATCTACAGTGACCTGGAACGGAATTTTCCGGACTCTCCGGCGGCCATTACCGCGCGTCTGCGCCTGGCGGAAAAGGGCATCCACGAATCGCCCATTACCTATGAGGAAATGAGCAAGGTGTTCGCGAAGGGGGGAGAGCCGCCGCTCTGGCAGGTGTATTCCGACCTGGCCGCCTCGTCGGACACCACGCCCGAGGCGGTGCTCGCGCGGCTCAAGCAGGCCATGTGGCTCTACTGGGACCGCCAGTATCCCGAAGCCATGGGCAAGGCGGCGGATTTCATCGATGCCTATCCCGAGCACAAGGACGTTCCCGAGGCGCGCGAGATACTCTGGCAGGCGTTCAGCAAGGAGCTTGCCAACTCGCTGGCCGAGCAGAATTATGGCCGCATTCTCCTGCTCTGGAACGGCTTTCCGCTGGTGCGCGAACGCTACGGCGCGCCGGACGCGAAACTGCGCTACGCGTTGGCCCAGGGCTGGCTGGAACGCGGGGATGAGAAGAAATCCTTCGAGCTGCTGGCGGAGTTTCTCAAGGGCCCCATGGACCCGGACTACGGCGAGGCCGCGTTCTCCCAGTTTTTCAACCACTATCTGAAAAACGGGGCCTGGGACAAGATACTCGACCTGAGCAAGCTTGTGGAAAACTGGGATCTTCAGCCGCAGCTGCGCAATCAGCTCGATTATGCCATGGCCCTTTCCGCGCAGAATCTCAATCTGGGCGCTCCGGCGCTGGCCATGTGGCGCAAACTTGCGGAAAAGCAGGATATTCCGCTCTATCAGCAGGCATATGCCACCTATTTCCTCGCGCGTGACGCCGAGAACCGCAGGGACATCCGCAACGCCTACGAGGCCAACCGCCGCGTCATCGAGCTTTTTACCCGCCTGCAGGACGAACGCTCCGACAAGGCGGACCCCCAGCGCATCAAGGAGGCCGTCGCCTCGCTCATGGACATTTGCGAGGTCGGAAACCGCATCCCCGAGGCCCTGCAATGGGTGGAACGCTACAATGCCTATGTGCCGCAGGATTCGGCGGAGTATCCGGGGCTGCGCTTCCGCGAGGCGCGCCTCTACCGCAAACTCGGGGATGCCTCGCGCGCCGAGGCGCTTCTGGAAGACATCGTGCGGCGTTTCCCGGATTCGCCCTTTGCCCAGGCCGCAGCCGCCGAGTTGCGCACCTTTGAGGTCTCGCGCGATCTCCAGCGGTTCATGCCGGGGCACGGAGAAGAGAAAAAGCCCGCCAGCGATGCCTCCACGGAAGGCAACTGGAGCAGCACTTCCGGCGGCCAGGGACGGCGCCAGGATGGCGGGAGCCGGTAAGCCTCCAGCCGCGTTGCAGAGGAGGCTCCGCCGTGGGGCGCGGGGAGCGCCCCGCGCGCATCAGCGCGTCAAATGCTGACTTCCAGGATCCGCAGGCAAAAATCACGCGTCCGCGTGCCTGAGCCGTCGGCGAGCAGATGCGCGGGCGCTCCGCGTTCAATGATCCTGCCGCGTTCCATGAACAGTATCTCCGTGGCGAGGGCGCGGGCGAAATCCATCTGGTGCGTCGCCATGACCATGGTCATGCCCCCGGCCGCCAGATCGCGGATGACGGCCAGCACCTCGCCCACCAGTTCCGGGTCCAGAGCGGAGGTGGGTTCATCAAGCAGCATGACCTTGGGGTCCATGGCGAGGGCGCGGGCGATGGCCACGCGCTGCTTCTGGCCGCCGGAGAGCTGGGCGGGATAGAGCAGCGCGCGTCGGGCAAGGCCCACACGGGCCAGTTCATCCAGAGCCCTGGCCCTGGCCTCCCTGCGGGACATGCCCCGCACCTTGCGCAGGGCGATGGCCACGTTCTCTTCCGCCGTGAGGTGGTCAAACAGGTTGAAATCCTGAAAGATCATGCCCACCTGGGCGCGAAAGTCGCAGAGCCTGCGCCGGTCGTTGCGCTCCAGGCGTTCGCCTTCCAGCCATATCTCGCCGCTGTCGGGCGGGATGAGGCAGTCGATGCACTGGAGCAGGGTACTCTTGCCCGCGCCGGAAGGGCCGATGAGCACCATGAGTTCCCCGCGGCGAACGGCAAGGGAGCAGTCATCCAGGATGAGCTTGCCGCCCAGCCGCTTGGAGACATGCTCCACCCGGAGCACAACGTCCTGTTCCTCCCTCATTGGTCCTCCTGTTCACGCCGGGCGGAGCGCCCAGAAGCAGGCTTCCCCGCGGTTTCTTCCAACGCCGGCGCAAGGCCGGCTCCGGCATCCGGCAGCAGCGCGCACGCTCCGCGGCGGGCGTTCACGACCGCCGCCCGTCATCGAAACGCGCTAGGCCGGCTCCCCCATACCCAGGCCGCCCCCGCCGGTGGAGTAGCCGGGCACATGGACCTTGTCCTCCAGGCGGCGCAGCAGTTTGAGCACCACCAGCGTAAGGAGAAAATAGATGAGCCCGGCCGCGGCATAGAGCGCCAGATGCTCATGGGTGCGCGCCGCGGCAAAGGAGGTGCGCGCCATGATGTCCTGCGTGCCGAGGACGAAGCAGATGGCCGAATCCTTGAGGAGAATGGAAAATTCGTTGGCCCAGCCGGGGATGGAAAGGCGCAGGGCCTGCGGAAGGATGATGCAGGCAATGCCCGTGGCGTCGTTCATGCCCAGCGCCCTGGCCGCCAGAAGCTGCCCCTTGGGGAGGCTTTCGATGGCGCCCCGGAAAATTTGCGACTGGTACGCCGTGCTGGTGCAGCCGAGCACCAGACAGGAGATGAAAAAGGGATTGGCGGGCAGCCCCAGGCTGATGAAGAAGCCGTAAAACAGGAAGAGCAGGACCAGAATGGGCACGCCCCGGAAAAACCAGACATAGAGCCGCACCAGATACCGGCTCCAGCCGGGGCCATAGACCTGGGCCACCGCGAAGGGGACGCCCAGGGCGAGTCCCATGGCGAGCGATGCGGCCACATTGCCCACCGTGACGAGTATCCCCGGCAGAATGGCGGGCAGCGCCTGGATGACAACGAGCAGAGAGTCCATGGGCGTGGCGGTTACGGTGGTTGCCGGAAGCCCCGGCGGGGGGCGTACCGATGAAGGGACGGGGCGGCGCCGCGAGCGGCGTGCCCGGAAACGGCGCGGCTCCGGACCCTCCCGGCCATGGCCGGCAGAGCGGCCCGGAGCCGCGTGCCGGCATTACTTGTGCAGATACTTCTTCTGCAGTTCCTGCCAGTACGGATCGGCCATGAGCTTGCGGTAGCCTTCCTCCACAAGGGCGCGCAGTTCCTTGTCATCCTTGCGCAGGGCCACGCCGAAGCCATCGGGCTTGCCGTGGGTCCCGGCCTTTTTCACGGCGCGTCCCTTGGAAATGGCGTCGTCCGCGGGCAACTCGTCCATAAGGGCGGCCTGGATGCGTCCGTTGAGGAGGTCTTCCACGGCAAGCGGGGCCGAATCATAGAAGCGCAGTTCAAAAGGGTAGCCCTTGGCCTGCTGCTCCTGCTTGATGGCATTGGCTTCGGAAGTGCCCCGCTGCACGCCCACCTTGATGGGCTTGCCGAGGATCTCCTCCACGGTGAGAGTGGAGTCGGCGGGCACGATGAACACGCGCGAGACCGTCCAGTACGGCTCGGAGAACTGCACCATCCTGGCGCGTTCGGGGGTGATGCTCATGCCCGAGCAGACCATGTCGATCTGGCCGGCAAGCAGGGCCGGGATGATGCCGTCCCATGCCATGGGCTTGTGCTCGATGTTCACGCCCATGGTCTTGGCGATCCAGTTCATGGAGTCCACATCGAAGCCTGCGGGCTGCCCGGTCTTTTCATCCACATACGCGAAGGGCGGATAATTGGGGTCAATGCCGTTGACATAGGTCTTCGCCCCGGCGGCCAGGGCGCCCTGCGCGAAGAAAAGGGTGATGAGTCCGGCCAGGAGCGCGCCGCGGAAATGCTTTTTCATGCGTGATTCCCCTCGGAAAACGTGTGGTGGCAAAAACGGAAAGGCCGCTTTTGCAAGAAGGCATCTTTTATCAGATGGACGTCTCCAAGGCAAGGCGCCCCGGGGGACGGGCGCTCCGGTCAGAATCGGGCGGGCTTGCGCTCCTGCGCGGCTTTGGTGTACTGAAGTTCAGGCATGCCGCAAAAATTCCGCGGCAGGGGCCGCTCCCTGCCACGCCGGTTCCTCTCCGGTCCGTCAGGACTCCGGAAAGTGAGATTTGCAACAGCGTTGCCAGGGGCAGTCATGCGCCGGATCTCCCAGCTTCCTTTCCTCATGCGGCGCGCGGGTATTCCCGTGCGTTCCGCTGTGCTCGCGCTTTCCGATCTTGTGGCGCTTCTGGGCACCATATTCGCCATCCTCATGGCGCGCGCGGCGTTTGGCGGTCTGGACCCGGCCATCTACCACTGGGTTTTTCCCCTGCTGCTGATTTCGCCGGTTTTTGCCGCCACCCTTGGCCTGTACCGGAGCATCCCGCTGCCACCCCATCGGGAAATGAAGGCCATCTTCATCTTCGTCAGCCTGGTGTACGCGCTCATTCTCCTGATGCTGTTTCTTTCCAAGGCGGGAGACCTCTATTCGCGCCTGGTCATCGTCGGCGGCTGGGGCGCCACGCTGGTGACGCTTCCGCTCCTGCGCATCGTCTGCGTCCGGCTTTTCTCCCGCAGGTCATGGTGGGGCAGGCCGTTGCTCATCCTTGACAGCGGCGAGGCGGCAAAGCGTCTCTGGCATTATCTCAGGCGCCATTCCGAGTATGGTTTGCGCCCGGTGGAGATGCTTGACCTGCCCGCGGATGCCGGGCGGCTGCGTATACTCCTGGCCGGGGTGGCGCGGCGCTGGCCCTGCGCCGTGGCGCTGCACCTGCCCAGGATGGGCGTGTGCCAGCCTGTGGATTATGTCACGGAAGTGAGCCGTCATTTTGCCAAGGTCATCGTGGTTCCCGATCTCGAAGCCGGTTTCCGCCGCTATTGGCTGACCCCCTGCGAACTCTGCGGCGTCACGGCCCTGCTGTTGAGCCAGAATCTCCATGACCGCCGCCGCCTCGCCATCAAACGCGGCATCGACATCCTGTTCTGTCTTTTGCTGCTGCCGTTCCTGCTGCCGCTCGGCCTCGTGCTTGCGCTGCTCATCCGCCTGGACAGTGCCGGCCCCGCCCTGTACCGCCAGAAGCGCATCGGACGGCACGGGCGTCTGCTCAGTGTCTACAAGTTCCGCACCATGGTGGCGGACGCGGATGCGAAGCTCAAGGACTGTCTTGCCAGGGATCCCGCTCTCAGGGATGAATGGGAGCGCGACCACAAGCTCAGGCATGACCCGCGCGTCACCCGCATGGGCCGCTTCCTCCGCAAGACGAGCCTGGACGAGCTGCCCCAGCTCCTGAATGTGGCCATGGGCGGCATGAGCCTTGTGGGCCCCCGCCCCATTGTGGCCGGGGAGGTGAAAAAATACGGCGCGGTCTTTGACGAATATTGCCGGGTCCGGCCGGGCATCACCGGGCTCTGGCAGATTTCGGGCCGCAACAATACGACCTATGCCGAGCGCGTGGCCTTTGACCATTATTATATCAATAACTGGTCGGTCTGGATGGACATCTGGATACTGACCAGGACCATCCCCGTTGTCCTTACGGGCTACGGGGCCTATTGATGGCGGCCGAGCGCGGCAACCGGCTGCACCGCTGGCTGGACAGGTATGCGGGCATCCCGCTGG
>URHE01000101.1 GCA_900547595.1 uncultured Desulfovibrio sp.
GGCAGCACGCCGCGCACCGGCCTGAGCGCGCCCGAGAGGGAAAGCTCGCCGGTGAAAACATGGCGCTGGGCGCGTTCCGGCGGCACGAGCCCTGCGGCGGCCAGCAGGCCGAGCGCCAGGGGCAGGTCGTAGCCCGCGCCGGATTTGCGCTGTCCGGCCGGGGCCAGATTGACGGTGATGCGGCCCGGCGCGAGCCGGAAGCCGCCGGCCCTGAGCGCGGCAAAGACGCGGTCGCGCGATTCGCGCACCTCGGTTTCCGGCAGGCCCACCAGACTGAAGCCGGGCAGGCCCTGGCGGGAGTAGTCCACCTCCACTTCCACGGGATAGGCGTCCACCCCGGAGAGGCCGCCGCTGAGGAGCCGGACAATCATGCTGCCGCGGGCCTAGAGGAGCTTTTTGCCGATGCGCGACCAGCGGATGTCGTCAAGGCCGCCCCAGGACCAGTAGATGCGCCATGCCTTGGCCTTGATGGCGCTTTTGTCCACAAAGCCCCAGAAGCGCGAATCCAGCGAGTTGTCGCGGTTGTCGCCCATGACGAAATACTTGCCCGGCGGCACCGTGACCGGCGCGTAGTTGTCGCGCAGGGGTTCGCGGCCCGTGGGGTCCGTATGGCGGATATAGCTCTCCCTGACGGGCTGGCCGTTGCGGTAGAGCTGCTTGTCGCGCACTTCGATGACATCGCCGGGCACGCCGATGATGCGCTTGATGTAGTCCACGCTCGGGTCGTTGGGATAGCGGAAGATGATGATGTCGCCGCGCGCGGGTTCGTCGCCCTTGTAGAGATAGGTGTCCGTGAAGGGGAGCTTGATGCCGTAGGCGAACTTGCTTGCCAGCAGGTGATCGCCCACGAGGAGGGTCTCAAGCATGGATTCCGAGGGTATCTTGAATGCCTGGACCACAAAGGTGCGGATGACCAGGGCCAGGACCAGGGCCACGGCGAGGGCTTCGGCGTATTCGCGCCAGAGCGGTTTTTTGCCGCGGGGCCGTCGCTGGAGGGGGATGGGCTTCATGGGCGTCCTTTGAGAAGACGTTGTTCTGCTTTTGCGTTGCTGACAGCGCCTTGATGGAAGGAAAATTTCCGCAGCGGGGCGGAGAGCTGCGGCAGTATGCCCCCTTGCCCGGGGAATGGCAAGCCGGGGCGCCCCGTCTTGACCTTGCGCCCGCTTTTTCCTACACATCAAGGATGAAAAGGCCCGCCCGGGATGATGAGGAGCGCGCGTGATCCTGCTGGAAAAACTGAAAGAAGCGGCCATATCGGTCATTCCCGTCATGGGCGTGGTCTGGCTGCTCCATTTCACGGCCGCGCCCCTCGGCGCGGAACTGGGCCGTTTTCTCGCCGGAGGGGTCCTCCTTGTCTGCGGGCTCGCCGTTTTTCTGCTCGGCGCGGAAATCGGCGTGGTGCCCGTGGGGCAGCGCGCGGGTTCGGCCCTTACCTCCCGGCGCAACCTGCCCCTGTTGCTGGGCGCGGGCTTTGTCATCGGCTTTTTCATCACCGTGGCAGAGCCGGACGTCCATGTGCTCGCCCAGCAGGTCTCGGCGGTGGACCCCGGCATCTCCCATCTCGTCCTGGTGGGCATGATCGCCGTGGGCGTGGGCATTTTCGTGGCCGTGGCGCTGGGGCGCATCGTTTTCCAGATTTCCCTGCGCCTGCTGCTCCTGGGATTTTACGGCCTCATTTTCGCCTGCGCGGCGTTCACCTCCCCGGCCTTTCTCGGCGTGGCCTTCGATGCCGGGGGCGCCACCACCGGCCCCATGACCGTGCCGTTCATCATGGCTCTGGGCGTGGGCGTGGCGGCGGTGCGCGGCGGGGATGGCCGGAATGACAGTTTCGGCCTCATCGGCCTCGCCTCCATCGGGCCGGTGCTCTCCATCCTCCTGCTCGGCATGCTGCACACGGGCGGGGACGGCGCCGCCCAGGCCGTTGCCGGGCCGCGGGAGAACGGCCTCTGGGGGCATTTTCTCGCCCTGGTGCCGGAAACGGCGGCGGAGGTGGGCATGGCCCTGGCCCCGCTGGCGGGGCTGTTCGCCGTGTTCCGTCTTTTCCTGCTCAGGCGGATGACGCGCTTCCGCCTTTTGCGCGTCATCATGGGGCTGATCTACACCTTCCTGGGCCTTGTCTGCTTTTTCGTGGGCGTCAAGGGCGGCTTCATCCCCGCCGGGGGCGCCCTGGGCAGGCTCATGGCGGTTTCGCATCCCGCCTGGCTGCTGGTGGCCACGGGCGTGGCGCTCGGCGCCCTGGCCGTGCTGGCCGAGCCGGCGGTCTGGGTGCTGACGGCCCAGGTGGAAGAGGTCTCCGGCGGCAGCATCCGCAGCAGGGTCATCCTCGTCACGCTCTGCATCGGGGTGGCCTGCGCCGTGGGGCTTGCCATGTTCCGCGTGGCCGGGGGCCTGAGCCTCTGGTTCTTTCTCCTGCCCGGCTATGCGCTGGCGCTCGGCCTCACCTTTGTGTGTCCGCCCATGTTCACGGCCATTGCCTTCGATTCCGGGGGCGTGGCCTCGGGGCCCATGGCCTCCACCTTCATCCTGGCCTTCACCCTGGGCGCTTCCGGCGGCCTGGGCGGCAATCCCATCACCGACGCCTTCGGCGTCATTGCGCTCATCGCCATGACGCCGCTCATCGCCATCCAGGCGCTCGGCATCCTCTACGGGCGCGCGTTGCGGCGGCCCGCGGCTTCCGCCCGCCCGGAGGCAACGGCCCCGGCGGCCGGGGAGGGCACGCATGTGGAATGACCCCATGGCGCCAGTCGGCGGCAAGCTTCTCGTCATCGTGGTGCGCCGAGGCGCGGGCGACCGTGCGGCGCATGTGGCCCGGCGGGCCGGAGCGCGCGGCGGCAGTATCCTCACCGGGCGCGGCGCGGTGGGCAACCGCCTGCTGCAACTGCTCTGTCTGGCGGACACGGAAAAGGACCTCGTGTTCGTCCTCGCCCCGGCGGACGAGATGCCGGGCATCGTCGGCGCGTTGCGCGCCTCGCCGGAGGTCTGCCGCAAGACCACGGGCATCGGCTTTGTTCTTGACGTCACCGCTGTTGTCCGCAACGCCCGGCAGGCCCTGGCGCCCGCGCCGGCGGCGGACGCCCGCCCCCAGGGAGAGGCCATGAAGCACAGCACAGGGCATCAGCTCATCTTCGCCATCGTCAACGCGGGCTACGCGGATGACCTCATGGCCGCCGCGCGCGACGCGGGGGCCGGGGGCGGCACCATTCTCAAGGCGCGCGGCACGGGCACGGAAGAGGATGCCGGCTTTTTCGGCATCACCATCGTGCCGGAAAAGGAGGTGCTGCTGGTGCTTGCGGCCAATGACGCGGCGCCGGCCATTTTTGCGGCCGTGCGCTCCGCGCCCTGCCTCGCGGAGCCGGGCTCGGGGATCATTTTCTGCGTGGCGGCTGAGGACTTTTTCCCCCTGGGCGCGCAACGCCCCTGAAGCCGCCGCGCCGGATGCGCGTCCGGAGGCCGGGGCGGCCTGAACGCCGGACGCCGGTTTTGACGCCACAGGCGGAACTGCCATGCTGTTCAGCTCCTACGCCTTTCTTTTCTGCTTTTTGCCGCTCGCCCTCCTGGCGTGGCAGGCCGCCGCGCGCATGGAGCGGCCCAACCGGGCGCTGGAGCGCGTGCTCCTGTTCCTCTCGCTGGTGTTCTACGGTTTCTGGGGTCTGGACTTTCTCGTCCTGCTCCTGGGCATGATCGTCATGAACCACGCCTTCGGCACGGCCCTGGCCGCGCCGGAGGGGCTGCCCCCGGATGCGCGGGAAGCAGCGGGCGCCCGGGCCGCGCGGACGCGGCGTTCCCGCCGGAGGCTGCTCGTTGCGGCCCTGGCGTGCAACCTGCTGCCCCTGCTCTGGTTCAAGTATTCGGGCTTTCTTGTGGAAAGCGCGGCCCGGCTGTGCGGCGCGCACTGGGCCTTCACGCCGCCCGGCCTGCCGCTCGGCATCTCGTTCTATACCTTCATCCAGATCGCGTGGCTCGTGGGCGTCTACCGCCGCGAGGTCGCGCCGGAAGGGCTGGTGCGGCACGCGCTGTTCACCTCCTGCTTTTTCTGGGTCATTTCCGGGCCCATCGTGCGCTACGGGCAGATGGGCCCGCAACTGGACGCGCTTGCCGGGACCGGCGCCGAAAATCTCGCGCGGGGTTTCACCCTCCTCTCCCTGGGGCTGGGCAAGAAGGTCCTGCTGGCGGACAGCATCGGCGCCTCTGCGGACGCGGTCTTCAACGCGGCCGGGGCGGGCATCGCGCCGTCCGCGCTGGAGGCGTGGCTCGGGTCGCTGGCCTATACCTTCCAGCTGTATTTCGATTTTTCCGGCTATACGGACATGGCGCTGGGCCTGGGGCTCATGTTCGGGCTGCGCCTGCCGGAGAATTTCGCCTCGCCCTACAAGGCCACGGGCGTGGTGGAGTTCTGGCGGCGCTGGCACATCACCCTCGGCGCGTGGCTGCGCGATTTTCTCTATATCCCGCTGGGCGGCAACCGGCGCGGACGGCCGCGCCAGTACGCCAATCTCTTTCTCACCATGCTCCTGGGCGGCGCCTGGCACGGCGCGGGCTGGACCTTCATCCTCTGGGGCGCCCTGCACGGCCTCATGCTTTCCGTCAACCATTTCTTCCGCGCGCGCGTGCGCGGAACGCGCCTGGAGCGGCTGCTGTCGCGCGCGCCCGCGCGGCTTCTGTGCATCGCCCTCACGTTTGTGTGCATCGATCTGTGCTGGGTGGTCTTTCGCTCCGCCAGCCCCGACGCCGCGCTCACCATGTACGCGGCCATGTTCGGCGCCGGGCCCGAGGTCTGGCCGCCGCTTCCCGCGCCGGACGCCGGAGCCGGACTCGCGGGCTTTCTGGCGCGGCTCGATCCTGCCGCGCCGGACAGTCTCCTGGCCGCGCTGCTGCCCAACCGCTTTTTCGCCGGCTGGCTGCCGTTCGCCCTGCTCGCCGTCTGCGCGGTCATTGTCTGGTGCTGCCCCAACAGTCAGGAACTGCTCGGCGACGGCCCGGGCGCGGCAGGCGCGGAGGGCGCCCGGACGCGCCTGCGGTGGCGGCCAAGCGCCGCCTGGGCCACGGGTCTGGCCGTGCTGACCTTTGTTTCTCTGGTGCTGGCCTCGCGGGAAACGGTTTTTCTCTATTTCCAGTTCTAGGCGGAAAATCATGCGCGCATCCCTGCCCCCTGACCCGGAAGCGCGGCGCACGCCGCCTGAAGCGGCAGCCGCGTGGCTGCGGCGCTACTTCCTCACGCTGCTGCTCCTGGGGCTGGCGGGGCTGCTGGTTCTGGCGCCCTATGCCGCCTGGTGGCTCCACGCCAGCGGCGACGTGGCGGTGGAGCGCGCCGTGGCCGCCCAGGCCGCCGGCAGGTTCGCCCTGTTCGGTTCCGGCGTTTCGCAGGATTTTGTGGACTACAAGCTGCGCCTCTATGCCGCGCTCAGGCCGGACATCGCCGCCATCGGCTCCTCGCGCGTCATGCAGTTTCGGGGGGCCTGGTTCCGCAGGCCGTTTTGCAACATGGGCGGCGTGGCGGGCAATCTGGCGGTGCTGCGTTCCACTGTGGACGCCATGCTGCGCCTGCACAGGCCCCGGGCGGTCATTCTGGGGCTGGATTTCTGGTGGTTTCTGCCCCAGTGGGAGGCGGAGCCCTTCAGGGAGGTGCCCCCCACCGCCGGTTCCTACAACTATGGCGTTGCCAGCCTGAAAAAGCCGTGGCAATGGCTGCTGGAAGGCAAGATTTCGTTCCGCGAGCTGGCCGCGCCGCTGCTCGGCCTGGCCGGGGCCGGATTCCGGGATGACCGCTTCGGCATCATGGCCCAGCAGACGGATGACGGCTTCGGGCCGGACGGCTCGTGGTACGCCACGGCGGAAGCCACCGGGCAAAAGCCGCCGCTGGACTTCCAGTTCCGCGACACCCTCGCCCAGGTGGCGCAGGGCTCCAGAGCGTTTTTCAGGGCGCGGCCCGGGCAGGAGGGGCCGAGCGAAGCACATCTGGACGCCCTGGCCGAGATATGGTGCCGGCTGCGCGCGCGGGGCATCCAGACCTTTGTCTTTATCGCGCCGCTCTCCGGCCGGGTGCTGGAGGCCATGCGCCGGACGCCCGAGGCGTGGCCGCATCTCTTCCGCCTGCGCGAAGCGCTCGCGGCGCGGGGCATCGATGCGCTCGACTGCACGGACCCGCGCGCCTTCGCCTCGGGCGACTGCGAATTCATTGACGGCTTTCACGGCGGCGAAGTAACCTATGCGCGCATCCTCCGGCGCATGGCCGACCGCTGGCCGGCCCTGCTCGCCTTTGTGGATATGGAAAGGATCGACGCCGTCATCCGCGACTGGCCGGGGCATGTTCTGGTGCCGGACAGCCGCCTGACCTCTCTCCCGGAAACGGATTTCATGCGCCTCGGCTGCCCCGGGCGGGGAGCGGGCGCCGGCAGGAAAGACCGACCATGATCCAGTGCTCCGCGCCCATGAAGAGTATCCGGCCCTTAGCGGGAGTTTTCCGCGCTGCCCTCCGCCGCGTCCCGCGCCCCGGCGTTCTGGTTCTGGCCGCCCTGCTGGCTGTGGGGAGCGCGACGCCCCCGTGCGCGGGCGCGGCCCAGCCCGCGCAGAAGAAGGCCGCCGGCAACGAAAAGGCGGCAATTGCCGGGGACAAGCGTCCGTCGGCGCGGCCTCGGGCCGCGGCGGCATCGGCT